>JBLHRW010000177.1:0-9633 GCA_047626445.1 Neolewinella sp.
TATTTTGCCCTCACCGCTCTTAAAAATTATTTCCGTAGCTACGGCTATGCAAAGAATTTTTCAAGAACGGCGAGAACAAAAGCGTCAGGTCAAGAAACACGTTTTATTTAATTCGCGTCCCTTAGTGTCTAATTTGTAATGTGTTGAAAGGCAAAAATATTAATACATAGTGTATGAAATCAGTTAATGAAAAGCTTAATTTTTTATGAATAAACTAAAATTTGCTGCCGGCTTACTCCTTTTTTAACATTATAGCCACGTGTCTTAAATTACCCTGTTTTTACCTCATTATGGCGGGGTTGAAAAAAAATAGCCCAGGCGGCCAAGAGGCTTAGAAGCAGCCCTTGAATTGTTTTTAGGCCAAAAGTGAACTAAATTATTCACCGTTGTATTCATTGTAGTAACAGCTTTATCTTCCGATCTCGCTTTTCTCCTTTCCTTCCTTACGCTATCTGCAGATGCCTACCATAGAAGACGCTATCAAACAGCCTACCTTTAAATCTGCTGCCCACCGGGCACAGGTCAATACCATATTTACGGCTGCCTGGCTGAACCAGCTTACGGGCCAAGCGCTAAAACCCTATGGCCTGAGCCTCCAGCAGTTTAACATCCTGCGCATATTGCGAGGCAGGGGAGGGAAGCCGGCCACCGTTAAGCTGCTTACCAAACGGATGATCGATAAGATGAGTAATGCCAGCCGTTTAGTGGATAAGCTAAAGGAGAAAGGCTTTGTGGAACGCCGTGAATGCCCGACGGATCGCCGGCAGGTAGATATTCTTATTACAAACGCTGGTCTTCAAATGATCGACCGTGCGAGCGAAGCGGTCGAAGCTTCCCAGACCATGGCCTTCGGTCAACTGACGGATGAGGACGCCGTGACCCTGAGCGGGTTGCTGGATAAACTGAGGGGGTAATCTCGCTTAAGAACGTCAATTCAATAACTGTCCGATTTGCAGCTTGCCCTTGCGGCACTGCCCTTCACCAATGAAACACTTGCGTAGATAAGGCTATGCAAGCGTTTCATGGGCTCGGTCAGCACCACGATGACTACGCTTCAATCAGGAGAGTTGTTAAATTGATGTTCCTTAGCTACTTACAGGGTGGTCCACTAGTCTTCCTTCTCAGGATAAGCAATCCGCGCATGGTGCACACTTTTGAGGATTGCTTTAAATACGCTCCGGCAAATTTCTAATTCCTGAAAGCTTAACCGGCTTTGTTCCAACTGTCCTGACGTTAGTTTTCCCCGGATGACACTGTCAATCAATGCGAAGAGTTCCTCTTCCAGCGGGTTCTTCAGGCTCTTGCAGGCTGCCTCGGTACTGTCTGCAATCATCAAAATAGTCTGTTCTTTAGTCACTGGCCGTGGACCGGGGTAACGAAAGTTAGCGTCTTCTGCTTCGCGTTGTGGCTTGTCTTTGATGTAGGCGCGGTAAAAGAACTCCGTCCGGGTAGTCCCGTGGTGGGTCTGTATGAAGTCAATGATTACCTTTGGTAAGCGAGCCTGCCGGGCTAACTTTACGCCTTCGGTTACGTGGCCGATGATGATGGCGGCGCTCTCCTTAGGTCCGAGTTTCTCGTGAGGGTTGGCCCCTGTTTGGTTTTCAATGAAAAAACCTGGGTTGGTCACTTTGCCGATGTCATGATACATTGCAGCGGTTTTGACCAGCAGCGCATCCGCTCCAGTGGCCCTGGCTGCCTGCTCCGACATGTTGGCCACATTAAGCGAATGTTGCCACGTCCCGGGGGCTAAGCGAGCCAGCCGTTCCAGTAAGGGTTGGTTCATGTCGCACAACTCACCAAGCGTAATGGGAGAGATGAAGCCGAACAACCTTTCTAATAGAGGAATCAAGGGGTAGGCGAGGAGGCATAAGAATACATTGCCGCCAATCCAGGCGATGGTCGGGTAGTTTACGGTGTTCCAGGTGCCACCACGCATCAATTCGAGCCCGATATAGCCCACCACATAAAAGGAAAAGAGTAGGACCAGGCTGCGGAAGAAACGTCCCCAATCTCGTGTGTCGATATCCATAACAATGACCACCACTCCCGCCATCAGGCTTAGGAAGGTGAAATTATAGCCTTGACTGGTAAGGAAGCTGGCGATCAACACTACGCATACATGGACAAAAAACGCGAGCCGCTCCGAGAAGAATATCCTGATCACGATCGGAACGATGCAGAAGGGTACGAGGTAAGTGCTTACCCCGGGGCTCAGTTCTACCGTTCTTACCAACAGTGCATACAGCATCAGCCACATGACAATGAAAATAAGATTATTTATCCTGCTGTAAATGAGTGGAAAGAACGATCGGATGTAAAGGAAGAGTAAGAGAACTATCAGGCCGATCTGGACCGCAAAGCCGCCAAAGACACTCCAGAAGGTCGTTTGGGTACTGAGGCTCTGGTTGTACAGCCGTCGGTAGCTGAACAGCTCCTGGTAATCGTTGTCGGTTACCGGGTCGCCCCGGTCAATGATTTCCTGCCCCTGCTTGAGGAGCCCGTCGAAAGGGCTAACGGCCGCAATGGCATCCATGCGCAGCTTCTGCGTCAGGGAATCATTATAGAAAACGTTATGGGTGAATTTATCCTCCAGCAATTCCAGCAGGAATTCGGGGGATTTGAGATCGGTGTAAAACAAGCTGTCCTGCAGCCAGGCCCGGGCATCGCCTGGGGTGAATAACTGGGCGATTGTCCGTTGCCGCTGTTCATTACCGTTGAGGATCGTGATCACGGTAGACATGCCGCGTTCCTCTTCTTCTTTGCGGGCTTTGATAATACCCTGGTTGTAGAGTTTGTCTAGCACTCGCAGGCCGTAACGACGATGTCGTTCCGGTTGTCGCAGCAAATCTCGGTTTTCTCCCCGGACGCGGGCGGAATCCAGTCTGGTCTTAAATTCTTCCAGGAACCGAGCACGTGCGCTACGTGCCACCTCCTGGTTCAACCGGTAAACGGGCTTGGCGCTGGTCCGTACGGCCTCCTTCTCCTCTTCGAATACGTTCCCCGGCTTAAGTACCGGAATATCATAAGGGGCTTCTAACCGGGAGTATCCCCACTGTTGCCCGCGCTCGAATTCAAAAGGAAATTTTAAGTTCTTCGGGTACAGCAAACTGATAATGATCACGGCAGTAAGGCCAAGGAGCCACCGCAGCAGGCGGCGGGTGAGGCGGGAGCGTTTATTGGGCGTAGAGGTCTGAATGGCAGTTTGGTCTATTGGTCTGTTAGTTGGTTGGACGTGGAATGGTAACAATTCACAAGATAGGCTGTTGCGGCCTACCGTAGGGCTTTCCTTGCGCTTATCCACCAATTCACTGCACCCGCGGCCGCGCCCCTTATGAAGTCAAGCAGTCAGATAGTCAAGCAGTCAGGTAGTACCCGACAACCTTGACAACTTGACGACCCGACTACTTCAATAACCTTTCCTCTGCCCGGAGCAAAGACTTCCGCCCATAAACCGAGCAAATCGGGCACTCCAGCATCTTATGCCCCCGGGCAGGGCAGTATTCCCGACCAAAAAAGATGACCTGTAAATGCAGCTTGTTCCAGCTTTCTTCGGGGAACAACCGTTTCAGGTCTTTCTCCGTTTTTTCCACGTTCTTTCCCGTCGAAAGACCCCAGCGATACGCCAGTCGTTGGATGTGGGTGTCGACAGGAAAGGCCGGCACGCCGAAGGCCTGGCTCATCACTACCGCAGCAGTTTTATGGCCTACACCGGGCAGCGCTTCGAGGGCGTCCCAATCTTGTGGCACTATGCCGCCGTGGTCTTCGGTAATGATGCGGCTCAATTCTTTGATGGCCTTACTCTTCCGTGGCGATAGGCCGCAAGGACGAATGATTGCCCTGATGTCATCAACGTCAACGTGCATCATCTCCTCCGGCTTGTCGGTGACGGCCCAAAGGTGTGGCGTCACCTTGTTTACCCGAACATCAGTGCACTGTGCCGAAAGTAGCACCGCGACCAGCAGGGTATAAGGGTCCGTATGATCGAGCGGAATCGGGACGGTCGGGTACAAGTCGTCGAGGATGGTGTGGATGTTACTGGCTTTTTCGGCTTTGGTCATAGTAAGGGAGGGAAAGGTTTAAAGGGGGAAGGGCAAGGTACGGGGTGAGCGGGTTTTTCCTGTCCTCCTTTTTTCGCCTACTCCTTTTTAGGGGGCGGGGCCGCAGGTGCAAAGAAAGGACTCCGGCCGAAGCGACCTCCGGGCGCAAGCAATGGCGTTAACCTCCGGTTGCACATGTTCGCGTATTCCGAATCGCAGATTACAACGGATTATGCTGATATGGGCAGATTATGAATGAGGGCATCTGTATTAATTCGCGTAATCCGTTGAAATCTGCGATTTAAATCCCTTCCCTTTATTCCTTTCACCCTTCAACCTTTTTTTCTTCACCCCACAATATTTTCCAATTCCCGAATGTCCCGGATCCGATAAGTTTCCCCCAAATTTTTCCGGTCCGCAAAACCAGGATGGCGCAGCCAGCAAGCGTCAAAGCCGTAATCCAGTGCACCTTTAACGTCGGCGTTGGCATTGTCTCCGATAACGAGGACGGAGGATTTATCGACACCGTCCATCTGCGCGTAGGCGTGGTTCCAGAACCCGGCGTGTGGCTTCGCCACACCAATCTCATCGGAAATGACGATGAACTCGAAGTATTCCCCCAATCCCGTATTCGCCAAGCGGGGGCGTTGCACCTCCTTGAGTCCGTTGGTGACCAGACCAAGCTTATACTTGCCCTTCAAACGGTCCAGCAGCGCTGTCGCGCCGTCGAGCATATGCGTTGATTCAGATAAGTAAGTCCGATAATCGAAAGAAAGCTCCTCCGCCGGATGATCCAGGCGGTAGTGCTCCAGCAACCGCTGAAAACGGATGGTCCGCAGCTGCTCCTTGGGCAAGAAGCCCTGCTCGTAGTCCGACCAGGCCCGGTGGTTGATGACCCGGTACTGGCCCAGGACTTCGTCGGACCAATCAATGTCGCGTGTCCGCAATGTCCGTTCCAGGGCCGAGGCTTCAGCAGCGCTGAAATCCCAGAGGGTGTTGTCTGCATCGAAAAGTAACCAGGTGTACATAGTCTTGTAGTCTTGTAGTCTTGTAGTATGGTAGTCTTGTAAACCTACAAGACTACCATACTACAAGACTGATTTAATTCCGTCCGCCAATTCCTGTGCCCGTTCCTTAGTCCCCGCTTCAGCGTAGACCCGGACAATAGGTTCAGTATTCGAAGCCCGGAGGTGGACCCACCCGTCGGGGAAGTCTAGTTTCAACCCGTCAATGTCGCTGGTACGGACGTCGGGGAATTTGGCGCGGACGCGGGCGAAGGCGGCGTCAAGATCGTAGGTCTTGTCCACTTCCTTTTTGTCCTTGATCATTTCGTAATTGGTATAACCATCGCGCAGTTCGTTGATGGTTTTACCGGAGGTGGCGAGGTGACTCAGGACCAGGGCGACCCCGATGAGTGCATCACGGCCGTAATGCAGTTGGGGGTCGATGACACCACCGCTGCCTTCGCCGCCAATGGCGGCGCCTACGGCCTTCATCTTTTCCACCACGTTGATCTCCCCCACGGCGGAAGCAAAGTATTGCTGTCCATGATGGGCGGCAATATCGGCGGCGGCACGACTGCTGCTCAGGTTGGAGACGACCGGGCCGGGGGTATGGCGCAACACATAGTCGGCTACGGTAACGAGGGTATACTCTTCCCCGATCCAGCGGCCACCGGGGCCGATGAGGGCGAGGCGATCGACGTCGGGATCAACGGCGAGACCAAGGTCAGCATCACCGGTTTTTAGCCGGTCTGTCAGGTCCCCCAGGTGTTGGGGCAGCGGCTCGGGGTTGTGGGCGAATTGTCCGTTCATCTCCCCGTTGATGACTTCGCAGGTGACGCCTAGCTCCCGGCACAGTGGTGGGATGGAGATGGCACCAACGCTGTTAACGGCGTCGAGGACCACCTTGAAGCCAGCCTTACGGATGGCCTCCACTTCCACCAGTGGATGGTTCAGTACGGCATTGATGTGGTGCCGTAGGGCGGTGTCGTCGGCGGTAATGCTGCCGAGGTCGTCGACGGAGCAGTAGGTGATGTCTCCTTCGGCGGCCATGGCCATAAGGTCGGCACCGGCTGCGGCGGAGAGGAATTCGCCCTTGTGGTTCAGGAATTTGAGCGCGTTGTATTCCTTGGGGTTGTGGCTGGCGGAGAGTACAATGCCACCACCGGCCTGGTGCTGTACTACGGCCATCTCTACGGTAGGCGTAGTGGCGAAATCGCAGTCGATTACGTCGATGCCCAAACATTGCAGGGTGGCGGCGGTGAGGGCGGCAACTACCGGCCCGCTGGGCCGGCCGTCCCGACCGATGACAACTTTAGGCGGAACGCCGTTTTTCAAGAGCCAGGCGCCGTATCCAGCTACGTTGGCGACGATGTCTTCGGGGGTCAGGTTGTCGCCGGCTTTGCCGCCGATGGTGCCGCGG
Organism: Neolewinella sp.; assembly: GCA_047626445.1. GTDB lineage: Bacteria > Bacteroidota > Bacteroidia > Chitinophagales > Saprospiraceae > Neolewinella. The sequence continues at coordinate 6,462 of JBLHRW010000177.1, forward strand.
AAGCCGGAGATGGTTTTTTTGAGAGGCAAAGGAGATGATTTTTTGGTCTGTTGGTCTATTCGTCTGTTGGGCGAGGCAGCTCGCTGCGCTCGTAGGGGCGAAGGTAGTAATTAGTGGGTAGTAGGCCCTAGGACCTCAGGATTGCAATAAGCAATAGCCTGACGCAGGTAGCACGGTACTGAACGAATTTATGACGGTCTCACAATAGGAATTTCGGTCCCTTAGCCTGTCCAAGGGGCCTCACGTTGGTCTATGCGTTCGCCCTGAGCTCCTTACCGGAGGCGCTGGGAGCAGGACCGGCCAAGGGCTGGGGTCTTACACAACCTGCAACCTGCAACCTGCAACCTGCAACCTGCAACCTGCAACCTGCAACCTGTACCTTGCAACCTGCAACCTGCAACCTGTACCTTGCAACCTTGCAACCTGAAACCAGCAACCATGTCCATCGATTACGCTCTCTTCGACTTCATCAACCAATCGCTGGCCAACCCGTTTTTCGACGCGGTGCTCCCCGTCTTTCGGGAAAAAACGACCTGGATTCCGCTGTACCTGATCATGTTGGTCTTGCTCTACCGGGCCTACGGCTGGAAGCGGACCTTATGGCTGCTGCTCTGCCTGGCAGCGGTATTGACGGTGGCGGATCAGCTGGCGGCAACCATGCTGAAACCCTGGATCGGCCGGTTAAGGCCCTGCGCAGAACCGACGATGGCCGATCATGTCCGGATTTTGGTGGGCTGTGGCGGCCGTTTCAGCTTCCCCTCCAACCACGCTACAAACCACTTCGCGGTGGCAATGGTCCTTAGTATGACCTGGCTGCAACACCACGCTGTCGGCTGGCGAATCGGAATATTCCTGTGGGCAGCAGCCATCTCGGTGGCCCAGGTCTACGTCGGAAAACACTACCCGGGAGACATTCTGGCCGGGGCGCTGCTGGGCAGCGGGCTGGCCTGGGTGGGGGTGTTGTTGTACTGGCGTTGGGCGGGGAAGGAGGCGATATAAAGGGCGTAAAGGGAAAGGAATAAAGGAGATTACCGTCCTTTTATCCCTTGCTCCTCTATCCTTTTTTCTGCACCTGCGGCCGCGCCCCTTTAATAGTCTGGTAGGGGGTAATCTAGTACACTGTAAACGCAGTTAGGCGGTAAAAGACACCGCGGATTAGGCAGCGAAACTTACTGGCTGGCCCACTAGTAGTGCTGCCGCAAGGAGGTGCTCGCTTCGCTCGTACTGGAAAAGGGAATAAATGGAATCGACCTAAAACCAAACTATAATTTACTGAAATTGCTCAGGACTTGCCGGGTGGCCCACGAGACTATCGCACTAAAACCCCCTCCTTCATCGCATAGTCACTAACCGTAATCCGCCTAATTTCCGCCAACCGAAAGGTGAAACGAAGTAAAATCATGGCTACTACGATCATATCTGTCCGCTCCGGTGGGATCTCCGGCAAGGCGATTCGTTCGGACAGCGTCGCGGAGGTAATGGTGTGGTACAACTCCGGGAAACCACTCAGGGTCAATTGATGGCTGGTCGGGTGATCAGGAGCGGTCGGGTCACGGAGTGCTTCCGCGAGCACATCGAAGGTGCCCGCTGCTCCGATGAGGTGGTGAGCAGGATGCTTAACTAAAGCAGCTGCCAGCGGGGCCAGTTGTTCCGCCAAGTGGTTTTCCAGCCGCAGGATTTCATCGGCCGATATCGGATCGCTGTGGTGGAAATCGTTGGAAAGGACCGATACCCCGATGGGGAAGGATTGCCGCCAGTCGACACCTGCGTCGCCAGCAATGATGTACTCGGTGGATCCACCGCCGATGTCCATGATCAAAATTTGATCATCAAGGATAGGGATGGCCCGAAGGACGCCGGTGGTGATGAGGTTCGCCTCTTCGTCTCCCGAAATCAATTGAATGGTAATGCTGGCTTCCCGCAGCGCTGTAGTCACGAATTCGGAACCATTACTTGCCGTGCGCAAGGCTGCGGTGCCAATGGCCTTTAAGTCTTCAATGCCATATTCGTCTAGCCGTTTTCGGTAGTGCTTTAAGGCGGCAATTCCCCGGCTGAAGGGTAAGGCACCAATGGTAGTAATTCCTTCCTCCGCCAGTTTTACAAAGATGCGTTCTCGGTAAATCTCCGTCAACTTCCCGTCCGCTGCTACATCTGCGATGAGTAGGTGAAAGGTATTTGTTCCAAGATCGATGACGGCACGACGCATTTTTTATGTATTTGTCTATAGACTATTGAACTCCTGCCGTACCAGCGAAGCAAGCGCTCACATGCGGTAGCCTATCAATCCACTAACTACCAAGGCCGCAGGCCATCTACCGAGCGAAGCGAGCAGCGACATGCGGCAGCACCACAAGACTACCTACTATCAGACTAAGGGACGCCGTATAAATAACTTACTGGTTTTTGACCTGACGTTTTTGTTCTCACCGAATTTACAAATCCTTTGCATAGCCTCAGTTACGGAAATGATTTTTAAATTTGGTGAGGGCAAAATAAGACGGTCAAAAGGCGTAAGTTATTTATATGGCGTCCCTAAGTAAGCGCGCAGCGCTTACTGCTGCTGCACCGAGTTAATGATGTTGCTGTAAAAGCTGACGCCACCTTCGGTCATTTGGTTGGAGTAGGCCGGTTTCCCATCCTCATACCAGATGTAGCCCACGCAGCCGGAGGAGAAGTAGATGTCGGCTTCTTCCACGTTTACACCGTTGACCTGGAACCAGATGTGGCCGGCGGCTTTGCAGGTAATGGGGAGAATGAGCGGATCTTCGCCGACGGTCGCGATCGTCTGTTTGATCTGCTCGAGCGAACTTTGGTTGATGGAAATGGGCAGGGTATAGAACGTGGCGTCCATATAGGTTGCGTTTTCCCAAAGGTAGACCAGTCGGTCGAAGTTGATAGAGGGGTAGGTGAGGTTGTCGGCGGTAGCGGTTGGCGCCGGTTCTGGTGCTCCTTCTGTTTTGGGCGACGGTGCGCAGGTGCAAAAAATAAGGGCAAGAAGCAGGGCGAGGGTACTACGGATCATCGTTTTTCTTCGGTTGGAGGTTTAGGAATGTCTTCTCCCTTGCCGAGGGTGAAGATGGCGCGTACACTGACGCTCCTTCCTTTAAAGGAGGTATTAATGGTATTGTTGGGGTCGATGTCGGTGAGGTGCTTCGACCACCGCATGTTCATC
>JBLHRW010000178.1:0-9584 GCA_047626445.1 Neolewinella sp.
CCGGCGGAGTTGACGTTGGAGTTATTGATCGGAACACCATCGACAACAATCAGCGCCCGGTTATCTCCACTCAGAGAACCAAGACCACGGATGATGATGTTGGTAGAGCCGGCAGGTCCCGTCGTTGGGCGCGTAATGTCAAGTCCTGGCACTTTGCCCGCTAGCTGTGCCGCCACACTGACTTCCTTGGCCGTAACCAGATCAGAACCATCAATTTCAGTTACCGCATAGCCTAAGGCCTTCTTTTGGCGTTCCATGCCAAAGGCCGTAACGACAACTTCGTTGAGAATACTACTTTCTCCATCCAACATCACATCGATGGAAGAACGGTTATTAACCGGAATCAACTGCTTGGTATAGCCAATGTAGCTAAACTGGAGGGTAGCTCCTTGGTTAACCGTGAGGTAATAATTGCCATCAATGTCCGAAATTGCGCCATTGGTAGTCCCCTCTTCCAGGATAGTAACACCCGGTAGGCCGGTCCCGTCGGAAGCATCTTTAACGCTGCCAGTGACCCTCACGGTCTGGGCAGCAGCGAATACCGTCAATAACATGACCGTACTCAAAGTGAGTAATAATCGTTTTAACATATTGTTTTTTTTGTGAATGTGTAATCAATTAAATTAAGCTCTTTAAGGAGTGAGACATTGTAAATGCACGCAACTCATCTCTTCCAAAAGTAGCATAATTTCGCACAATTCCACCAAACGCACCAACTTAATCTCCATCCTTATCGTTTTTCCCAAATGATATACCCCTACAACTGTACTTACTTATACCTATGTGTTGTTTTGATATATTCATTCATGCAGCCGATAGCAGCACAGCCCGGATTTACCGAACTAAGCCACAAGCAGACGGGCATCCAATTCAGTAACAACCTTAAAGACACGCCCGAACACAACATCCTTATATATTCCAACTACTACGGAGGAGCCGGGGTAGGCATCGGCGATTTCAATAAGGACGGGTTACAGGACATTTTTTTTGCTGGCAACCTGGTCAGTGATCAACTCTATTTCAACGAGGGGGAAATGAAATTCTCCCTCCAGCAGAAAGCTGGAATCCTGAAAGATGACGGATGGTCATCGGGTGTCATCGTAGCCGACGTAAACCACGACGGCTGGCCCGACATTTACGTCACCCGGGAGCTGTACGACGACGAGCCCGCCCGCCGCGCCAACCTGCTCTACCTCAATACCGGCAACGGAACCTTTACCGAAACAGCTAAACCTTGTGGCATAGCCGACGAAGGCCGCAGCCGCCACGCCATCTTTTTCGACTATGACGAGGACGGCGACCTGGACCTTTACGTGCTGAACCAACCGCCAAACACTGGCAATTACTCCCCCCTGCTCGGTACCGACCTTACCCTGCCGAAATACCGCAGTAAACTCTACCGCAACGACGGCAACGACGCCGACGGAACGCCCCGTTTCACCGATACAGGAACCGATTCTGGCCTGGCCGATGTAGGCTTTCCCAACTCCGCCGTCGCCGGAGATTTCAATGGCGATGGTAAGACCGATCTCTACGTCACCCACGACTACGACGCGCCCGACCGACTGTTCATCAACCAAGGCCGTGGAAAATTTAAAAATGAGCTCGAAGCCCGCACCGGCCACATCTCCTACTTCAGCATGGGCGTCGATGCTGCCGACATCAACCAAGATGGCCTGCTCGATCTGATGACCTTAGATATGGTTGCCGAAGACAACTACCGCCTCAAGGCCAATATGAGCGGCATGAACCCCGCTTCGTTCGACAAGGTGGTCAACGACGGTGGCCACTACCAATACATGTTTAACGCGCTACAACTCAACCGGGGACGGGGCCAGTTCTCTGAGATCGCCCAACTCTCCGGCGTAGCGGCCACAGATTGGAGCTGGGCCAACCTGTTTGCCGACTTCAACAACGACGGCCGGCAGGACCTCTACGTAACCAATGGCCTTCTCCGCGACATCCGGAATACCGACGCGGCCAAAAAATTTGGCATTTACGTCACCCAAAAGATCAACGCTTACATCATGGCCAACCCGGATGATGCCGACGTAACGATCTATGACGTCATCGACCTGAAGGAGGCGCTCAATCTCATCCCCTCTCAACCACTGAGCAACTATGTTTTTGAAAATATGGGAGACTACCGGTTCGAGCCACGGGCAGAAAATTGGGGGCTCGACAACCCTGGGTTCTCCAACGGCGCGGCGTATGCCGACCTGGATAATGACGGGCGGCTGGATTTGGTGGTCAACAACATCAACGCCCCCGCTTCCATCTACCATAACCAGAGAACAGAGGGCAATTACCTGCGGGTTAAGCTGGAAGACCCGGAGCATAAGTCCACTTTTGGAGCGAAGGTTACACTGACGGTGGATGGGAAACAGCAGTTCATTGAGACTACTAATGTGCGGGGGATGTACTCTACGAGTGAGAACATCCTGCATTTTGGTGTGGGCGAGGCCGCAGGTGCAATGAAGGTTGAAGTGCAATGGCCGGACGGAAGCAGGGAGACTCACAAAGACGTCCGCTCCAACCAACTGCTAAACATCGTTAAATCCGTACAAGCAGATCCCTATCGAACTCGGGGCTTACATTCTCACAAGCGACCAATTAACGAGTATTATGAAGACATGCATACTCTTTTCAAAGACATCACCGACGAAGTAGCCCTACCCTACCGCCACCGAGAAAACGTATTCGACGACTACCGCACGCAAGTGCTGCTTCCGCACAAACAATCTCAGAACGGGCCGGGCGTAGCGGTCGCTGATTTGAATGGCGATGGACTGGACGACCTTTACCTCGGTGGGGCTTCCGGGCAGGCGGGGGAATTGTACTTGCGGATTCCTGACACCACATTCAGACAGGGCATGCCTGGCACGTACAGACAGGGCATGCCTGGCACGTACAGACAGGGCATGCCTGGCACGTACAGACAGGGCATGCCTGGCACGTACAGACAGGGCATGCCCTGTCTCTACAGTGCCACATCAATTGAAACCTTCCGCGCGGCCTCTCTCCTCGAAGACGTGGCTGCCAGCTTCTTCGATGCTGATGGCGACGGTGATCCGGACCTCTACGTTGTAAGCGGTGGCAATGAATGGGAGGCGGACAGCCCCTTCTACCAAGACCGGCTGTACCTGAACGACGGCGCGGGCAACTTCACCGCCGCGCCCGCCGGCAGCCTGCCAGCCCTCACTGCCAGCGGCGGCTGCGTAGCGCCGGCTGATTTTGACGGCGACGGCGACCTCGATCTGTTTGTCGGTGGTCGCCTGAGACCACAGGACTACCCCGCTCCAGCCGATAGTTACCTGCTGCGCAACGATGGAGGAAAGTTCACCGACGTTACCGCCGAACTCGCGCCCTTCCTGATTAATTTTGGCCTCGTCACCGCCGCCGAATGGTCCGACCTCGACGCTGATGGTAAACCAGACCTCTTAGTTGTTGGTGAATGGATGCCAATCACAAAACTCATGAACAAAGGCAACCGGTTTGAACGCCAAGACGAAACCTTCTTCCTCGGCGAACCAACCACGGGATGGTGGTTCAGCCTCTCCAAAACTGACTTAGATGGAGATGGAGACGATGACTTTGTCTTTGGTAACCTGGGTAGAAACTATAAATACAAGGCTATCCCTGCTGAACCTTTCGAAGTCTTCTACGACGACTTCGATGGTAACGGCCGGCGGGACATTGTATTGAGTTACTACAACGACGGCAAGCAATTTCCACTGCGTGGTCGCTCCTGCTCAGCGCAGCAGATTCCCGGGCTCAAAGAATCATTCCCTTCTTACGACGCTTTTGCTGGCGCGACGTTGGCAGAGGTTTTTGATCCGTTGGCGCTCGATAAATCATTACAATTATCCGTCGCTAGCTTCAGCAGTATAGTTGGAATCAACGAAGACGGAAAGATTCGCTTTTTAGGATTACCAGCTGAAGCACAGTTCAGTCCCGTCCGTACCTCCGTGTGCAAAGACGTGAATGGCGATGGACTTATGGACATCATACTGGCAGGCAACCTGTACCAGTCGGAAGTTGAGACGCCACGGGCGGATGCCGGACTGGGCCTGGTGTTGCTAGGATACGGAGATGGCTCCTTCAGGCCGAGCTCTCCTTCAGCTAGCGGCCTTCTTTCCCGAACAGATGCGCGGCAGATAGTAATTTTGGATGAAGAGCGAATTATGGTGGTTTCTAATGATGGGGAAGTGGGCGTTTATCGAATTCGGTAGCTTCGATCTCCCGTTTCTGGTCACGAATGAACTCAGGAACATGAGCCCACCGTTAGCCCAAAAATTCCTCCAACCGCTTAAACGCAGAACCCCAACCATTGTAAATGCCCATTTCTTCCTGTTGCTTACGGTAGTCTTCAGTAGGATGGACAACCTTAAAGGTGAATTGGGTCTGTTGGTCATCCCCCGCAAAAAGAACGTGTAGTTCAACACCCTCGGTCATAGGTTTAAAATCAGCGGAGGTAACGATTTTCTCCCCTTCGATGATCTCCAGGAAAGTCCCCTCCGAAGCAAATTCGTTTCCGTTGGGCATTTGCATGGTGTACTTCCATTTGCCGCCCACTTTAAAGTCATGTTCCACTATATCAACGTCCATTCCTTTTGGCCCCCACCACTTGGCAATGTTTTCTGGTCTTGTCCACGCCTCCCAGACTTTTACCCGGGCAACAGCAAAGGTTTTCTCGATGGTAAGGGTTCTGCCAGTGGCATTATTCTGATTGGTCATTGCTTTCGCTTTTAGTTGTTGATTCATTGACGAAGTCAGCAAAAGCATCAATTCTTGCTCTCCATTGCTGGTGGTATTGCTCTATCCACAGGAAGGCCGGAATAAGACTTTCCGGATCCACCGCGCAGTAGCGTTCCCGTCCTTTCTTGTTGATCGTCAACAATCCACACTCATCAAGAATTTTGAGGTGTTTTGAAACCGCAGGTCGACTGATGTCGAATTTATCGGCTACTTCATTTACCGTCAGAACTTCTTTGGTAAGCATATCGATGATGTCCCGCCTTATTGGGTCTGAAATTGCTTGGAATACGTCTCGTCTCACGTTGATTTGTAACTGATTGGTTACAAACATATGCGTAACCGATTGGTTTCGCAAATGTTCAACAACTTTTCATCCTCTTTTGGCGCTTTGGGTTGGTTAAATTCAAAGAATTCCTAATCGTCCAACCTCAACTCATACCGCGTTCCTCGGCCGGCACCTATGCGGATTAGGGCACCTATTTGCGTGAGCTCTGTGAGTTCACGTGTAGCGGTAGCCTTTGACGCACGGGTTAAACGTTCATAGTTTTTGGCGGACAGCCCTCCTTGAAAACCTTCCGGCCCAGCATCAAATAGTCTTCGGATGAGCTTTGTTTGCCGATCGTTCAACTGGTCTTCAAACCGATCAAAGAACACTGTTTTGGCAAGTAGAAAACTAATCTGTTCGTTTGCATTGGTGACGGCTGCTATCACAGATTCCACGAAATATGTTAGCCACTTCCCCAAATCAAGCGTCCGCGAGGCGGCATTTAACTGAGCGTAGTATTCTTTTTGGTTGTCCGCAAACACTTGGGAGATACTAAACGGAATGACGAAACCTATACCTTGTGATATCAAATGATCAATCATCGCCCGGCCGATACGACCGTTGCCATCCTGGAATGGGTGGATGCTTTCGAAATGAACATGAGAAACTCCTGCTCTCAGAACGAAATCTAGTAACCGATCCGGGTGTTGAGGCCGGGCTAACGATGCCACCAGGTTAGTCATTTCTTCTGGTACCCTGACGGAAGGAGGAGCCTCATAATGAATGGTTAGATCATAATCAGGTCCACTAACGATCTGCATTGGTTCTTTGCTGACGCGGTAGTCCCCAATGATATCCAGAGAAGGCAGTCTGTTAAACAAAATTTGGTGCCAGTATTTGAGTGTAGTTTCGGTGATGTTGTTAGAAAAGTTTGAAGCTACCGTTGACAATAATTTGCCAATACCAACCGCCCGCAGATCACGAACATTTCTCTGATAGTTTCCGAGATATAAATGGTTCAGAATCGAAGAACGAAGATCCTCTCGACTTACAAACTCTCCTTCTATTTTGGATGTTTTTTGCGCTTCTGCAACCAGTACCTCAATAAAATAGTGGCGACGGTCGTCTTCTGGCAAACTCCGGACTTTATCCAATAAAGGTTGCAAGACATCGCTGAGGTTCTTCAGAGGTTCTGAAAGAGACTCCAACTGATATTGAAAGTCCGGCCAATCTTGGTTTTCCCAGTTGTACATGAGCCATTTAGGTTTGCTAATCGGCTCAAATTTAACGATTTTGAGCCGATTAGCCTAATTAATCGGCTCACAGCTTCTCAAAACCTCCCCTGCACCCGCGCCCCCGCCTGAAAAAAAGTCAGGCCCAGCCCAAAACCCCTGACGAAATTACCGATACATCCACTGGGCATCTACTTTGCTACCTCAATGTTACCGCCGCCACAAACCAAGCTCCTCGAATGAGCCGTTAAGTATATGCCGGCAACGATTAAGCATCCCCGCCTCGAAGCGGAGCAAAATACATCACATCGCCATTGCTGCAGATGGGTTATTCTTCGAACTTAAACCACCCGCAACAACGACGATAAATAATAAAGTATGAATTTCAACAACTTCACCATCAAGAGCCAGGAGGCGATGCAGCGTGCCGGGGAAATTGCCCTCGGGAACGGCCAGCAGAGCATTGAGCCCGGCCACCTGTTGAAGGCGATTTTTGAGATTGATGAAAACGTCACCCCTTTTCTTTTTAAAAAAATGGGGGCTAATCTCAACGCTGTAAAGCAGGCCATTGAGAGCATCGTTGCCGGCTACCCAAAAGTAACCGGTGGGCAACAGAACCTGAGCCGGCCAGCTGGCGAAATGGTACAGCACGCCAGCGTGATTGCTAAAGACATGGGCGACGAATACGTCTCCCTGGAGCACCTCTTACTTAGTGCGCTGAAAATCAATGATGTGGTCCCTCAAGTCTTGCGCGACGCCGGCGTGAACGACAAGGTGCTCAAAAAATCTATCGAAGAGCTGCGCCAGGGTAAGAAGGTAACTTCCAACTCTGCGGAAAACCAGTATAATTCGCTAAAAAAGTACGCGATCAACCTCAATGAACAAGCCCGTAAGGGTAAGCTCGATCCGGTGATCGGTCGAGATGAGGAAATTCGTCGGGTACTACACATTCTGGCCCGCCGCAGCAAAAACAACCCGATCCTCATCGGCGAGCCCGGTGTGGGTAAAACGGCCATCGTGGAGGGCCTCGCCCACCGCATCGTAAATGGAGACGTTCCGGAAGACCTACGGGAAAAAGACATTTACTCGCTGGATATGGGCGCCCTGATCGCCGGTGCGAAATACCAGGGAGAGTTCGAAGAACGCCTCAAAGCTGTCATCAACGAAGTGACCCAGGCCGACGGACAGATCTTCCTCTTCATCGACGAGATCCACACCCTCGTAGGTGCTGGCAAAGGTGCCGGTGCGATGGACGCCGCCAACATCCTCAAGCCTGCACTGGCACGCGGAGAGCTGCGGGCCATCGGTGCTACGACCCTGGCAGAATACCAGAAGTACTTCGAAACGGACAAGGCCCTGGAACGTCGTTTCCAGCAAGTAAGAGTCAACGAGCCAAACGAGGAAGACGCCATCTCTATCCTGCGTGGCCTAAAGGAACGCTACGAGACACACCACAAGATCAATATTCTTGATGAGGCGGTAGTCGCTGCCGTTCAGCTGTCTGAGCGCTACATCACCGATCGTTTCTTACCGGATAAGGCCATTGACCTAATCGACGAAGCCGCCGCCAGGCTCCGCCTGGAAATGAACTCCATGCCAGCGGAGCTCGACGAAGTCGAGCGCAAGATCCGCCAGCTGGAGATCGAGCGAGAAGCCGTAAAACGCGAAAATGACACCACTAAACTGGAACGGATCGGTGCGGACATCGCTAATCTCGAAGAGCGCCGGAATGCCTTCCGGGCACAGTGGGAGAGCGAACGCGAAGTGGTCCTCGGCATTCAACAGGCCAAGGAGCGCATCGAGCAGCTGAAAACTGACGCCAAGCAATCTGAACGCAGCGGGGATTTCAGCCGGGTAGCAGAAATTCGCTACGGCCTCATTCCCGAGGTGGAGCAAGAGCTGGCTGATTTCAACGAGCGGTTGACAGTAATGCAGACCGATAATAAGATGTTGGTCAAGGAAGAAGTTGACGCCGAAGACATCGCTGAGATCGTCGCCCGGTGGACGGGCATCCCCGTTACCCGAATGCTCCAGAGTGATCGGGAGAAGCTGCTGAAGCTGGAAGAGGAACTGCACAAGCAGGTCGTCGGCCAGGAAGAAGCTGTAGAGGCGGTAGCCGATGCCATCCGCCTGAGCCGGACCGGGCTGAGTAGCCAGGACCGCCCCATCGGTAGCTTCCTCTTTCTGGGCACGACCGGCGTCGGTAAAACCGAGCTGGCCAAAGCACTCGCAGAATACCTGTTCAACGATGCCGACATGATGACGCGCATCGACATGAGCGAGTACCAGGAACGCCACTCGGTGAGCAGGCTCGTGGGCGCGCCTCCCGGCTACGTCGGCTACGACGAAGGTGGGCAACTGACCGAGGCGGTCAGACGGAAGCCTTACTCCGTGGTCCTACTCGACGAGATCGAGAAAGCCCACCCAGACGTCTTCAACACTTTATTGCAAGTCCTCGACGATGGTCGCTTGACGGATAATAAAGGCCGGGTGGCGAACTTCAAGAATACGATCGTGATCATGACGTCCAACATCGGCGCTGATTTGATCAGGGAAAACTTCAGTAAGATCGACCGAAATAACGAAGATGCGATCGTGGAGGAAACCAAAGAGCAGCTTTTCGACGTACTTAAGAAAACAGTACGGCCAGAATTCCTCAACCGAATTGATGACGTAGTCATGTTCCGCCCCCTCACCCGGAGCAACATCCGGGAGATTGTGGAGCTACAATTACGTCAGGTTACAGAACAATTATCCGAGCAGGACATTGTAATGACCGTAGCACCCGAGGCCATGGACTGGTTAGCAGCCGAAGGCTACAGCCCCGAGTTTGGTGCCCGCCCTTTGAAGCGGGTGATCAAAAAGCGAGTCCTTAGGCAGTTGTCCAGGGAAATGCTGGAGGGCACCATCGTACCCGGCAGTCAGCTGGTACTGGATGTCTTCGACGACGTGGTCGTATTCCGTAAAGCACGAAAGAACGAGCGCGTGGAAGAACCTGCGTAAGATTCTAAGATAATAGTGTGTGTATTAGTGAGTGTGTTGGCGGCTGGGAAAATCCTGGCTGCCTTTTTTTCGTCAGGTTGTCAGGTTGTCGGGTTGTCGGGTTGTCGAATATCTTTGTGATATGATGGAAATGATCGGTCAAGCCATTGCGTCGCTATTTGGCGAAGCACTTTCAGTGTGGTTCCTTGGCGACTTCCTGAAATTCATCCATAGGGACGCCGTACAAGTAACTTACGCCTTTTGACCGTCTTATTTTGCCCTCACTGCACCTAAAAATAATTTCCGTAACTGAGGCTATGCAAAGGATTTTTAAGCGCGGTGAGAAC
>JBLHRW010000179.1:0-9533 GCA_047626445.1 Neolewinella sp.
GGGAGTTTAACGGGTTAAGTGACTGAATTCGCTGGGAAATCTACCGCAAAAAGGGCCGCTTTGGGACGATGAGCGTTCTCTCCGACAGGCTGCTAGTGCTCGGGCAAGCTAATTATTGCCAATTAGACGTTGGTGAGTTTTCAACCAAACATCTCCTTTCTCTCCGCGCGAGAGTTGAAAATGTTCTCGCGCGGAGAGGAGAGCGGAGAGGAGAAACGTGGAGTTAACCTTAGTGAGAATATTGACAGACCACTAGTCCAAGAGTTCCTTCATCTCATCGGCCGACAATACCTGGATGGGCCGGTTGATGCTTTCTTCAAGGGAGATGAAGGTCTCTGTCCGCTGAATACCGTTATAGGCCTGGATCCGGGCCAGTACATCACGTAGGTGATCGGTGTCCCGGCAAACGATCCTAAGGAAAATACTGTAGCCCCCGGTCAGGTAGTGCGCAGAGACAATCTCCTGAATCCCCCTTAAGTAGGCCGTGGCCGGCTTGTATTCTCCACTGCTTTTAAGGAAAACGCCGAGGAAGGCTGTGATGTCGTAGCCTAACTTGGTATGGTCCACCTCCAGCGTTTGCCCGGTAACGATACCAGCAGCAATGAGCTTATTCATCCGGACGTGAATGGTACCTCCGGAAACGAACAGCTTTGTGGCCAGTTCCGTATAAGGACGTTTGGCATTCTCCATCAGGAGGGCTAGGATTTTACGATCGAGGTCGTCGAGTTCGTAGGGTTTGCTCATGTGGGAAAGATAGTATTCAGTTTTGAGAAAATAGTCCTTTGAGCGTCCGGTCTGTGCTCTTTTACCGTTTCCTTGCACCTGCACCTCAGCTATGCTCGGCATAAACGCCAACTCCGTTGGCCGCGCCCTGATTAAAGGAAGATAAGGAGGAAAGGAAAAAAGTACCCCTTACTCCCTCACCCCAAACGGCAAGCCATGTTCCCGAGAAGCTTCCGCAACGATCACCTCTTCGCCGGTGGGCATACGCTCCAATAGCAACTTTTCGATGGCATCGTCGTATCCGGTCTTGCGTTCCGGGGTCTCCATCCAGAGAACGAATACCGTATTATTGTTCCGTTCGCCCCGTCGCCGGGCTTCGGCCCAGAACCAATAATTGGAGGTAACCGGCGGGTAGAGCCGTCGCTCCATCCACCAAAGTTGGAGCCGTCGCCACCAGTGTCGCTTCAAGTACGTATCTACAATGCGGATGAGCCGCTGGCTATCGAAGAATTTCGTAGCCACGTGCTCCACCAGCACTTCGGGAGGCTTCCTTTTGGCCCGGTACTCCTTCCCATTGCGGTCACTGATGCGCGGGCGGTAATTCTTTACTTCGATGAGCCACAGCTTCCCGTCCGGAGAAAGGCCAATAAAATCTACGCCCTTCAGCCCGTGTCCGCTGAGGCTCTGATACGCCACGGTATCGTCGTATTTCCGTACGACCCAATCGTCGGGGAAACGGAAAATGAGGTTGGATTCTTGAAATTCGATAGGTGCAAGTTACTGGTTCCAAGTTACAGGATGCAAGTTGCAGAGTCGCTTACACTCCGGTTGGAGGGCTTGCAGGGTCGCTTACGCTCCGGTTGCAGTCCCTCAATCAACCCTGTAACGACTGCAACCCCTGCAACGTGAGCGTAGCGAACTTCTGCAACACGAGCGCAGCGAGTCCCTGCAACTTGAGCGTAGCAAACTTTACAACTTTGACTATCTTTGCTCCCCGTTAAAATTACCCCCATGTTTCGTACCCATAATTGCGGTGAACTCCGCCTTTCCGACGCCGGTAAACAAGTAAGCCTGAGTGGCTGGGTTCAGATCGGCCGAGACTTCGGCGGACTGACCTTCGTCGACCTCCGTGACCGCTACGGCATCACCCAGGTAGTCTTTGACCAGGACGATAACGCCGAGTTGGCGGAACAGGCCCGAAAGTTAGGCCGTGAGTGGGTGATCCAGGTAAACGGCACCGTTCGCGAACGGACCAATAAAAACGCTAAGCGAGCTACGGGTGACGTAGAGATCATCGCTAACGAACTGATCATTCTTAACAGCGCCAAAACGCCGCCCTTTACCATCGAAGACGACTCCGATGGAGGCGACGAGCTGCGGATGCAGTACCGTTACCTCGACCTTCGTCGTGGCCCGCTGCAGCAGAACATCATGTTCCGCAGCAAACTGGCCCTGGCCGTTCGTGCCTACCTCGGTGGGAAAGACTTCGTGGAGATCGAAACACCGTTCCTGATCAAGTCGACACCGGAAGGTGCACGCGACTTTGTGGTGCCAAGCCGCCTCAACGAAGGTCAGTTCTACGCCCTGCCGCAGAGCCCGCAAACCTTCAAGCAGCTGCTGATGGTAGCCGGCTATGACCGCTACTTCCAGATCGTGAAGTGTTTCCGCGATGAAGACCTCCGCGCCGACCGCCAACCTGAATTTACACAGATTGACTGCGAAATGGCCTTCGTTACCCAGGAACAGGTACTGAATACCTTCGAAGGAT
The DNA here is from genome assembly GCA_047626445.1 of Neolewinella sp. Classification (GTDB taxonomy): domain Bacteria; phylum Bacteroidota; class Bacteroidia; order Chitinophagales; family Saprospiraceae; genus Neolewinella. Next base: position 2,492 of record JBLHRW010000179.1, read on the forward strand.
TGACGAAGCACGTCTTCCAGGAACTCAAAGGCGTTGAACTCAGCGACTTCCCTCGGATGAAATATGACGACGCTATCCGTCTCTACGGCTCCGATAAGCCAGACCTGCGGGTCGGCATGGAACTGGTAGAACTCAACGATGTAGCCCAAAACAAAGGCTTCAGTGTATTCGATAGCGCTGAACTGGTAGTGGCCATTTGCGTGCCTGGTAAAGCTGAGCTCAGCCGTAAGCATCTTGACAAGCTGATCAACTGGGTGAAACGCCCACAAATCGGTGCGAAAGGCCTGGTCTACGTGAAGTGCACCGAGGACGGAACGTTCAAGTCAAGCGTAGACAAATTCTTCGACCAGGACGCCCTGGCTGCCTGGGCAGAGAAGTGTGGTGCCAAGCCTGGTGACCTCCTGCTCGTCATCTCCGGAGAAGACGAAAAGAGCCGTGGCCAAATTGGTAACCTACGCCTCCACGTAGCCAACGAGTATGACATGATGCCAGCGGGTGCCTTCAAGCCCCTGTGGGTAGTTGATTTCCCGTTGCTGGAATGGGACGAGGACAGCGAGCGTTTCCACGCCATGCACCACCCGTTCACCAGCCCAAAACGCGAAGAAATAGAGCGGATGCTTACGGGCGACCACGAAACGATGAAATCCCTCAAGGCCGATGCCTATGACCTCGTCATCAACGGCGCGGAAATCGGTGGTGGTTCTGTTCGGATCTACGACCGGGCCTTGCAAGAACGTAACTTCAAGCTGTTGGGCTTCACGCCCGAAGAGGCGGAGGAGCAGTTCGGCTTCCTGATGGGCGCCTTCGAATTCGGTGCGCCGCCCCACGCGGGCATCGCCTTCGGTTTCGACCGCCTTTGTGCCGTCATGAACGGCCAGTCCTCCATCCGCGACTTCATCGCCTTCCCTAAGAACAACCAGGGGCGCGACGTCATGATTGATGCTCCGGCGAGCATTGATGAGACGCAGTGTAAGGAGCTAAATTTGAAGATTACGGTGGAGGAAAAGGCCTAAGCCTTTTTGCTTTGCCTCACCTATTCGATGAAGCACTGATCCGTCGGGTGATTAGATCATATGATCTAATCACCCGATCTAATTTGACGCTGCTCATCAGCGAAAAGTGTATTTAGTATTACGTTGCTCGCCCTTTTTAAGAAGTATATTCTCTACCACCGCTCGCTTCAGATCCCGGCTGGCGGAGGCCGTCGACAGTGTTTTGTGGAACAACTGGTAGTCCTTGCGGCTAAATTGTGCTTGATGAATATGCGCTTTGAAAGACAGTATCCTGCTTTCAAAGTCCTGACGAACATTCATGCGGCCCGCTTCGTACTCCAGGGCAGTTTTTAGCGCGTCCAGCATAAAGTGAATGAAAGGATCTGAATTACCTAAGGATTGACTGTCGGCCAAAACTTGGTAATAAGCCTGCTGGCTAGGTCACCCATGAGCTTCGGTACCATACTGAATGGAGGAGCAATATGAATTACCTTTTGACCATCAACAACGCCCACAACACTTCGCCGGTATTTACCCGCATTGTCGATCAGCCCTCGCATTAATATTTCGTGACTCCTCAGCAGGTCGTCCTCCTTCTTGGGCTTGAGTTGATCAATGATGTCATACACCGAAAGGGCATTTTTAACCTCAAGAATCTCCCGTGGAGGTCCCATGGCCGCCTTCCCGTCAATGATGTCGGAAATCTGATCTTCGGACAGCGTGTTGCCCTCAATGGCAAGGCTCGACATGATCGTTTTGATCTTGTTTTGTCGTCTTAGCCGAAGATTTTCCGTAAGTAGTTGATAACCTTGTATTTGACCGATCAATAAAATGATCTCGCCAGCGATCCGAAACACGGGAGAAGTAGCGATATACGGTGGTTTACAGGGCACGATAGTACCATTTGATAGTATTGTGTTGGCTTCAGCGACTAAAACAATACCTTAGTCGCTCAAACCCCTCTCTAATGCACATCAACCAACTATTCGCCAAAATACACGACAACCTACCCGCCAAGAACACCGGCAAAGTAGCCGACTACATTCCCGAATTAGGTAAGGTGGGCCACAGCAAGTTCGGCGTGCAAGCTACTACTGTAGATGGGCGGGAGTACGCTTTTGGGGATGCAAAGGAGCCATTCAGTATCCAATCCATCGCCAAGGTCTTTACCCTGACGATGGCCTATCAACGGCTGAACCACAACCTTTGGAAAAGGGTAGGGGTGGAGCCCTCCGGAACGGCATTCAATTCCCTGATCCAGCTGGAGGCAGATGAAGGAATTCCCCGAAACCCGATGATCAATGCAGGCGCGCTGGTGATCTGTGATGTTCTACTGGATTACTTGGAAGACCCAAAGGCGGAGTTATTGGACTTTGTGCGCGCGCTTTCGGCCGATGCCAGTATCGGTTACAATTTAGCGGTAGCCCAATCAGAACTGGAAAACGCTTCGCGGAACCGGGCGTTGCTGGAATACATGCGCTCCTTTGGCAACATCAACAATGCATCGGACGACATTCTTGACTTTTACTGCCATCTCTGTTCCCTGGAAATGTGCTGCGGCCAGCTGTCCCGTAGTTTTCTTTTCCTGGCCAATAAAGGCATATCCCCTATTTCTGGTGAGCGCATTGTATCCAGTAGTATGACAAAACGACTTAATGCGATCATGCAGCTTTGCGGCTTTTACGACGAAGCCGGAGAATTTTCCTTCCGTGTCGGATTGCCCGGTAAGAGTGGGGTAGGGGGCGGAATCGTGGCCTTGTTGCCAGGGGATTATTGCATTACTGTTTGGAGTCCGCCCCTTAACTACAAAGGGAATTCGCATCATGGGATGGCGTTTCTGGAGCAGTTTACCACCGAGGTGGGGGAGAGTATTTTTTAGGAAATAACCGATTCCGTATCTTACCCCCCCCATGTACAACACCATCCGCGAAAAAATTAGGGAGAACCGCATCTCCGAAGCCTTGTAGGACATGGATGCGCTGCACCTCAGCCGCGAGCATACCAGCAGGTTGGTCAACCTGCACCGTCGGTATCGGGTCTATCAGGATAAGGCCATCGCTAACCTGGCGGAAGAACGACTGCTGCGCATCGAAGAAAACGGCATCGTGGAAGATGTGCTGACCTTTCTTGATATGGTGGAGTTTCCCGCAAGGCATGAGGAAGAAGGAGTGGGCGCGGTCGCAGGTGCAGCGGAAAAGGATGAAAAGAGCAAGGGGAAAGGAAACCGTTGGCTACTGTCCAGAGCGTCCCTCCTGCAGCCATTTATGAGTGAGGGGGAGCAGGTGCCCATGGCCTTTGCCTTGTACTACAACAAAAAATCTCCCACAGAATACAACGAAGCTATGAGCCGGGAAATGGGCGGTTTCGTGCGCAATACCCTGCAGCGGGAGGTGAGCCTTGACTTGCTGACTAAGGCATTTCACCAATCGGATATCCGGGGGCGCATTATACTTAAAGCAACGTCGGACGAAGACAAAAGGCTGAATGCCAAAAGAACGCCCTACCCTACTGTTACTCGATATCCGGAATGAACAAAGGAACCATGAGGATTTGCCTGTATGATGTAGCTCGCCAAAAGGGCTTTACCCGTGGCAAATCGGTCACGGTACGTGATGGTAACGGCAAGATCGCTTATGGTGAAATGGCCGCTTTCGTTAAGGAATATTTGACGGAGTTGCGGGAGCGGGGCTTGTTTAAGTAGGGCGAGAAAATCCTTGAAAATTACTGCGTAGTGGGGCTTTAATTGCGCTGGGCGAGGCTTACGTCGAAAACCTATGTACGCGCCCAAAGAGCTTTAATTCTCGCTACGAGAGAAGTTAAGAATCGGCACATCAATGCCAAAGGTGCCGAGGACGCGATAGGCGGAATAATCTTGCTCACCAATGGTCCGCTCATTGGGCCCATACTGAATGCCGGCTCCGATGAAGAAGGGCGAACGCGGGATGTTCAGCAGGAAATGAGCACCAGGAGCAAGTACGTTCTGAAAATTCACTTTAGGCACCGTACTGGCATCCTTACCGGTGCGATAGGCGGTGATGGCCCCCAAATCAAGGATAGGAAAAAAGAGAGTAACCGACCACTCTTTCCTTTGTGACAGCTTCCAGGTAACGGATGCACCGACCGGCACGAACATACCAAAAGTATTGGCACGACTACTGATCGAATCTGGGGTGTTAATCAGGGACTCTCTACCGTAAGCACCGCCGAAGTAGGCATTCAGATCGACATTGAAGCGATAGAGGCGTTTGTTGCGCGAGCTACCCGCTGGCAGGGCGGCGGCGTCTAAAACTGCACTGATGTCTGATGGTCGCTCCGCCGCAGCCAGGGCAGCACCAAAGCCAGCATAGCGACGAAATTTGCGGAGAGCAGCGCCGGAAACCCGGTTCTTTTTAATCTGTAACAGGTTTAGTTTTTCCTTCGCTTGTTCTTTCTCCTGCTTTTGCTCTTCGGTAACGGGTTCTGGTATGCCGAAAGCCGCCACTACCTGCTCCTGAGCTTCAACCTTTTCAGTTAGTTTTTTGAGTTTTTTTGTACTATCGGGAATAACGTTAAAGAGTTCCACCAAGTCAAGCAATGGCACAACGGCCTGTCGGTATTTTCCGGTCGAGGTAAGGCCGTATAAATCGTTAATCCGCCGGTTGATGTCAGGAACTTTCTTCAAGCCAGGGCGACTGGTAAGCGGCTGTAATCCTTTGGGGCTATTTAGCAGGGGTGTTTCCAACACATCGTTCATGACCGTAGTCAGGAAATTGAGATAGCGGCCTAATTTAGTGGTTACGGAATCCTGAGTAGTAGGTGCATAAAGCTGGCCCAGGGCGATACTAAAGTCAGTTCCTAAGTCTGCTAGCCCTCGCGGAGAAAGGGTTGCCCCAAAAGCGGGTTGCTGAGCAATCCGTTGGTACAATAAGCCCTGGAATACCTGACGAGTTTCTGGTTCGATCAGGTTACTGGCCATATCCTTAGCTTTGGCGAAAGCGCCTTGTTTAGGTGAGCTGAGAAAGTACAACAATTCGGCACCTATCGATAAGAGTTGCTCGTAGTTCTGGGTGTTTTGATAGCTCTTCAATGCCTTAGCGGCGGAACGACTCTTGAAAGTAGCGTAAGTCTTTTCGAGTTTTTCAAACTGCTGACGGAGCGTTACAAGGCGATCAAGGTGAGAAGGGAGGGGAAGTACAGATAGATTGATTGGGTCCTTTAAGGAGTCATGGGTTATTTCCAACTTATTAATATAGTCTCGATAAGTACTATCTACTCTTTGCAGGTAGGCCAACTGAATGGCGTAGCGGGCGGTACGGCGTACTGCCGTTCCTTTACTCGGATAAGATGCAGAAAGTCTTCTCAGGTACTCAAAGGAATTAGTCCGTCTTTCATCATTGGGCAGATTGTCATCCCAAAAATTATCGGAGGTGGAAATCTGAGTAGATAAATCGCTCGCCTTGCTTATTATGTAGGTTCTGTCCAAAGAAGGACGTTGTAAGACCAATTCGATAGAATCGTGTCTATTTTGCCAAGCATCGAGGGTACGCGCCATTTTATCCAATCGGTTGAAAATGCGGAATTTCCCCGTACCGTCTCTTTGGAGGAAAGCATTAACCATAGTGAGGCCCATGGCACGCAAGGTATCAGGGGCGGGCAGGGAGTCCGTGAGGAAAAGTACACGGAAGCTGTCTATACTTGGGCGGTTAAGCCAATATTGGTAAGGTAGCTTTCCCTTCAGCAAACTTACCGCCTGCCCAAAATGACGATCTTCATCGTCAAACATGTTACTATAGCTCGATTTTGTGACTAGAGGAAGCTGGGCGAAGCGTTTAAGTTTAAGTCCCGCTACTGAATCAACTTTGGAATTCTTGGCAAGCGTGTCCAGCTTTTTATTGAGGTCTGTCGCTTCGTCTACAAGCTCTTCCCCAACATCTCGGTAAGCCTTGACTACACTCATATAGTCTGTTTCCAACCGGGAGGCTTCTTGCGTTTTATCACGTAAGGACTCAGCCAACTGGAGGTGAATCTTTTGCTCTGCGGCAAACCGGCGTTCATTTAGTTGGCCACGGCCATAAGCCAGGATTTCGGGGAGTTGCAGGCCACGGGCGCTTAAATCCAACAACTCATAAACCAGCAGTAGGTTAAGCAGGCGGGCATCATCAGCATCCACGGCATTACTGGAACGGATGAATTCGGCAAAATTAAAGGTAACGGCTTGCAGGTCTTCAGCAAAGGCTAATCTCGCGTCGGGTAGAAAGGTCCGGTAATCCGCGACATCGACGTTTAGCAAAAGTTTAGCCGTAGCGGGAAAGAGGTATCGAAGATTCTTTTCCTGGATTTTTTCACTCAACTTCCCCATAAAAGTGACGGTGAATTCTTCCTGGGCCCTTTTCTGAATCCAATCAGCCAGGCTGGCCAGCACCATGCTTGAGTAGTCCGTAGCTCCCAAGCTTGCTTTAGCCCGCAGCGCTTGATCAGTTAATTGTTCAAGCGCCAGAGGGGAGGGAGTGGCGTATTCTTCCGCCAACCAGCGGATGTCTAAGCTCCCCTTGTTGTTGAAGATATCACTCCGGTTATAGACTCGCCGGTATTGCATCCGCCCACTTTCTCGATCTTCTAACTTTACTTTGTTTATTATTGAATCGAGATTAAACGTAAGTATTGTATCACGGATTCCCGGTTCTCGGAGTAAAACTGACAAATAAGGGTTTTTATCATACGCCACCAATAATGCTTCCCCGCTGGTTGGCGCTTCGCCCGGAAGGAAGCGTAATAAAAGCTTGGTGATAATGCCTGCTTTTACCGTTGCGTCTTGGATGGTATCGAGTCGAGCTAGCTCACTGATAATCGTCTGGGCGGGGAGAAGCCCTCCAGCGCAGACAAGAAAGAAAAGTAATAAACGGGAGATCATTAGTAATCGGGTTTAGGCTATTAAAACGGGGGTTGCACGTAGTAATTTCAATAAGTAATCGCGCAGCTTTTCCAAGTCTTCTAAGAAGAATTTGGCTGGTGCGGAAATGGTATCTAGGCGGTAGCCTTTGTACAGTTCTCGTTCATTATACTTGATGGAT
>JBLHRW010000180.1:0-9493 GCA_047626445.1 Neolewinella sp.
ACTTAAAAATCATTTCCGTAACTGAGGCTATGCAAAGGATTTGTAAGTACAGTGAGAACAAAAGCGTCAGGTCAAAAACCAGTAAGTTATTTATACGGCGTCCCTTAGTTTGCAGAAACAATTGAATAGGAAATTTTCTGGACTTTAAGCTTACCGGGAAGGCGAAATTCTCATAGACTTCCCCTGCTGGGATGGTCGCACCACACTCAACCTTTCCAAAAGCACTTCCATCTATGTATAAAAACCTATATGATTCCCGGATTAGGCTTCCATCTATATAAAAATTATAATAAAGCGGTGAGAATTCCACCGTGTAGATATGGAAATCTTCAGAAAAATCAATAGTGTTGCCCGCATTGTCCTTAATTATAAAATGTTGGGGGCAGTCAACCCCTGGACTAACTAAATCAGGATTGTCTAGGAAATAATTACTACTTATTATCTGAGCGGTATTACAATCGTCAATATTAACGGAAAAGTCCGTTGGTCCTGTACAATTAGCACTATTAGTGTCGTCAAGAGTTCCAGAAAATTCAAAAATATCAATCTCATTCCAGTTATTCGTCCAAAAAGCAGAGAACGTACCATTCTCTTTCCGCACTTTTATTCTAGCTTCCATAATTACTGGGCCTGTGAATGGATATATTCTTGGAGCCCCAGCTAAGATAAGAGCATTAATTGCATCATCAAATTCCGCGCCCCCTCTGGACTCAAGCGCAGCTCCTTTGTATAAAAAATTAAAATCTAATGTTTCACCAGCATTACCACAGTTTTCTATAGTATTAGTTAACTCCCCAGCGTAAATTCCACTTTCTCTTGTTAATGCCATATTCAAAAATACATCGCCAGTGCTATTAGACTGAATTGACAAATTATCAGGGATAAAATGCATAAAACCATCTTCACAATGTTGATTAATGCCGCCGTCAAGCCAAGTTATTCTATCGGCGGGCGATGGGAGCGTTCTGAAATCCCGCCAGTTCGAACCTAAGTCAACTGCAGGCATTATGTCAAATTCCTCAGAGAACGTACATACCCATAACATAGTCAGGACATGGAATAGGATAAGTTCCAGACTTTTTTCGAAGCTTGGGCATATAATATTAGTGCTATAATTCTGTCGGGCACGTGAGGTGAAAAGTTCTGAATGCTGCATAAACACTACGACTTTAAGATGGGATGCCGTAAATACTGTAGAGCAAGGCACTTGTGAGCCGGATTTCAAAATTACAACTTTTGGGTCTCCGTCAACTTTTCACCTCATGTGCCCGAGTCTAGTTATATGTACTTTTGGACCAACTATAACCCGGAGGTTGCTTCAACCAATTTCGCAAATATGCCCAAACTACCATTTACCTTTGCCAGTAGTATGACCAATCGCTTACTAAAAGTCATAAAAAAATCGAGGGAGCAAAGTATTACGTTGTTTGCGCTGTTCGCTTGTTTTGCTTTCTTGCTGTTTGCTTATCTCGATGACCCTCAGTTAGAATTCTATGACGAGGCTCGCAGAGCCGTCAGCGCCCTGGAGTTGGCGCGGGGAGACGCGCCTTCAATACTCACACCACCATATTACGGAGAACCGGACCACTGGGGCACCAAGCCGCCACTACTGGTCTGGAGTCAGGCCATTTGGATGAAAATTGTTGGGGTAGGGGAGTTGGCCGTCCGCCTGCCTTCTGCACTGGCAACCCTGGCCTTGTGTTTCCTGCTGACCTGGTGGGGAAAATGGGATTGGGGCAGCCCCCTGGCCGGTGCCCTCGGTGCCCTGGCAGTGCTCTGTAACTGGGAGTATATGGGGAACCATGGTGCACGTACCGGCGACTTCGACGCCCTCCTCGTTCTCTTTCTTACCGCCCAACTCATCTTCCTGTTCCGTTGGGTAAAAACCGACGAAATAAAATGGCTTTGGTTGGCCGGCCTCGCCGTTTTCCTGGGGGGAATGACTAAAGGCGTAGCCGGTGGCTTTTTGTTGCCGGGCATCGGCTTGTGGTTCTTGATCGATGCTGCTGCGCGGCGTAAACTCCTACACCCTGGCCTCTACGGCATTATCGGCGGAGCGATCGCCCTGGTCGTCGGTTATTACTTTCTAAGGGAAACAGTAGACCCCGGCTACCTCGAACTTGTGAAGAACAATGAACTCGGTGGCCGCTACAATGACATCAACGAAAGCCATCAGGGGCCATTTTACTTTTACCTGCAGACCCTGGTAGCCGACCGGGCCTTCGGCTATTTGATCCCGCTCCTCCTGCCAGCTCTGGCCTACCTGCTCACCAATAAAGAATACCGCCGCCCGGCGGCGTTGCTGACCATTACGGCTACGGTCTTTCTGGTCATCATCTCTTCGGCAGCCACCAAACTGTACTGGTACAAAAGTCCGGTGCTGCCACTGTTAGGTATGCTGATCGGTGCCGGGATTTTCCACCTTGGGCAACTAATTAATAGCAACATTGACGGCAGGCGCGGCCAACTGCTCTGTCTTGGGTTGTTTCTTGGCGTTTTCCTAGCCCCGATAACAATGATTACTTATCGGGTGACCCACGCTCGAGTGTTTCAGGAAACGCCCGCCCGCAAGGCTGGCTTCCGAGCCTTCATGCGCCGGGGCGATGTGGTAAAACCTCCTTACGTCGTCCTGATAGACGATTATCACCCCAATGCCCGCTTTTACGTCGAACGCGAAAAAGAAAGAGGTAGGGAAGTCTCTATGCGCCGGATGCGCCGATTACGTCCGCCACTTGTCGTTACCGAACAACCCGCAAACGCCGAATTTTCTCCTGGCGAAAGGGTCGTCGTCTGCCACACCAAAACCTGGGAGTATATGTTTGACCAGTACACCATGAAGGAGGAGTTTACGGATGGCCGGTGCAAACTGCTGACTATTCGTGGCCCCCGAGCTGCCCCGGCCGAGGACTTATAGTCCGAGTGCGAACGGGGCCGCAGGCTCCCGGAGCGTGTGTTTGCAGTAGCCCTGAGCGGGAAAGCGCTGCTGGCGAACCGGCGCTACATCGGACAAAGTCGCTGCGCTCCCTTGCCCGACTCGGACTGAAAGTCCTCGACCTTAGCCTCGCCCAATGCTCTTTTATCTTCTCCCTGTACCTGCGGCCCCGCCCCCTTATTCCTTCCTCACTTTCTCCTTTTTTCCTGCAACAAGTTCGTCATATTTTATTTAGACTACCTCAAAATAGAGGAATCCTTTCTATATTTGCATTCCTTAATTGAATTAGCAAAAAGCAACGCCATGCCATTTTTTCACAGCACTGTCGCGTCTAATTTTGTCGTAGGTATGTCCGGCACCATCGAGCGGTTTACCAACGAGAATCTGGCAGGTAAGCTGCTGGATATCGGCATCCGCCCCGGATCCCGCCTGCGCATCGTGCGTAAAGGTCCTTTCGGAGGCAGCTGGTACGTGAAAATTGACCGCCACTGCGTGGCCCTCCGCAAGCAAGAGCTCGCATGTATAATGATCAAGTAAACACGACACCAGTCGTCGGGCTGGTCGGTAATCCCAACAGCGGAAAATCTTCCCTTTTTAACCTGCTGACAGGTTTGCGGCAACGTATTGGTAATTTCCCCGGAGTAACGGTGGAAAAGAAGTCTGGTGCCCTGCATATAGATGGGCTGCCATCAATTGAACTAGTTGATTTTCCCGGTGCCTACAGCTGCTATCCTACCAGCCTCGACGAGCGCCTTGTCGTGCAGGAACTGACGAACCCCAAGGGTGACCTCTTTCCTGACGCCATTTTATACGTGGCCGACGTGACTAAACTGGACAAGCACCTCTTGCTCTTCACCCAGTTGCGGGACCTCGATCTACCCATGATCTTAGTACTGAACATGGCTGATCTGATCGGGGAGGACGGCCTGCATATAGATATTGTCCGGTTAAGTGAAAAACTAGGTGTGCCCGCAATTCCCGTGAGTGCACGCGAAGGCCGCGGGGTGGATGAGTTGAAAAAAGCAATCGGCGATTTGCTGCGGAACCCTCAGGCTTTCCGGCCGGAGGAGCCGTTTTACGAGCCGGGCGTGCTCGCCCGGGATGTCCTGGCCGATCTTCGGCAGGAACTCCCCGCCCGCAACGACTACCATGCGCTGCTGCTCACGCACCACGCCAGTTGGCTGCGCCACATTCCCGAACAACTCCGCCATAAAGTGCAGAATGCCCGGGTGAAACATGGCTTTCACAGCCTGCGGGCACAGGTGGAGGAAACGATGGAACGCTATGATACTTTCGAGCCCATCGTGCAGGACAGCGTGCGCTACGCCGGAGACAAAGCTTCTGCCAGCGACCGTGCCGACGGTATCCTGACGCACCGCATCTTCGGCCCCATTATTTTCTTGGGCTTGATGCTACTGCTTTTTCAGGCCCTGTTCGCCTGGGCAAGCTGGCCGATGGACGGGATCGAGTGGGTTTTCGAACACCTGGGTACGGCCGTGCGGGGAAACCTGGCGGCCGGTTGGCTTACGGACTTGCTGGTCGATGGCATCTTAGCAGGGCTCGGCGGCGTCCTGGTCTTCGTACCGCAAATTGCCATCCTTTTCCTCTTTATCTCCATTCTTGAGGAGGTAGGCTACATGGCGCGCGCAGCCTATATGTTCGACAGTATGATGCAACGCTTTGGCCTCAACGGGCGCTCAGTGGTGGCCCTCATCAGCGGGCACGCTTGTGCCATCCCGGCTATTATGAGTACCCGGACCATTGCTAACTGGAAAGAACGATTACTTACTATCCTGGTCACACCGCTGACCAGCTGCTCCGCTCGTATCCCCGTTTACGTTATCCTCATCAGCTTTGCGGTGCCCGAGGAAACCTTTTGGGGCCTCGGCTACCAGGGACTGGCTTTCGCGGGCTTATATTTTCTGGGTATTATTTCTGCCATGTTCTCGGCGTTCCTGTTTAAACTGGTGCTTAAAACGAGCGAGCGCAGCTTCCTGATGCTCGAAATGCCCGATTACCGTACGCCGGTTTGGCGTAACGTAGTGATCACCGTATGGCAGAAAGTGAAAACCTTTATGGTGGAAGCAGGTAAGATCATCTTGCTGATCAGCATCGTTTTGTGGGGCTTATCTTCTTATGGCCCTACGGGAGCCATGCAGGAAGCCGAGGCCCTAACCGATCAACTCACCGAGGAACGCGGTCTGGATGAAGATGCCTCCGCCGACTTGCTGGCCAGTGAAAGACTGGAGGCCAGCTACGCGGGGCACGTCGGTAAATTTATCGAGCCGGTCATACGGCCACTCGGCTATGATTGGAAAATAGGCATCGCCTTATTTACCAGCTTTGCCGCCCGAGAGGTGTTTGTCGGCACCATGGCCACCATTTACTCCGTAGGTAGTACCAACGATGAATTGCGCATCAGGGACCGCATGGCAGAAGAGATCAATCCACGAACGGGGGAGCCGGTGTACAATCAGGCTACTTCCTGGAGCCTCCTGGTCTTCTACGTCTTTGCCATGATGTGTATGTCCACCACGGCCGTGACCAAACGGGAAACCGGCGGCTGGAAGTGGCCGATCATTCAGTTTACATTCATGACCGTGCTGGCTTATGTTTCGGCTATGGTGGTTTATCAGGTGCTGGCGTAGAGAATAATTGAATGGGAGAATGTCTGCCGAGACTTCCCCATTCTATTATTCCCTCATTTTCTTTTTGGGCGCGGCCGCAGGATGCAAAGAAAGAACAAAGAGCAAGCCAGCTAAGGTTGAGGACCTCCCGGTCTGAATGCGAACGGGGCCGAAGGCTCCTGGAGCGTGGTGCTGCGGTAGCAACATTCTGGTGGGGAGATGGCCTTACCTGCGTTAAACGCCGAAGGCAGCCGCGAAGCGCAACCAGACCACCAGACTACTGAACTACAAGACTACTCCGCCACCTGCACCTGATCATCCTCCAACAACGGCTTCAACTGGTACCTGAAGAACAACTGCGTCGTAGCCAATACGTCTTTCTCACAGTAGGTTGCAATGCGCTCAAGGTCATCTTCTTCCCAGAACACCCGGCCTACCTGGCTGCCATCAATGTCATCTTTTGGGGTGGGAAAGCCCAGCACGCCGGCCAATAGTTTGAGCGAGGTGTAGGATTTGAAATCACCGAATTTCCAAAGGGTGAGGGTGTCTACGAGGTGGTTGGTCTCCCAGGGTTTCTTGCCGGCAATGTCAAGCATCTTCGGCATGGGAAGCTGGTTGACCAGCAGGCGGCGACACATGTAGGGAACATCAAACTCCTTGATGTTGTGACCGCAAATAAATTGTTTGTGGATGTTGCCGTAGTACTGATCCATCATGGCACTGAAATCCTGCAAGAGGATCTTCTCATCCCGGTTGGCAAAGGATTTTAGCCGGATCTTTAACCGCTTGTCCTTGTCGCGGTACACCGCGCCTACGCTGATGCAGATGATCTTGCCGAACTCGGCGAAGATCGCAGCCTTGTCTACGTAGCTGTCCACCAACTCTTCCTCGGTCAGTTCTTCGCCGTAGCGTTTGAGGACATTGGGTGCTTTGAGGCCCCAGAGGTATTTGAAAGTGTCGTCGAGGTCGTTATAAGTCGGTCGGCCGCTTACGGTTTCGATGTCAAGGAAGAGAACTTTGGTGGCGTCGATGTGCTCGATCATAATAGAAGGATTGTAACTAAAGATACGAATTAATGCGCAAATAGCTTATCTTGTAACAAGATGATCGTTTATTGGTGCGATATTCCTAATTCCTAGTTCCTAGCCCTTAAGCTTCTCCAGCGCCCGCAGCAGGTTCCCGACATTATTACGTAAAACGAAATCTACCCGCCGGTTGGCGCGCTGTCCTTCGGGGGTGGCGTTGGATTTGATGGGGGCAAACTCTCCCTGGCTGACGGCGATGACCCGGTTCGAGCTGAGGTAATGAGTATTGGCAAATTCTTCGGCGAGGAAGTTCGCCCTCAGCGCGCCGTATTCTCGGTTACTGGTGTTACGTCGCGGATTGGGTTGGTTGTCTGTATGACCAACGATCATAAGCTTCAATAACGGATCGCGCTGTAGTGCATCCATTACTGCACGAAAGATGGCGGGGGATTCCTCCGTAAGCTTATTTACACTCCGGGGCTTGAACAGGTAGTCCTCCTGGATGCTAAAGGTGAGGTCTCCAGCACCAATGGAAACGGTGTAGCCTCCTCCTGCATAAGTGGAGTCGAGCGCCTCAACAATAACATTCAACGCATCCTCGATGCTGAACTGAAACTGGGCGATAATACTGTCTTGCCGGCGGAGCAAATCAACTTGAGCAGCTTCGGCAGCTTCTTTTTCTTTCTTCAGGCGGTCCAGCTCGAGGCTCATTCGGCTGCTGGTGGAGGATAGGTTTCCTTTCAGTTGGTCGAGTTCGTCCTCCTGCAGGGCTAGGCGGTCTTGCAGCTTGTCTTGGGTAGTTAGCAGCGCATCGTTACCCCCTCGGGAACGTTCGAGGGCCAGGGCCAGGGTCAGTATACTGTCCTGTTGCCGGTGAGAATTATCCAGCTGCACCTCGATGACTTCCTGAAAGGAGGAACTCATTTCGAAGAACTTCTTTTTTGAGGCACAACTAGTGAGTAGAAGTGAGAATAGTAGAACGGAAAAAATACGCATGTCAGAGTAAGGAATGTATGAACCGCAAAACTACTCAATGCAAGACAACCTCAAACCATATCAATGGCCTCAGGCTGAAACAATAAAGACTTTCCGTGCTCTTTTAACCATTCGTCGAACTCGAGGTAGTTGGGTAATGCCCGTTCTACCTGGGCCCAGAACCTGGAGGAGTGATTTTGTTCCACCAAGTGAGCTAACTCATGAATGATGACTGCGTCAAGGACTTCGTCCGGAGCCAGGAGCAGGCGCGTAGCCAGGTTGATGTTTCCTTTATGGGAGCAGCTGCCCCAGCGGGTGTAGGTGTCTGATAGTTTAACGTTGTTGATCGGCCGGCGGAAGTGGGCTTTATTGAGTTCGTGGACCCTCCGGGCCACGTCAGGCAAATAAATACCACCGAAATACTTTGCCAGTAGCTTCGGCAATATTTTTCCACCACTTACCCTGGCATCATCCGGATTCAACAATATCTGCAGTTGATCCGCTCCCGTTTTTACGATGCGATGACTGCGGAGTTCGTGTTGATCTACCGAGATAGCGTATGCCTGCTCCCGGATGCTGAAACGATATTGATTGGCCAGCCGCACGGTATGAAAATGAGCGAAGGTCTCCGGTTTGTCTGCGTGTAGTTCCTTGGCCCACTGCAGCATGTTCCGTAGTTGGGAAGTCCGGTCGCTTTCAGTCAACTGCCGGGGCAAGCGAATGATCATCGCCTTAGAGGTAATTGACGCGCGGGTATTGTACCTGCCGGACTCGGTGATCACCCGAACCGGAACCTTCAGGTTTCCGAAGTGAAGGGTCTCTCGTTGCTCATGAATTTTTTTGGGACGACGGGCCATGGCTGCAAGGTAGTTTGGTTCCTCGGCATTTATGCCGTCGTGTTGAAAAGGCCACGGAGAAACGGCATAAATGCTAAGAAACCGTGACTTGATCTGAAATCTAAAATACAGCCCCCTCGGGGCGTGTGTATAACCCCTCGCCCTTGACCGTAACAGTGGTATCTTCGCCCTGGTTTTACCCCAAGCTTCGTCCAACCAATACTATGCGTCTTTTACTAATTACCATCGTCTGCGCCCTCTTCATCGCCATGCTGGGCGTGAACCTTTACTTTCGGGCAAAGGTGTTACGTGCTTACCGGACGCTGGTGCAAAACGAAGTGGACTTTACCCCGGCCCAGATCTTCAGTAAGTCGCGGGTAGAAGACGAGATCATCCCTACTTACCCCGCCCAGGCGGAGGCCATCCGTAATTTTAGCAACTACCTCCAGCTGAGCATCAAAATGACGACGGTGCTGATGGCGCTTATTACGGCTTTTGGGGCTATTTTGATGTGGTACCGGCATGAGGGGTAAGCGCGGAGCGCTTACTATACTCCCGTCGGGAACACGAGGTGAGAACGTTTGCCAGTACGGCGACCGCAAGGGCGCGTCCCTACTGGCAGTAGGTGGGAGGGCCGTGTTCGCTGGCGCGAAAATGTTTTTACCTCAAGTGACCGACAGTAGTGTAGTAGACGAAAGCTCGCTCCGCTCGCTTTCTTGGTAGACGGCGTCCCTTAACACCTCGGTAGACGCGCTTCGCGCTTGGTAGATCGATAGGCTACCGCAGTCGTAAAGTCGCTTTGCTCCTTTTCTCGATAGACGGGCTTCGCCCTTGGTAGTGGGTAGTAGATAGGCTGCCTGCACTGGGATGCTTGCTTCGCTCCTGTGTCACTTTTGACCCCTTAGCGAGTCTAGGACTTTCCGTCGGATAGCTACGCGTCAACGCCGGAGGCGTTGCTACGTGGGGCGTCGGGCAGATGGGAGACTAGTGGTCTGTCAATATTGAATTTGTGGGTAAGGTGCTGATGAATTTTGGTGTTGAATGAGGCGAAGGATTCCTTGCATAGCCGTAGCTACGGAAGGAGTTCTTCAACGAAAT
>JBLHRW010000181.1:0-9480 GCA_047626445.1 Neolewinella sp.
GGAGAGGACCCTTATTTTTTAACGACGCGGAGCGTCGTCAAGTTAATCCTTGGGTTCGTTACCCCGGACTTCGTCCAGGGTAACTATTGTGTATTCGCTACGCGAAATCAAGGCAACCTGAATGCATCTAAACTTAAATTACACTGTACTAGTGCATCAAGTTTGGCGGCTGCGTTAGCAAGTAAGCAAGTAGCTTTCCCCTGCCTCGATAGGGAAAGTTTAACCGAAAAAGTCTGGAGGCTTCCACCAGCAGATTTCTAAAGCATTTTTCGGGGCAATGCTAATTTTTTCCCAAATGTATCGGCATATTGGATTTTAAGCGGTGCCGCAAGGGGAACTCCCCCTCCCTGAACTTCAAGAATTCGGCTGTTTTTAAACCGCTCCTTGAAAAAAGATTGCTTGATGAACTTATCCAAATGCCATTGAGCGCTGTGCTTTGTCATGGTGGAGATTACGCCAAGGCCGATTTCTGCATAGCCGTTTCCTTTAGGAAAAACCCAGGCATAACGACCAACGGTTGCTCCCGCAGGTCCTGATCCTATAATGACGATATCGCTACTTACGGGTTGGCCCACTAGGTCTATAGTATTCGACAATACCCCGGACTAAGTTTCATGAAAGAAACTCGTTGAGATAACGGCCATTTTGATTGCTTAATCGTCTCTTATTTTGCATCCTGCGGCCCCGCCCAAAAATCCTTAAAACAATTCAGGCCACCCAGGCCTTTTCTAAGCAACTAAAAGTTTGCTACCATGCCCCACTTTGCAGAAGTCATCACCGATGTTAATAATACCACAACCAATGAAACCGTCATCCTTGGCGGCGGCTGTTTCTGGTGTACCGAGGCCGTCTACGTAGAGCTCAAAGGCGTAAAACGTGTCGTTAGCGGTTATTCCGGCGGGCCTGAAAAAACGGCCAATTACGATGCCGTTTGTGCCAAAACCAGTGGCCACGTTGAAGTCGTTCTGGTAGAGTTTGACCCTTCGGTCATTACGACCAAGCAAGTCCTGGAAGTTTTCTTTGCCACGCACGATCCTACCACCCTGGATCGTCAGGGAAATGATAAAGGTCCGCAATACGCAAGTGCCGTTTTTTACACCACGGAAGAACAGAAAGCCATTGCGAAAGGCCTCATGGCCAGCACCGTACCAGAGCTGTATGGTGCTCCTGCGGTCACCCGTCTTTATCCGCACGAGACCTTCTACTTCGCCGAAGATTATCACCAAGACTACTACAATAAGGTAGGTAGCAGGAACAGCTACTGTTCCTTTGTCATCACACCAAAAGTAGGTAAATTCCGGAAGCAGTTCTCGCACCTAAGAAAATAGGCCGTAGCGAAGTAACGGGCGTTGTAACTTGCCAGCCGCAACTTGAAACCTGCAACTTATAACCTGCCACGTCTATGACTGTAAATCTTACCTCTGACACCGCCACCAAGCCGACACCGGCCATGCTAAAAGCCATGTTTGCCGCAGAAGTGGGAGACGATGTTTTTCGCCAGGATCCCACCGTCAACCAACTGGAAGCTACCGCCGCCGATCTCTTCGGAATGGAGGCTGCCTTGTACTGCCCTTCTGGCACCATGACCAATCAACTGGCCATCAAATGCCATACCCAGGCGCTCGACGAAGTGCTGTGTGAAGAGAAAAGCCACGTCTATCAATACGAAGGCGGGGTTTATGCCATGCTGTCCAGCGTCAGCATGAACCTAATTAAGGGAGAACGCGGAAAATTGTTGCCCGGACAGGTGAAAGCTGCAGTGAAGCCACGCTACGACTGGTTACCCATCAGCCGTCTGCTCGTTATCGAAAACACGTGTAATAAAGGCGGCGGTTCGATTTATACCATCGATGAGGCGACCGTACTGGTAGAAGAAGCACGGGCTTCTGGCCTCGCTTGCCACCTCGACGGGGCCAGGCTATTCAACGCGCTGGTAGAAACGGGAGAAGCCCCTAAAGACTGGGGTAGCCTGTTTGACACGATAAGCATTTGCCTCAGTAAAGGCCTTGGCGCGCCCGTTGGTAGTTTACTCTTGGGCCCCAAGGAACTTGTCGACAGAGCCAGAAGGTTCCGAAAAGTGATCGGCGGAGGAATGCGGCAGGCGGGCTACCTCGCAGCTGCCGGCCTCTACGCCCTCGAACATCACGTAGATCGCCTGGCGGAAGACAACGCCCGCGCACGGCGGCTGTCAGTAGCTCTCGCTCCCCTACCCTTCGTCGCGTCGGTCGAAAAGACCGAAACCAACATTTGTATTTTCCACCTGGCCGGAGACCTCATGGCTGCCGACTTCCTCGAAACAATCGCGGGACACGGCATTCAAGCGGTCCCCTTCGGGCCGCAGATGGTCCGGTTTACGACCCACCTTGGGGTGACGGATGAGATGGTGGATTATGTGGTGGAGCGGTTAAAATCGGTTGTAGTTACCGAAGATAACTAAACAGCAAGTTCAGCTTGCTTTCGTGCCGTCCAAAATCGAAAGTTGTAGTGGGTGAGGCACTGTCCACGACTACATGAACCCAAGTTCGGCCGTTGTGCTCGGGCTTAACCCAAACTTCGATGACCTCTCCGAAGCTATTGGAGGAAGTTCCGGCTATACTCGCCGTCATCCGCCCACCGGCCCGATCTCCTTTTTCCATGGTCAGCCCTGCCTTTTTGATGCCCTGTAACAGGAGGTGGTAGGCTGCGCCGTAACCCTTGATGACTTCAATACTTCGTTCTTTTCTAGAAGGAGATCCTTTGTAAACAACCTCTCCTTTGAAACCCATGACTTCCTCTGGCGCAGCGGGCGATCCTGTATCCTCCGGAGCCAGGTCTAATTTGAAAACGGGTGTGTCTTCGGCAGCATTCTCCTTGAGTTCCGCCATTGGCTTCAACTCCTGGACCACGTCCCGAAGTCCTCCTGAGATTCTACTGCGGACCCGGCCAACGTCTTCATTAGAGAGCGTTCCCATATCGATCCGTTCTTCCAGCTCCCGTAACCGGCCGGCGAGTTGATTAACCCGTTTCAGGTCAGGATGGGCCTCCGGGACCATGCCTTTTAACTGCTCGATCATCTCGGTCAACTGTTCTTCCGCGATGAGATTCAGTAGTATTCGTTTTTCAGGCTTGGTCATGATCATCTCTTTTAGCGCTTGCTAAGATAGCGGAAGCCCTAGCTCATTGGCAAGTTCCCTGGCTTTCCTGGCCATTATGAAATCCGCATCTGCAGCGGACCAGGTTTTCAGCGGGCCTGCGATGGCTTTCTTAGCAGCATTAATATTACCGAATTGGTAATGCGCCAGCGCAAGTTCCAGTAGTAATTTAGGATCATTCATCCTGGCCACCAATGCCTTATTAAGCACTTCAATGGCTCCCTTTGGGTCCCCGGCAAGCCGGCGGAGCCGCGCTTCGGCGACTGGAGGCAGTACTTCTTTGCCTGCTGCCAGTTGTTGATCAAGGAAATCAACTGCTGTAGCATAATCCTCTGCAATCATCAGCCTGGACAGCTGGGCGAGTTCTTCTGCTGCGGGGCCAAACCCTTTCAGAATTGCCGCACAATCATCCAGCATCTTTTCACCGTTTGGCTGTCTGAGGCCGATTACAATGGCTTGGGTCGGCAGGTAACAGCTCAGCATTTCGGCACGGTTGGGGTCAAAAGCGGCTACTTCACTAAGCAAGGTATCTACCAAGCCAAAACGGCCGCGCTGAATGGCGTAGTCTGATTTCGTGCTGTAGTTATTATTGATGATGACATTCCTTGGGAATGTCTGGCTAATAAATTCTTCATAGGCCAATAGCTCTTTCATGGCACGGTCGAATTGCCCTCTCCCGGAATAAGATTGGATGAGGTAATTCCAGGCAGTGGTACTGTCTGAGATATTGGTCGCCTGCGTGAGTGCAGTGTGGGTTGCTTTTTCGGCAATAGCGTAGTTGCCAGCACGGAGTTCGGAAAAAATAATTTGATTGGCGATGTCAGCATTAAGTGGGTCCAATGCCTGCATTTCTCGCAAGGTTTCCCGGGTTTTATCCATTTGGCCCGTGGTTTGGTATAAGGCGGCGTACCTGCGCCGAGCCATTTCGGGGTCAGGAAATTCCTGCTCCAAATCTTTGATGGTAGCCTCCACTTTATCATAGTACGCTGCTCTGACGTATAGTTCGTATAATCTCCCCAGCGCCTGTTCCCGGTCAGACAATTCGGCCGCCAGCTCCATCAATACGATGGCGGAATCAAGCCCATAGTTACGAGCGTATTGATTCTCTAGCGCCTCATACGGACTAAATTCATAAGGATATATATTCCGGTAGGATTCCATCAGCCGGTAGTATCCGTCAACGGAGCCGCTCACAGCCATTAGGCTTGATTTATAGCTAAACTGCTCTCGCTCGGGCAGCACTTCCGCCAGCCGGGTAGCTCGGGTAATCAGCAGCTTTGCACTGTCCTGCTTTCCTAAGCCATATAGCTTATCTCCAGCCTCATAAGTACACGGCGCACAATTCGGATCAATCCCCAATGAGGTTAGGAAATGGTTAAGGCTAACCGGTAGGTTTCCAGGGTCAAGGCTAAAGGCGATCACCCCCTCAGCGTAAGCCTGTAAAGCATCCTCCCGATCGGTAATCAGAGCCGAAGCCGGTAACTCAGTGGCCATTTGGTCAACCACCACCGGTGGAGGCAGGAAGTCATTGATCTGATCCCTCAACCGGTCAACTGCCGTAAATACGTCCGGTCCAACGGCTTGGAGTGTTTGCATCAATTTTCCGTCTCTGGTCCGGTACAGCCCACCGTTAACTTCGTGGCTGTCTTCAGATACGGTATACTTTGCACTAACGAAATAATCCGTTCGGGCGCGCTGGGCGATTTTGCGCTGTAGCCCAACGTTGATATCGCTAAACTTATCCAAATTAAAACGCGGATAAAAGCGGTTGAGCGATTGAACCCCCAGCGTCAGGAACTCTGGTCGTTGGCGGAGATCGTCATTGAGTAAAAGTGAATAGGCAGTCCCCCACCAATCTGTCGATTCATCGTCTGATTCATTGGTGAATTGAAATACGGCGATGCGTTGAACCGAGGCAGCGGATGGGATTACCCGGCGGACGGCTTTGCCTTCTGTGTCGGTGGTAACTATCGTCTGGGTAGTGGCAGGAGCGGCGCTTCCGGGGATCAAAAGGACCAGCAGCAATACCAGGACAAGATTACCAAAAATCGCCCACTTCTTCCAGTTGAATCCTTTTCCAGTGCTGGCAGGAAGCCCCTGGTAGTACAGGAGAAGCGCTACTGCCGGGATCAACAACAGCCATAACAATAGGTAGCTGTCTACCCAAAAACTACTCATCGAAAATCTCCGGGAGATGAATTCAACAAATTGCAACACACCAAAACCAACGGCCAGGTAAGTACCAAGTAGTTGGGGGACCTTGCGCTCCCATAGTCTTTCAAAAAAAGTAGGCTGATTCATTCAGGTGTATTTCAGGGTACTAAGGTAATTAAGTATAAGGTAGAGGGTTCAGAATGATCCGTTCATCATTTGTCCATCATCACCCGGAAGCCCAGTGGTTGATCAGACCTAAGGCCTTCTCCCGTGGCATCGACAAAATTATAGGCACCGTAGCCATAGACCTTGCCATCGGCGGCAAATTCGGCCACGTCACCTCCCAGGTCATAGCCGTGGTTGGAGCTGCCGTGGTAGTTGGGTTTCAGGACAAAAGCACCGCGCTGGGCCAGCACCTGGGGGTAGGTGCTCCAGCGTTCGCTCCACCGGTCGAGGTCGGCCCCGGCAGGGCCGCCGTGGATGCTCAGCATCAGGGGATAGGCACGGCCTTCCTGGTAATCTTCAGGATAAAACAACAGACCGTTCACCATTTCGTCGTTCCAACCTTTCCATTCGATCACTTCACTTTTGGTGATCCTTTTTTTCGCTAGCTTCCCGTTTAATTTCACGATTTCCACCGGTTGACTGATGGCGCTATTGGCAAAGTTTGCCACGTAATACTTGGGTATTTGGTTGGTAGTGGAGTGGTTGAAGACCCCCCACTTACCATCGCGCGATACCGTGAAACCAGCTACCGGCTTATCGTCGGTTGTCAGTCGCTTACTTTTCTTCAACTGTACCGAGCTCATTGACTCCGTGGTAATGATGTCATCAACCGTCCAGTCGGTACTTTCTTGGGCGCGGACGCAGGTGCAAAGTAACAGGATGAAGGAGCAAAGAAGGGCCGTTCTCATTGGTAAGCGTTGATTCTGCTGCCAAAATACGAATTTTGTCGCTGCAACACCGGCAACCTTTACAATAGAAGGGCAGCTACTTACAAACGAACAACGGCCCGCTTACCCGAAGGTGGCGGACCGTTGCTAATAAGAGGAATGACTTTGTTTAGGGATTATACTTCTTAATTCAATTAGTCCCGGCGGGAGCTGCTCTTCTGCACACGCTTGGCCCGTGGTTCGGACTTGGCGCCGTAGACTTCGTCGTAGGTGCCGTTGGCAGTAGTTACTTTTCCACGGCTGCGTGCACCGTTGTCAGCCTTTACCACCGTAGTGCTGCGGCGAGCGCTGGAACCGTCAGTACGGGTTCCGGAAGTGCGACTGGCGCGGCTGCTCGTTCCTGTCGAGTTACTACGACGGGTGGTCGTTGTAGTACGCTGACGCGTACTGGACTGGTTCCGGTTATTACGTGCATTACCGCCTGGAGGACAGTAGTTCGGGTTGGTATTGGTATTAGTCCGGCGAGTCGTCGTCGCCGGAGTAGTACGGCGGGTCCGGGAGGTGGTAGAACCACGGTTAGTGGAAGTACGACGGGAAGTCGAAGCTGTGGACGTGCGGCGAGCGGTGCTCGAAGGCGTCGTAGTACTACGACGGGGTACCGTGGTGGTCGACGTCCTGCGGGTAGCAGTAGTTCGGGTCGCAGTGCCACGAGTAGTAGATGCGCGGGTCGGCGTAGTCGTAGATGTTGTTTCCGTTCCGCGGGGATTGTTGGGCCGCTGTGCTTGTGCAGGCATTACTACCAGGGCAAGAACGAAGGCTAACAGGGTAGAAAGTAAGATTGACTTTTTCATTGCGGATGCTTTGTTTATGACTGCAAGTACGTATCATCACCCCCCTAGCTCCAACTTTCTGAAGGTGTTTAACGGGGGTTTGACTTTTCCGGAATGAAGTGTTAAGAGAGGTGTCAAGTTTCAGGAGTTCGCCTTCGCTCACGTTGCAGGCGGATCAAAACGCACAGCGTTTTTACTAGCCCTTCCTGCGGGACCGCCGCAGGGAGCAGCGAAGCGCACGGTTGGGAAGGGGTTTCTTGCGATTCCCTTGCCCCACCCCGGAATTCCTACATTGTGGTCCATTGAGCTATTCCAATCTTTCCTATGCAGGCTACAATAAAAACGCTAAACCTTCTCATTTTCATCAGCGCAGTAATCGCAATAACGCTGGACGCTACGGGAAATACCGCCCTGTATCGCTCTTTGAAGCCATTAACAACGGTCCTAGTAATTCTTCTGCCGATGCTGTGCGGTAGAAAGGCGCCTAAAGCCTACTGGTTATTGACCGTAGCCGGATTACTGCTTTGCCTCATCGGAGACATTTTCTTGTTGGATGGCAGCAACTTCGTTTTTGGGCTCGCCGCTTTCCTGATTGCGCACATCCTCTTTACGATCAGCTTTGTCGCCTTAGACAAGTTCAAGTTATACCTAGCCCCATTGCTGATCTTGTTTGCCATCGGCCTGGGGTACTACTTCTTCCTCTACCCCAACCTGAAATCCCTTGCCTTTCCAGTATTGCTCTACTTCTTATTCATCGTCGTGATGTGCTGGCAAGGGGTGAGTCTCTACCTTTGGAAGAAGACAAACGCCCATGGGCTGATTGCAGTGGGCGTTCTACTCTTTTTACTCTCCGATTCCATCCTTGCGCTGAACAAGTTTATTATTCCCTTTGACTGGTCTGGGATACTGGTGTTGTCTACTTATTGGGCCGCGGTAGCTCTGCTGGCTAATGCGGTAGTTTTGATTAGTAACGATGTCAGAGAATAATGCCCTGCTTCTTTCACCCCTTCCCCGACGGGCTCCCAGAACTACCTAATAAAGGGCTGCTTTTAGCTCCCTGCGTATCTTAGCCGACCTAATTCCTTTGTGATGATTGCTTCGACCCCACCACCTGTCCTTGGAGACAAACTCTTCAGCTTCGCCCGTACCCTCCTAGGCGCCATCGTCTGGAGCAGCGCGCTAATCTTCGGTCTCTACATTCTGGTCTTCTACGCCCTCGCCTATGTGTCTGGAGATACGGCGCAGTGGAATAAGGTGCTGCCCGGACTGTACGACGCGAAGAATGCCGGCTCAACGGCCGGTATTGCCGTCCATTTTCTAGCCGGGGGCATCATTCTGGTATTGGGCTGCCTGCAGTTATTGCCTTCCGTCCGGAATCGGTACCCGCTGGTACATCGGCTGTCGGGGAGGGTGTACGTCGTGGCTTGTTTACTGGCGGCCATTGGTGGCCTGCTCTTTATTGCGTTGAAGGGCACCATCGGCGGAACGGTAATGGACATCGGCTTTACGGGCTATGGTGTGCTGATGTTTCTGGCCGCAGTACAGACCATAAAATTTGCCCGCGGAAAGGACTTCAAACGTCACCGCGCCTGGGCCCTCCGCCTCTTCGCGCTGGCCATCGGCTCCTGGCTCTACCGCATGGATTACGGTTTCTATCTCGGCTTCGGCGGCGAGGCTGGACATACGGAGGATTTCACCGGTTGGTTCGACTATTTTATGGCCTTCTGGTTCTACCTCCCCAACCTCGTTGTGGTGGAAATAATTCTGGCAGAATACCCCTTCTTTCAGCGTCCGGGAGTGAAGCTCGCAGGAGGCATAACGCTGCTACTAACAAGCGCTTTCTTACTGTTTGCCAGCTACTTTTTCATCAAGGATTATTGGGGCCCGGGGATATTGGGTGGGTTATGATGCGGCGCGGACGCAGGTGCAAAGAGAAGGTATAATGCAAGCGCTAAAACCCAATCGTATCCGCTAAAGAAGAAATCGGCTCCACCCTAGGCACGGGTAACTTACTAATAGAATCTACCCGAACAGTATCCACGCTTTCCTTACCGGTGTTTCTCAAAGGGGACAAGAGCCGCGCCTCCTCCGGCGGAAGTTCACTG
Source organism: Neolewinella sp. (assembly GCA_047626445.1). GTDB lineage: Bacteria > Bacteroidota > Bacteroidia > Chitinophagales > Saprospiraceae > Neolewinella. Next base: position 9,114 of record JBLHRW010000181.1, read on the forward strand.
TTGGCCACACAGTCAAATTCTGGGATGGTATAGGTAAAATCGGATAGTATTGGCGTCCGCCACAGGCTAAGATCGGCAAAAACCCGGCCAACGATCGGTAAGGCCGTATTACTCCCCGAGCCAAGCCGGGTTGACTTAAAGTGTACGCGTTTGTCCAGGGTTCCTACCCAGGCGCCAACCGTCACTTCGGGAGAACTGGCAATGAACCAGCCATCAGTATTATTTTGAGTAGTCCCGGTTTTTCCGATAATATTAAAGGGAATCGTGTACGCATTGATTCGGGAAGCACTGCCTTCGGTTACTACCGCCCGCATCATTTTGCGCACTTGTTGAAAGGGTTCCGCCGCTTCGCTCCGGGTAACATTGG
>JBLHRW010000182.1:0-9424 GCA_047626445.1 Neolewinella sp.
CTGACGCTTTTGTTCTCGCCGTTCTTGAAAAATTCTTTGCATAGCCGTAGCTACGGAAATAATTTTTAAGAGCGGTGAGGGCAAAATAAGGCGGTCAAGAAGCATGGTTTATTTATTTCCCGTCCCTTAGTGTAATTCCTCAGTGCCTTGTGCCTTAGTGGTTATCTTTCCCCCAGTGTCCAACTACATACCATACGCCCGCCTGGCCCTGCTCCTGGTCTTCGCCATAACGGCCATCACCTCCCTGGTGCGGAACGAGGTATTTCAAGGTACCACCAACGTCATTAATTGGGACGGTTACGGCTACTACGCCTATTTGCCGGGGGCTTTTGTGTACGGCGACATCCAGGAATATGCCTTTGCCGAGGATCACTTCAAACAGTACGAAGTCAGCGGGGACATCTACCAGTTGATGGAAGTGGACAACGGCAGCAGATTCCCCATCTACAACATTGGTTTGGCGGTCGTCTGGACACCAGCTTTCCTGATCACCCACGGCATCACGATGGCTACTGGGATGGCGCCAGCCGACGGAATGTCTTATCCCTATCAGCTGATGGTGCTGCTGATGATGCTACTGTTTGCCTTTCTGGGCCTGGTTTACCTCCAACGGCTCCTAGCCCTATTTTTTACGGACGTCATCGTAGCGGTGATCCTGCTGGGCATCGGTCTGGGCACCAATCTTTTTTACTACATCGTGGAGCATCCCGACATGACCCATGGGTATTTGTTTGCGCTGTACGCCATGTTTCTTTATGCGTTTGCGCGGTTGGACAGTGCGGAACAAAACGAGACGCGAAAGTGGGTCATCTACTGTGGTTTACTGGCCGGCCTGATGTGCTTGATCCGCAGTTCAGAGATCGTGGTATTTGCTATTCCGGCTTTTTACGGATTAAAAAACTGGTCTACGTTACAACGCAATTTCTGGCGCACACTGCCCATTTTCGGCATTGCGCTGGCGGTGTTCTCCTTCCAGCTCATTTACTACAAAGCAGGCACCGGCAGTTGGTGGCAAAACGGTTATGCGGGGCTGGGCTTCGACTGGTTCGCGCCGCATTTATACGAAGGCTTTATCGGGTACCGGCGCGGCTGGTTGATCTACACGCCGCTGATGACTTTTGCCTTGCTGGGCATTGCGTGGCTGCGAAAGGGCTGGCTACTGCCCATCCTAATCTTCACTTTAGCCAACTGTTATCTGCTCTTCAGCTGGCACATTTGGTGGTATGGCAATACGTTTGGAAGTCGGCCGGTGGTACAAAGCTATGCGCTATTGGCCTTGCCTTTGGGGGCTTTGCTGACGTGGTTGGTGGGCGCGGCCGCAGGTGCCGAAAAAGGGTTTAAAAGAGCAAAGGAGAAAGGCGGTAAAGCCTCCGTCGGCAGATCAAAACTCGTCGCCCCTTTACTCCTTTTAGCCCTTGTCCCCTTCATCACCCTCAACCTCTTCCAGCACTGGCAATATAACCAGCGCATCATCCCTTTGGACTTCGTCAACAAGACCTATTATTGGCATGTCTTTGGTAAAACGACACTAGACAAACATGACCGGATATTTCTGGACATTAATGAAAAGCTACCAGCCGGGAAGATGTCTTATTCTCCACTTCCTGGCATTTATGCGCCATTAGCCGTTCCACCCAAGGCGCGGCAGGAATTTGTAAATATTCTTGAAGAAGACATTGTGCCCGGCTACCCGGGCCAGAAGATGTGGCTCCAGGCGAACATCCATTATTCCTACTTCGGCGACAGTTTCGACAAGTGGAAGTTTCCCAGCGTAGTCATGGAACACAAGCGTGATGGTGGTGCTAAAAAATGGATTCAGATAAACATCCCGCGTGCTATGGCAACCCCTGCCCGGGATTCCCTCCAATTTAACATCAGCCTGGAAGACACCCATGCCCGCGACAAAGTGAAGCTCTATTTCTGGAACCTCAGCCAAGATAGCCTGCTGGTCCATTGGGGAAATTTTAGATTATGGCGCGAGTAAACCGTGTGGATTTCACGGTGGCTCCTCTTCCTTAATGTAGCCCTCAATGCCAGGGAGTCCAATCTACGGAGCCTCATCCGTGCCCCTTCTCCCCAACTCCTCTCCAACAAGTTTTGCCTCAGGCTCAACGGAGAGGGGCTATCCAGAAGAAAACGCTTCGCGTTTCGACTGTAAAATCCGTAACGGACAAACACCGTCAGATTAGGCACCCTACCCTTAGTGGTTACTCCAACGTCTCCTTTCTTAGTGTAGCTCTTAGTGCCTTAATGCCTTAGGGATGGGGATTAAATAAAACGTGATTCCTTGACCTGCCGCTTTTGTTCTCACCGTTCTTGAAAAATTCTTTGCATAGCCATAGCTACGGAAAGAATTTTTAAGTGCGGTGAGGGCAAAATAAGGCGGTCAAAAATCGTGGTTTATTTATTTCCCGTCCCTTAGTGGTTCCCTGACTCCCTGACTCCCTGACTATTTGACTCCCTGACTCTCTGACTATTTCCCTACCTTCGCCCTATGTCCAGCTTCGTTGTTTCCGCCCGCAAGTACCGCCCCGTCCGCTTCGATGAAGTCGTTGGCCAGCAGCACGTATCGGGAACGCTGAAGAACGCATTGCAGACCGATCACCTGGCCCACGCCTTTCTTTTTTGTGGCCCGCGTGGTGTTGGTAAAACGACCTCCGCCCGAATCTTGGCCAAGGTCCTCAACTGCAAAGACCGGACGGAAGACTTTGAGCCCTGTAACGAATGTAACAGCTGCGTATCCTTCAACAACAACGCCAGCCTCAACATTACGGAGCTCGATGCGGCGAGCAACAACTCGGTCGATCACATTCGAGCGCTGACCGAACAGGTCCGGTTTCAACCACAGCAGGGAGAGTATAAGGTATTCATCATTGATGAGGTCCATATGCTCAGTCAGGCAGCCTTTAACGCCTTCCTGAAAACATTGGAGGAACCCCCACCCTACGCCATCTTCATACTGGCGACTACGGAGAAACACAAGATCATCCCGACCATCCTGTCGCGGTGTCAGATCTTCGACTTTAAGCGCATCCAACCGAAGGATATTATCCTGCACTTGCAGGGTATTTGTGCCAAGGAAGGGATCACTGCTGAAGACGATGCGCTGCACATCATCGCCCAGAAGGCCGATGGTGCCCTGCGGGATGCCCTTTCCATCTTTGACCGGATGGTCGCCTCCAGCAGCAGCTCGATCACCTACGATGCGGTGATCGAGAACCTCAACGTGCTGGATTATGATTACTTCTTCCGCGCCACCGATTACATCCTTACCGAAGACCGCGGGGGAATGATGCTGCTCTTCGACGAAGTGCTGGGTAAGGGCTTTGATGAGGACCTCTTCCTGAACGGCCTGTCGGCACACGTTCGGGACCTCCTGGTTTGTAAGGATGCTGAAACACTCAAGCTCCTCGAAGTAGGCGAACGCCTGCGGGAACGCTACCACCAACAGGCGGCCATTAGTCCTCCGGACCTCCTGCTAACGATACTTAACATCGCCAACGAGTGTGACCTTGGTTTCCGGCTGGCGCGCAATAAGCGGCTGCACGTAGAAATGAGTTTGCTGAAGATGACCGCCGTTAGGCGGGCCTTCCGCAACGAACCTACGGTCTTTGCTGCTTCTAACCCTGCCCCGGCACCTGCGGCCGCGCCGGAAAAAAAAAGCCCTGAGCCCACCCCTCCCGTAAGCCCTGAGCCCCCCCATTCCGTAAGCGTTGCAGCGAGTATCGCTGGCGAACAGGCTGCGCCAGAAACACCCAAACCAGCACTAGAAGCCCCTGATGCCGCCCCGGTAGCAACCATTGCGCCTGCACCTCCGCCAGCCCCTTCCACTGCCTTTGCGACGGTTGACCTCGACGGGATGATGGCCGAAATTGCTTCGGAAGAAAGCACCGAAGCAACCGGCGAACTGCCGGAACTCACCGAGGAATCTCTCCGCGCTGCCTGGGACGATTACCTGGTAAAAAATACCGGTACGACCCTGTCCGTAAACATGAAAAGAGCCATCCCCAACCTGGACGGTGAGGAGGTTCACGTCCGGATCGGCAGCCAGCGCGTCATGGCCTCCTTCCGGGAAGATTCCAGCCTGATCAATCACCTCCGGGACACCTTCCGGCGCTCTGGCCTGATTATGTTGTTTAAGGAGGATGAGTCGCTCAAACCGAAAAAGTCCGAAGTAAAAAAGAGGCTCACCGCTAAGGATAAATTCCTCGCCATGCGGGAGAAGAATCCGGCTATTGACGATTTACGGAAGCGATTTGATCTTCGGCCGGAGGAGTAGTTTATTAGTCTTGTAGGGCTGCCGCCAGGGAGAGCTCGCTTCGCTCGTTCATGACAAAGCACTCGAGTTAAACCGCCTACTACAAGACTACGACCCATGCCTCCTCAACATCCCCCACCAACTCCCGCCCAAGGTTACACCAAGCCCCGCCATCATCTAGTATCCAACTGTCTGAGGAAACGAGGACGACATCATTCGGCAGGGCAATCAACTCCTTATCGGGGTTGTACGCCAGTTCGATGGTCCAGTTAAATTTGTGGGCTTCGGCCAATTCGCGCAGCATGGTTTTCAGCCGGCCGGAATTGGAAACCGGGGTGTCAAAGTACCAGGTCACGCCCGCAGCGGGGCGCAACGCTTCCCCGACCTTCAGCAAGGCTGGGACCGTATGTTGCACATGCTTGTAGGTGCCGTAGACACTGGCCAGGTCACGAAGTGACCCGTCCCGCCCGGCCAGGACCAGTCCTCCACCAAAGGCGCTTTCCAGCAAGATCAATAGGTTGAAGCCGTCAACAGCGACGGTCTTCCCACCAATTTCCTGTAAAGGGATTTCACGCGTTTTTCGATCGGCAATCTTCGCTGTGGCTGCCGCCACCCGACCAACCGCCATACGCTGGCGCTTATTCAATCGGTAATGATTGCCGACCAACTGCAAGGCCGAATCGGAGCCGTAGCCCCGGCCAAGCAGCCAGCCGAGGTCATCGGTTGCCGCCGTTAGTGCCGGGAAAAAATTAGCCGCAAAAAGCTTTTTATCGTTGGGTTGAGGGCCTCGGTTGCGCAAGGGCTATTCTTCTGGAAGCTCCAATAGCTCCACGTTGCGGAAGTCAATCGGATGGCTCTCCGCCTGCAATGAAATATAGCCGGTCGTCAGCATTTCCCCCGTACGCTTTAACCACATGTCTTTGTCCCGGGTCACTCCAAAAGCTTCAAACATCCTGCCTTCCTTATCCCAGCCCCCCAACTGGGGTTCGAAAAAACTCAGTACGGTATCTCCTTCGATCAGAAAATGCATGGCCTCCCCGCCCAAAACGATGGCTTCACAACTGATCCACTGGTCACCATCATAGGTTTTGGAGGTGGAGTTGATGCAGTGTTGGTGATTAATCGTATCGCCCATTACCACGGAAGTACCCGGCGTACAGACATTGGCCGTTGTACGGGTTTTCCCATCGCTGAGCCCGCCCAGTAATTGTAGCTCCACAGAAACGGGAAAATCCTGGTCAAATTCATTGCTGGCGGCGGATTGTGAGTGAAACATCACCCCGCTATTGCGAACGTTCCATTCGGCACCACCAGGCGTTTGCTCCCCGGTGAACCGGTAGTCGAAACGGAATTTATAATGGCTGTACGGCACCTCGTAGTACATGTGGCCGTAGGCATCGTCGAACGATTCGTATTCATCATATTTTATCCGCAGCATATCGTCTTCCCAAACGAAGGTGTTTCGGAAATTATCGTTCAGTTCCCGGCCTGACATTTTTATGTCCCAGCCGGCCATATCTTGGCCATTGAAAAGAGGAGTCCAGTTTTCTACCGCCGGTTCTGGGGCTTCCTCGGCCGTTGTTTTGGTCTCTTGACTGGCGCAGGCGGTAAACACCAGCAAGCCAATGATAAAAATGAATATGCCGTTTTTCATGAATGTGTTTTTAATCTCTTATTAAAATATGAGAACCCGAATAATTGCTTAAGGTAGTAAATCTACTGATCAAATGCGGGAGACTGCTGGTCGGCGGACAGGGCAATCGCAAGGTCACCCCTTCGACAAGCTCAGCGACCGGGCTAAGACTTACTTGACCGTCAGTAAACAATATCGGTGCCTAAGCTTGTCGAAGGCGTCAGCATTAGAGCTTACGATTACCCCTGGCCCACTGGTCATGTAAAAGCAAAGGACCGATGCAAAATGAATCGCATCGGTCCGTTGTAGTAAATAGACTTCTTGCAGAAGCCTTAGGGACGGGAAAGAAATAAAGTGTCGTTCTTGCTCTGGTGAATTTTGGTCGCTGGCGAGGCTTTTTAACGAAGCCAGCGAGCAAAAGACGCCGAGCAAGAATGATAGTTTATTCTTTTCCCGTCCCTTAGGGACGCCGCATAAATAGTTTGCGCCTTTTGACCGTCTTATTTTGCCCTTCCCAAATTAAAAAATCATTTCCGTAACTGAGGCTATGCAAAGGATTTGTAAATTCGGTGAGAACAAAAACGTCAGGTCAAAAACCAGTAAGTTATTTACACGGCGTCCCTTAGTAATTAGTTTACGTACAGCTTCTGGAAAGGGACGATGACACCGCCCGTATTCAGCTGATTCAGCGTACGTAGTTGTTCGGTAGTCAGGCCATACCGGCGTGCGATGGAGAAGAGACTTTCTCCTTCTTGTACCAGGTGGAAGGCGCGGTTAACCGCTGGCTGGGTGGCGGGCGGAGCCGTGGCGCCAACGGGCGTACCGTAGGCGTTTGGCATCGGCTGGGGGGAGTTGTATTGGTACGTACTCGGACCAGTAGCGGGCGCGGGCGCAGGTGCAGGGCGCGAATTGTAGGTAGCAGGGTTCGATACGGCGGGCGCGGCGGCGCCGCGACCTTCCAACTGCCCCATCGTTGCCGTTGGCGGCGCTGCCGCATTGGGTACATACTGTCCGAAATTCGGATTATTCGTGATGGTAGTTGGTGCCGGCAACTGCGGGGTGGTCGCAGCCGGAACGGGTGCCGTCTGTGGCGCCTGGTAGCCTTCCGGCGTGCGATAAGCCTGAGGCGTCGCAGCTGGCGTATTGGCCTGACCGTAAGCTTGTGGCGCAGCTACAGCAGGTTGGCCATAGGCCTGGGGAGTTGCTGCCGGTTGGCCGTAAGCCTGAGGACTAGCCGGCGCCTGGTTGCCATAAGCGGCAGGTTCAGCAGAAGGCGTGAGCGGTGCGGGGAGCGGGCAGTTACAATCACTTGTTTTGAGTTGCTGCCCCACTTGGGCAATGTCTTTAGGCCCTAGTTCATTGACTTCCCGGAATTTTGCCGAGGTAAATCCATATTTCAACGCCACACTGGCTACTGTTTCCCCTGGCTGAACAATATGGACGTCTTCCCCATAAACCGCCGTTTGACCGCCACGAGATTCTTGGGTAGCGCCGCCGTAAGGCTGAGGCGCTGCCGGTGAGGTGCTGTAAGGCGTCGGTTGCGCAGCTCCTGGGTTGGAGCTGGCGATCGGACCGGCGTTATAAGGCGTAGTTGGGACGGATGGATTCAGCGCAGTGGCATTAGTTGGTGCGGGCGTACCCGGAGTATTGACCGACAGCTGCTGGCCGGGATATACCGTGTTTCCGGTAAGGCCATTCTGGACTTTCACCGAGTTAACAGTCGTACCATATCTGCGAGAACCGGAGAACAGTGTTTCTCCTTTAGCGACCGTATGGGTGATCGTGGCCACAGGTGGGGGCGTCGTCGGGTTGGCCTGTACATAGGCCTGAGACTCCGGCTGCGGGTTATTGCCGTAGTAAGGCTGCTGCGGCTGTGGTTGTTGGGTACCATAGGCCTGTGGCGCGGGTTGGTCCTGACCATAGTAGGCCGGAGGGGCCGGAGCCGGGGTATTGGCCTGTGCCGTTACACTGGCACAGATGCTGGCCAGGTAATCGTCTACCGGAATACCGTTGACTTGACGTACTGCGATAACACCTCCGGAGGTACTGATTCCGTCGCTACCTAAGCGACGTTCGTAGACCCCCAACTCCGGGGAAATTTTAAAATCAATGACCGGGTAAGAAGCCCCCGGCTTCAGCTGCCGGAACAGGTAAATACCCGTGCAAGGGCTGGCCTCACGACCTTCGAAGTAAACCTTGGCACCATCGTTTTCAAAGGCAAGGTTCTCACCAATGATCCCATTTTCGGTATCGAATTGATAACCGGAAAGTGGCGAGCTATAAGTAAAGTTGGCACCACGCCGCTGAAGGGTGGAAGCCATTACCACCGGCTGGATGATGTACTGATTGTTGGCGGTAGGCAAAAGAATAAAAACCTGGTCTACACCTCCATTAACGCGGTTGGCCAATTCAAGCGTAAGTCGTTGATCACCACAGTAAACGTAACCTTGGGGAAGGTAATTCTGAACAGTGGTGCCCTCTGTTCCGGTTTCCAACATCAGGCGATCACCACCCTGGAAAGAAAAATGATAGGCAAAATAATTCATCCGCGGTTGGGCGGCAACAGCCTGTTCATACTGGACGCGGTCGCCACAGGTACCGTCAAAAAGAACGAATATCTGTTCTGCTTGCAGAGAAGCTGTCGTCAGCAATAATGCGACGATCAGCGTAGTTAAGCTTTTCATTTTGGGATCGTTTTGGTGTAGTAAGTTGGTTTTAACCTGATACAAATATAGATGTTTTCTATTTATAGCTTTGTTTTTTTAACGCTTTGGAGGGATGGATGTTGTCAGTCAGCACTCAACTCTTTGCCTATCTTCGCCCTGCATATTTAAGTTTTAACAACACCCCCAAATGGCAACAACCACTTACGAAACCGTCATTGGCCTCGAGGCCCACGTCCAGTTGGCCACGGAAAGCAAAGCTTTTTGTGCTGATCGCAACCAATTCGGTAACGAACCTAACCGTAACATCAGCATGATCAGCCTGGGATATCCCGGCACCCTGCCCATGCTGAACGAGCGCCAGGTAAGGTTTGCGGTCAAGCTTGGGCTTGCCCTGGGGTGTAAGATCAACCGGCGCAGCACCTTCGACCGGAAGAATTACTTCTATGCTGATTTACCGAAGGGGTACCAGATCACCCAGGATGAAAGTCCGATCTGTATCGGTGGCGCCTTGCCTATTTTAGTCCGGGAGTCCGGGAGTCAGGGAATCAGAGAATCAGATGGCCAAGAAGTCGGGGCGTCAAGACGCTCCGTAGCCCTTCACCACATCCATATGGAAGAAGACGCCGGGAAAAGTATCCACGCAGCCGGCGAGCCATTTACCCGAGTGGACCTCAATCGGGCCGGCACTCCCCTGTTAGAAATCGTAACTGACCCCGACCTGCGGTCGGCGGAAGAAGTAGATGCCTTCATGACCGGAATGCGGCAGTTGGTCCGTTGGCTCGGCGTCAGCGATGGTAACATGCAGGAGGGCAGCCTCCGGTGCGATGTCAACGTCAGCGTGCGCCCCAACGGCCAGACCGAATACGG
>JBLHRW010000183.1:0-9405 GCA_047626445.1 Neolewinella sp.
AATCTCTAAACGAGCACAGCGAGAAACCCCATGCGGTAGCCTAAAAGCGCAGCGTCTAAAAGGCCGAAGGCCGTCTAAAAGAAAACGAGTGCAGCGAGTTTTTGTCTACAAAAGGTCCCACATAGCCGTGAGGTTCACATCCCGCAACCGTTCCCCAAATTTCCACTCCGGAGCGCCGGGTATAATAGTGGTCTTGGACTTCAGGTCGTCGAGGCTAGTGCCCTTTTTCTTTTCCTTTTTGACGTATTTCTTAAGGGATTTGAGGTACAACTCAAAGGCCTTGATGTCGCTGGAGGTGCCTACTACTGGATAGTCATCCGCAGCATGGCCGAAGATGTAAAGCGTGTCTTTATCATAAGATTTACGGACCTTTTTCATCACCTCAGCCCAGTTGCGGATATCGCCGCCGGCTTTGGGGTCGATGTAGGGGAAGCGGCGGTTAAACAGTAAGTCTCCGAGGTGAGCAACATTGGCATTTTCGAAGTGGACAACGGCGTCTCCGCCCGTATGTGCCTGCCCGAAGTGACGCAGGCTGATGGTCTCTTTGCCATCCGGAAGATTGGTGGACCAACCGGATTCAAACACTGTGGAAGGCAGCGGGACCGTGCCCGCTTTGTCGTTTTCGGCCAGGTTGTTCATTAGGTTTTGCTTGGCCCGGGCGTGGGCGACGTGGGTGCTGGCCATGCCGGCAAAAACGCCGTTGCCGCCGGTGTGGTCACCATGGTGGTGGGTGTTGGCCAATATGGCCAGCTGGGTGAGTTGTCCTTTGGCTTTGAGGTCGGCCAGTAACGCCCCGGCGGATTCTGGGAATTGGGTGTCAACAATAACGCCACCTTCGGGCATCCCGTCGGGGAGGTAGACGCCGATGGTGCCACCGCGATTGGTGTAGTAGCCCACGTTTCCACGTAGGAGGGTGAACTTGCCGTCGGCTGCGGGGCGGTAGCCCCGGGCAAAGAGGTTGGCAATCGGAGAAGCTGAAAGCGCAGCTACGGTAGTGGAGGCGAGGAAGTTACGGCGTTTCATGAGGGGGGCGTAGTTTGAATTCTTAAGGTTTTTTTATGTAGGAATATTGTCACGGAGCCTCCAAAATACGCATTTGAAACGAGGTAGGGATGCCGGTCTATTTATCAAGGTAGCGTTGATTCATTAGCGCGGTGATAACTCTTCTTCAATGACCTTGTCCAGCGGGCGTTCATGAAACTTCACACTTAGGCCGTCCGGTAACCGCAGCCGAAGATCAGCGTTTAGTGGTTTAACTAGCCCTTTTCGATCAAGGTCGTCGGCTGCAACGCCAAGGTGATCCGTCAACCAGGTTTCAAACTGTGCGAGCGGACGGTCGGTGACAAACTCAGCGTGCTCGTAACCTTCCGGATATGGGCTGCCGGGCTTGGGCTCCGGAAGTTCGAGTAGCCAGATCTCCCTTTGCTGAAAACTAAAGGGAATGGCCATCCGGAAGGTGGCGATCCGCCGTCCGTTAATGGGGCTTTCTACCAGCAGCTCGTTTTCTTTTAGTAAAGCATCCCGTAACTGTTCGTAGCGGGCTGCGGAGGATACGCGGTAGCAGAGATGATCGAGCGCTAGATGGTCGAGGTCTCCGGTAGAAGGTTCCAGGGCGGCGAACAGCTGTTGGAGGAAGGGCGTGGGGGAGGGCAGTGGCATGAGGGGAAAGGGTGGAATGGTGAAGGCTAGAAAAGGAAGTAAGGTTACCGCTGATAGCGGGGAGGCTCCCCACTATGTTTATAACGGCCCTCGGGGGCCGTGGGGTACAAGTCTAACCAGGTTAATGACTGGAATCAAGGAAAAAATGGAAAAAACAAAATGTAATCAAATAGATCATATTGTGAATAAAAATCACCTATTTGTCAATAAAATGTGGTAAATTTTGTATCTTTACAACAACATCAAACACCCCTGTTATTATGTCTGAAAGTACTGTATTACGCCCTTCCGTTTCCTTGCCGACGACTCGTTTGGGAGCTTACCTCGGTTACCAAATCGACCGGCTTGCGGCCTTAGGACGACGGATGGCCTTTTGGGCCGGACCATCATCGGACAGAGGTTATGTCTTTTACATCGACGCAGACGAGGTGGGCTTTCGGCTCTATGACCGGTTGTTCCAGGCTTACCTCGACCGGTTTCCGCACCGCTTTACCAGCGGCAAGCTGGAGGAGGTTCCCGAACTGGTACTTGCCTTGAAGCACCTGCCCCGGACTGAGCTGGAAAACCTGACTTTATACATCATCAGCCAACTGAACCGGGAACGTGATCGGTTCGACTTTCAGTTCTACACCTTGGTCTCCGATCTACTGCGCCAGCTGTTGGCCTACCGGCCCTGGGCCAATGAAGCGGGGTTGCGTCGGATCGGGGAGGCACTTTACTTCACCTCGCCCGAGGGGTACGAGGGGGTAGTGTACTGGCCCTTGGTGGCTTATTTGCGTGCGGTCAAGGCTTCTTACGGTGGGCGGCAACCGGAAGGTCAGGTCTACCAGGTGTTGGAGTTGATAGCGGAGGAATTGCGCGGCTTCTTTGTGTTTGGTTACAACCGGGAGGTGGGGGAGGCGCGGGGGCTTTTGGGAGAGCTTCTGTAGGAATTAGCCAGGTTTTTATCTTTCGCTTTAACCCCCTCCCCACGGGGGAGGGGGGACTTGAAAACGCTGAGCGTTTTGAGGAGAATCAGCGGAGTCATTTTTTCTGACAAGTCTCAATAGCTACCACTTTCCATCATCCTGCGGTACTTCCAGCAGATTAAACAAGAAGCCTTCCCAGACGAGTTGAAGGTAGATATCTCCGCCTTCCCGGTCATAATCGGGAAGGTTGAGATTATGCTTCCACTCGTCGAAGAGGAAGAAAGTGGAGCTGAATTGCTCGCTGAGCGGGTAGATGAGGTTTTCGCCGAAGCTTTCCCGGTTTACGAACAAGGAAGGCAGCGCTGCCCGTTGCCGCGCGTCTGTTTTCATGCGCTGGCGAACGTAATTCTGCTTGTATGGAAACCGGTCAGGTATCGGAAGATCGGTGCGGGGAACGTCCTTTGTCGTCCAATTATGGTGGAGGGTTTGGGCGAAATCTTGGTCCGGCCGATCGGTACCGATGATCTGGGCCAGGGTCATGCCTTTAGCTGGTTTTACGCTGATGTTATAGGTGGTGCTATCGAGTGGCTGCAGCGGGAAACCGTCGGTGATCAATCGGTCGGTGATGGTTTGGGCGGCGATCAGTCCGGCCCTTACCGTCCAATGATGATCGGTACGGAAGTAGAGGTCGTTTTGCGCGGAATAGTTTTCTGGGCGCGGCCGCAGGTGCAAGGGGAGGTTTTGTTGAGCAAAGCCTCGCAGCGGCGTGTGGAGGTCGATGTAGGGAAGTTCCGTTTGATCGAGGGCGGCGTAGAGCTGGCGGACGGCGTATTGCTGGTTCAAGGGCCGGACGTGGTCGGGCAGAAACTCCGTATAGATGTGGTGCTTCAACGGGGCGATGGCCAGGAAGTATTCGCCACCTCTTGCCTGAATGCTGTCTCGCCGGGCCAGTAACTCATTGACCACCTTATTGAGCTCTTTGGGCGTGAAGCGTCGCTTGCCCCGGTAGATGTCGAGCTGAAGGCCTCCTTTGTAGAGCCATTCGTCTTCTCCTACGACCACGAGGTCGGGTAGGGGAGAGCGCCGGTTGGTTAGTGCCTGCAGTTTGGCGTTGAAGCGCTGGAAGAAGCCTTTCCAGGGGAACTGGTCGTTGAAGTAGGCCTCCGCATCGCGGGGGAAGGGGTCCAGGAGGTCGGGGCGTAAGACCGGTGCTTCCACTGCTGCTTTGTTCTCGAAACTTTGCACCTGCGTCCCCGCCCCTAAAAAAAAGGCATCCGCCCAACTCAGCACGAGCAGGAGGGCGAAGGAAAGCGGCAAACCGTAGTGGAGAATTTTCGTCATCAGAAGCGGAAATAGATGAAGGGATTGAGGGCGTTGTTGACCAGGGCGTTGAGGCAGAGGAGGAAGAGGGTTAGGAGAAAGGCGAGGTGAGCGAGGTCGAAAATGGCGTGCTTGAGGGTGGATGGTTTATCCGTTTTTATACGTTTAAAAACGGTTTGTCGTACTTCTACATATTTACGACAAACCGAAGTCTCCCCCCAAAAAGCCCCAACCAAAGCCACCAAACCAACCACCGTCAACTCCGCATTCCAGTAAAACCCCCAGTCAAAAGCCACCGTATCCCCATTAAGCCCAAACATCGCCAGGTAGTAATCCCCTGCCAGCGCAGCCGACTCCGTCCGGAACAACACCCAGCCCAATAATACGACGACGAAAGCATACACCACATTGCCACCGGGCCACCAGCGTTGCCTTTCCAACACGATGAACAAACCGTGCCACAGCCCCCAGAGTACGAACGCCCAGGCTGCGCCGTGCCAAAAACCTGTAGCCAGAAAAACCAGCAACAGATTACGCATCGTTTTCCAGTAGCCATCCCGACTTCCCCCCAGCGGTGCGTACAGATAATCACGGAACCACGCCCCCAGCGTGATGTGCCACCGCCGCCAAAACTCCCGGATACTTTTGCTGGCGTAGGGGTAATTGAAGTTCTCCGGCAGCCGGAAACCAAACAGCAGCCCCAGGCCAATGGCCATATCGGAGTACCCACTAAAATCGTAGTAAATCTGCCCGGCATAGAGTAGGGCGCCCGCCCAGGCGGTGAAGGTATCCATGGTGCCGAAGTCGAGCGCAAAGACCTCGTCCCCGATGGTCGCCAACGTATTAGCAATGAGTACCTTCTTTGCCAGGCCGATCAAAAAGCGACGGATCCCCTCCGCCGTCATCTCCCAACTCCGTTGCCGTTCCGCAATCTGCCGGTCCATGTCCTGATACCGGACGATCGGACCCGCAATCAGCTGCGGGAAAAACGAAATATATAGCCCCAATCGGAAAATGTTGCGTTGCGGAGTAGTAGTTCCACGATAGGTATCCACCAGGTACGACATGGCCTGGAAGGTGTAAAAACTTATACCCAACGGCAGTGCAATCTTCGGTAATTCAAAGGCCGGAATGCTAATCATCCGCAGCAAATCGTTGGCTTCGACAACGGCAAAAACAGTGTATTTAAACACCGCAAGGGTCGCCAGGTTAGCAATAATTCCCACGATCAGCCAACCACGTTTGTGCGCGCCGGTAAGCTGTAAACCCACCACATAATTCAACAAAATACTTCCAAGTAAAACGCCGGTGTAGCTAACACCACCCCACGCATACACCAGCAAACTCACCAGTAACAACCAACCATTTTGCCACCGATTTGGCAACGCCAGGCTCCCGCCCCAGATGATGGGAAGGGACAAAGTGAGGAAGATGAGCGAGGAGAAGAGCAAGTTGGTCTTTTGGTACTATTTGGTCTGGTTGCGCAAAGCTAAACCAAGCGTGAAGGGATACCAACTAAAGTTAGGTGTTCCGCCAGTGATTCCGCAGGAATCACAGTCATAGAAGGTGCGTATTGTAGGGACAAGGCATGCCTTGTTCCTACAATACAGCACTTTAATGGGGCCGATTCCTGCGGAATCGTAATAAACACGGAGCGGAACATCCTTGGGCGATCCCTTGCGGTCGCCCGTACTGGCAAACGTTTTTACCTCGTGTTCCCGACGGGAGTATAGTATTAGTGGTAATAATAAAAGTGACATCATTCCTCCTCAGGCAACTTAAACCCCCACAAAATCACCATCCCCAAAGCAAAGAACAACGACAGCGCCAGTAAGCTCAATCGCATGCTCCCCGTGATCAGGTCCAGTATCGCAAAAATGGCGGTACCGCCTACAATGGCCACCTTTTCCAACACGTCGTAGAAACTGAAGTAGGAGGTAACGTCCTCCCGGGTAGGGATCAGCTTGGCATAGGTCGATCTACTCATACTCTGGATGCCGCCCATCACCAGACCGACGGATGCCGCAACGGCATAGAACGTACTCTTGCCCTGGACGAAGTACCCGGCCAGACAAATGAAGAACCAGATGACCAGCTGGAAGTATATACTGGCTTTATTGCCATATCGCTTACTTACAAACGCAGCCAGATAGGCGCCGCCCACTGCCACGATCTGAAGGATCAGTACCACCAGGATCAGCTCACTACTCTCAAAGCCAAGTTCCTTTGCCGCAAAAAATGCGGCCAGAAAGATGACCGTCTGTACCCCTGCGGAGTAACTGAAAAAGGCGGCCAAAAACCGTTTGGTAGGCGTGGATTGGTTTACCCGGGTCCAAACGGATTGTAGCTCCGCCATGCCCTGCTTAGCCATGTCGATAAAACTAGTGCCGGATTTCCGCACGTCGTCCGGTAAACGAGCCAGCGAAATGGCCGCAAAGGCCAGCCACCAGACGCCAACGGTAATGAAAGAAAGACGGACCGCCAGCGTCCCCTCGGTCGGTAGGCCGAACCACTCGGGCTTCTGCACCATCGCCAGGTTGATAATCAGTAGGAGTACGGACCCAACGTAACCCATCGCAAAGCCACGGGCACTCAGCTTATCGAATCTATCTTGGGTGGCAATAACGGGCAAAAAGCTGTTGTAAAACACCAGACCGCCGGCAAAGCCGATCAGCCCCAGCGAAAAGGCGATGGTCCCCAGCCACAGCGTGTCCATGCCATTAAACCAGAAAAGACCAATACAGCCCAACCCACCCATGGTGGTGAAGAATTTTAGGAAGCCTTTGCGGCGTCCACCGACATCCGCAATGCCGGACAACAGCGGTGAGAGCATGGCAATAATCAAATAACTGACGCTGATCGTAATGGTCAGCCACGAGCTGTCACTGAACTCAAAGCCCGCAACGGTAAACTTATCGTCGATGACCGCCGCAAAGTAGGGCGGGAAAATCGCGGTAGTGATCACCAGGGCAAAGGCCGAGTTGGCCCAATCGAACAGGGCCCAGCCATTCATCGTGCGGGGATCGTTGAGTTGGTTCGTCATGGCCCCAAGATAGGATTTGTATTTTGGACTGTTGGCGCGAATCAAGAGCTAAGGAACATCAATTTAATAACTGTCCTGATTAGCTTCGCGGCTACTTCGTGGTGAAGGGCAGTGCCGCGAGAGCAAGCTGCAAATCGGACAGTTATTAAATTGACGTTCCTAAAGCCAGGAGATCAAACGCTCGGAGGGGTTACGATCGACAAAATTACTTCGCAATTCTGTCGACCGTAACCCCTCCAAGGTCCTTACATCGTCTTTTAGTGCTTGATTCGCGTTATTGGATATTTGTAGCATCAATTGTTAACCTTAGTTGTTGGCAGACTAACCGTATTTTGCAGCCACCAACAGACCAATAATACCAATAGTCCAATATGTCCAACTCGTCCAAAAAAGTAGCAGTCTTCCCCGGTTCCTTCGACCCCATCACCACCGGCCACGTCGAGCTAGTCCGCCGGGCCGTACCCCTCTTTGATAAGATTGTGGTGGCCGTAGGCGTCAATAGCCAGAAGAAATACCTTTTTCCACTAGCACAACGCCTGGAATGGTTGAAAGCAGTCTTTGCCGACGAGCCCAAGGTGGAAGTAAGCAGCTTCGAAGGCCTGACGGCACACTTCTGTAACAAGATCGACGCTCGCTACCTACTACGTGGGCTTCGAAATGCCAGCGACTTCGACTACGAGAAAACCATCTCCCAAATCAACGACATCGTAGGAGATGGCCTGGAAACCGTTTTCCTGATCAGCCAGCCGGCCTACTCCCACGTCAGCTCCACCATCGTCCGGGAGATCATCAAGGGTGGGGGAGACGCCACCCCGTTTTTGCCGAAAGGAGTAGAAGTTAGTGAATGAAGGAATGAGAGAGGGGGGGAATTAAAGAATAATAGAATGCAAGAATACCATGACCTGTAAGTCTGGTATTCTTTAATTCACTCATTCAATTATTCTCTAATTTTCCCATGTTCTAATTCACTCATTCTCTACTAAATGATCCCAGTCTCACCCAAGTACCGCTCCGCATCCAGCGCAGCCATACATCCAGTACCCGCAGCCGTAACGGCCTGCCGGTAAACGTGGTCAGACGCATCGCCGGAAACGAATACGCCCGGGCGATTGGTCTTCGTAGAATTCGGCTCATGGATCAGGTAGCCCGTAGACTCCATGTCGATCCAGTCTTTAAAAATACTAGTATTGGGTACGTGGCCGATGGCCACGAAGAAGCCTGCCACCGGAATTTCCTGCTTTTCGCCGGTCTTATTGTTGACCACGCGTACACCGGTTACGAATTCGTCACCGAGGATTTCTTCCGTTTCGGTATTCCAGTAAATCTTGATGTTCTTCTGCTTCTTCACCCGCTCCTGCATGATCTTCGAGGCGCGCATTTCGTCGCGGCGGACGAACATGTGCACCGTCGGACACAGGTTACTCAGGTAAAGAGCTTCCTCGGCGGCACTGTCGCCGGCACCAACGATGGCCGTCTCTTTGCCCCGGTAGAAAAAGCCGTCACAGACCGCACAGGCACTTACACCATTGTTCATCAGGCGCTGCTCGCTTTCTATTCCGAGCCAGCGGGCGCTAGCACCCGTGGAAATGATGACGGTGTGGGCGTGAACCTCTTCACCACTTTCTGTCCAGATTTTGTGCACTGGGCCACTGAGGTCGACTTTATCGATCAGCTCATAATTGACCTTAGTGTCAAACCGTTCGGCCTGCTTGCGGAGGTCTTCCATCATCTGTGGCCCCATGATACCGTCGGGGTAGCCAGGGAAGTTTTCCACATCGGTGGTGATCATCAATTGTCCGCCAGGCTCCTTACCCGTGTACAGTACGGGGCTGAGTAGGGCACGAGCGGCGTAAATGGCGGCAGTATAGCCGGCAGGGCCGGAGCCGATGATGACGGTTTTTAATGGTTCTTTGCTCATGGTAAATTTTATTTAGGGGGACAAAAGTAAGCATTCCCGCAATGTCTTCTCCCAGGTATACCGCCAAGGAACATTACAGCACCTTGTTGGGTTGTCGGTGCTGGTGTCGGTAGGCGACTTTTTTGCTTAGCTGTTTTACTTTGGAGGGGGCTTCGACGGTGATCTTTAGGTGGGCGCGGCCGCAGGTGCAGGGGAAGTTGAAGGAGCAGGGGGACCCGGACGATTGGCCAAGGTCGAGGAACTGCACTCCGGGGAAGCAACCACTAAGGGCTACACCAAGCGTGATAAGCATTTGGCTTTATGACAGCGGTGACGAACAGAAAAACCCAGTTCTTTCAGCCCCAACAGACGCTGTAGGCGTCGAACAAGAGCTACCCCGGGGGAAGGCGGTACGCCGCAACCCGGGGTAATGGACGCTGTAGGCGTCGAACAAGAGCTACCCCGGGGGAAGGCGGTACGCCGCAACCCGGGGTAATGGACGCTGTAGGCGTCGAACAAGAGTTACCCCGGGGGAAGGCGGTATGCCGCAACCCGGGGTAATGGACGCTGTAGGCGTC
>JBLHRW010000184.1:0-9384 GCA_047626445.1 Neolewinella sp.
CCGATGCCCATCTCCCTTGCTCCTTTAGCCCCCTTTACTCTCTTTGCCCCTTCATCCCCTCCCCCTGCACCTGCGGCCGCGCCCAAATCCAAACATTTATTCCCTCTTTTCCCGCCCAGAATTGCACAAGTCCCCTTCGTTTACGTTGTTACACCCGGAAACCATCCAACGAAAGCAAAAGAATATGAGTAAGACCTACCGTCGCGAGCCCCTTTGGTACAAAGATGCCATCATTTATGAGCTGAACATTAAAGCGTATTACGACAGTAATGGCACCGGTATCGGCGACTTTGCCGGCCTGGAACAAAAGCTGGATTACCTGGAAGAATTAGGCATCACCGCCATTTGGCTACTGCCCTTCTACCCCAGCCCACTGCGCGACGACGGGTACGACATTCAGGACTACTATAAGGTTTCCGAACCTTACGGCAACCTGGATGACTTCAAACGTTTTCTGGACGCCGCCCACGACCGCGGCCTGCAGGTGATCACCGAGCTGGTGATCAACCACACGTCTGACCAGCACCCCTGGTTCCAGCGCGCCCGGCGCGCGCCCGAGGGCAGTAAGGAACGGGACTACTACGTTTGGAGTGATACGGATGAAAAGTGGCCAGACGTCCGCATCATCTTCACTGATACAGAAACCAGCAACTGGACCTGGGACCCCGTAGCCAAGCAGTTTTACTGGCACCGTTTCTTCAGTCACCAGCCTGACCTGAACTACGACAGCCCGGACGTGCAGCGGGAGATCTTCGAAGTGCTCGACTATTGGATGCAGATGGGCATCGACGGTTTCCGCCTCGACGCCATCCCCTACCTCTTCGAGCGGGAGGGCACCAATGGAGAGAACCTACCGGAAACCCACGTCTTTCTCAAAAAACTGCGCAAGCACGTTGACGACAACTACGAAAACGCCCTTTTCCTGGCCGAAGCCAACATGTGGCCGGAAGACAGCGCCAGCTACTTCGGTGATGGTGACGAGTGCCACATGAACTACCACTTCCCGCTGATGCCCCGCCTGTACATGAGCGTCAAACTGGAGGACCGCCACCCAATCACGGACATCTTCGACCAGACGCCAGAGATTCCCGAAAACTGCCAGTGGGCCACTTTCCTGCGCAACCACGACGAGCTGACGCTGGAGATGGTGACGGAAGAAGAGCGGGACTTCATGTACAGCACCTACGCGCCGGATAAGAACGCCCGGATCAACGTCGGCATCCGCCGCCGGCTGGCCCCTTTAATGGACAACGACCGGAACAAGATCGAACTCCTCAACGTCCTGCTTCTCAGTCTACCCGGCACCCCGGTGCTTTACTACGGCGATGAGATCGGGATGGGCGATAACTATTACTTGAAAGACCGTGACGGCGTGCGTACGCCGATGCAATGGAATAATGAAGAAAATGCCGGTTTCAGCCACGCTAATCCTCACAGCTTATACCTTCCCGTTATCCGGGATTCTGAATACAGCTACCGCTGGGTGAACGTAAAGCGCCAGCAGCAGACCCCCAACAGCTTGCTGAACTGGACCAAACGCCTGCTGGCCAAGCGCAAGAGTTTTCAGGTCTTCGGCCGGGGCAGTATTATCTGGTTGAAACCAGATAATGGCCGGGTACTGGCCTTTATTAGAGAATACAACGACGAAAGAGTCGCAGTGGCCATTAACCTTAGCCGCCACCCACAGTCGGTGGACCTCGACCTCAGCGATTATGAAGGCAGTCGGGTTAAGGAAGTATTTGGCCAGACGCACTTTAATGATGTCGGGCGGGACCTCTACCCCGTCACCCTGGGTGCCCACGGCTATTACTGGCTACAATTAGAAAGTACCGTCGACACAGATTCCGATCATCGTAACCTGAGCGAAGCGGCATTGACCACCGGAGCGCTGGAAGGACTTTTTGAGCGGGCGAACCTGCGTAAGCTGGAAAAGAAAGTTTTACCTGCTTTCCTGAAGTCCACCAACTGGATCGGTGCACGGGGAACACAGCTGGAAAGCGTTTCCATCACCGATTTCCGGATGCACCGTGGTGCAGGAAGGCATTACGCCTGGCTGTTCCTGGAGGTAAGCTACCTGGAGGGTTTGCCCGAATTAATTCAACTGCCACTGGCCTTCCATCATTACCGGGAAGACGTGGATTACAGCAAACGCGAAGAGGCCATTTGCCGCGTCAATGCCGACGAAGGCGACCTGGTGATGATCGATGCTTTGGTCGATGATGATTTCCGCATTACGCTGGCCAATGGCTTCCAGGATGTCGGTGATCTTAAAGACGTTAGCTTCCGCGTCAACGATAGCATGCTCATGGTTTCGACGCAGGAGTTAAAGCCGGTGCATTCCGGCACGGAGTACCTATTGCTGCAAAGCAAGGACTTCAACATCAAGTTCTACCGTCGTATTCATGTCTCGGATACTCCGGACCTGGAAGTGAAGCGGATGCTTAACCGCCAGGGGTACGCCAATGCGCCGACGATGGTGGGCAGCCTCCATTTCTCCCCAAAAAAGGGGATGGACGCCACCCTTGGAATCTTCGAGAACCGGATCAGTAGTGAGGGCACCGCCTGGGACTACATGCGCAACAACCTCAATCGTTTCGGTGAAGATGTACTGGCTCGCCTGCAGCAATCTACGCTGGAAAGCCCGGCGGCTAAGCCGGAAGAGATATCCATCACCGATGAGGTAGTTTACCGGAATATGCCCAAAACCATTCAGGAGATCCTTGGAGCAACATTCATCACCAAAATGGCAGAGTTGGGGCGGACCATTGCAGCCTACCATACGATCATGAATGACGTTTCCGGGCAGAAGACTTTCGAGCGGGAAGCACTGTCGTTACATTACCAACGCAGTGTCTATGCCGGCCTTAAGGCTGACGTACGGGGCACAATTGATTTACTCAAAAAGTCCATTCCCGTATTGGATGATGACGCCTCCGGCTTTGCTGAGGCGCTAATCGAACAAGAGGCAGAGATTCATACCAAACTTAAGCGGGTATTTGCCCATAAGATCGAGTCCGACAAAATTCGCATCCATGGAGACTTTACCCTGGAGCAGGTGGCGATGAGCGATGATAAATTCATCATTCAGAGCTTTGATGGTGACCCGGACCGGACCTTCAGTCAGCGCACCCTGCGCCGTAGCCCGGCCAAGGACCTGGCCAACCTGATGCGCAGCGTCAGCTATGCTTCCGGTCTGATATTTGAGGACCTGTCCTCCGGCGTACGGGAAGAAACCGCCGATCACCTCGAAGACTGGCTCCGAACCGCCAGCCGTTACCTCTCTGCCGAGTTCCTTACTGCCTACCGTAAGGCCACCTCGGGAACGCGCCTGCTGCCAGAAGACGATGCTGATCTGGAAGTTCTCCTGGATACTTTCAGAATCGAGAAAGCACTCCAGGAGCTGCGGTATGACCTGAACTATCGTACCGCCCAGGTGAAGATTCCACTGCGGGGGTTACTTGAGTTGCTGGAGGACTGAATGCGCGAATAATAGAATGCGTGAATGATGGAGTAATAGAACAACTGCCGCAAGTGCCGTTTGCGGCGCTGTGCTCGCTCACCTTGGGCGCAACAAGTGTAGTCAGTTTAGGAGTTGGTGATCACGCAAGCGGGCATCGTGGACCTCCCGCAGAGATGTTTTCCGGCCACTCAACCGACGCGACTAATCGCCCGGTTACGCGCAGCACGAATGAGGTAGTGCTGTAGTTTTCGCGGCTCGCTGAGGTCCGGAAATTTATGATCGGCACTTAAGGGACGCCCACAAACGTTTACAAAACACGAAAAAACACCCACTCCATAATTCAGATCAAGACAGCAGCAATCTAAAATACCAGACTAAATGCTACCACCGTTATACCCAAAACCTAGTTTCGGGAGAAATCCCCCTACTTTTACTTCTCTGCTACTGATTCCAAAGGCCCCACTTATGAAAACCACCTTATTACTGTTATTGGGTTGCTGTTTTTTCAGCACCACCACTGCCCAAGACCTCTACACCATCAAAGTGGGTACCTTCCGAGGCGTAAAAGCTGATGATTTCACCGCACTCAAAGCTCAGGGATTCATCTACGGCGTCCCCGGTCCAGACAACACCACGGATGTCTACGCAGGCCATTTCAAGGATCAAACCAAGGCCATGACCATCGCACGTACGATGACCACCAATGGCTTTCGCAACGCTCAGGCTTTCGTACTCCCCGCTACTACGGGCCAGCAGGTAACGGTCATCCAAATCGCCCTTCATTCCGGCACCCGGCCTATTGATTGGGCCACGCTGGAACGCGCCGGCCAGCTTTACGTAGAAACCGTGGACGGCACCACCAAGATACTTACCGGCATCTACCCCGACGCCCGCACCGCAGCTAATTTCCTCCCTGCCATCCGCTCTCTCGGCTACACCGATGCCTTTGTTCGCAGCGTCAACAACGTCCGACTGGTTCCCATTACCACCTTTGAAACCGGGATCAAAAAACCACTCATCCCCATTTCGTTACAGACGGCTAAAGACACCAACGCCCCACTTTCTCCGTCGCAGAACCCGGTACCTGCCGGCAACAATGCCATCCCCTCCACGCTAGAGCCCATCCCTAGTGCTCCGACAACTTATAATCCGCAGGTAAACAGTAATAGCCCCCAACCCTACAACCCACCGGTAACTCCGGCGCCCAATACTGCTACGGGCTCCCCTCCCCCCCTCTCGGCCGGAGCGAATGCGCCGAACCTTCCCGCCATCGATGGAAAAATCAAACGTCAAAGTTCCACTGAACTTCAGCGCGTCCTTAAAGAGAAAGGTTACTACACTGGCGATATCGACGGATATTATGGCCCCGGCACCGCTGCCGCCTACCAGGCTGCCTGGGACGATATGCCTGAGATCAGGAAGTACCGCAAACTATCAGAAATGGACCTGGAGCCTACTGGCGGTGGTGACCTGGTCAGCCAGTGGCCCGAAATACAGACGCTCTTGGCCATTACCGAAGACCTCTCCGCCGGCATGGCCAACGACACCCGGGGCCGCCAACTGGTACAGCAACGCGCCCAGCTCTCCGTTGCCCGCCAACCACTAAATGGTACGGCCGCCAGCCGGGTCAACAATTGGGCCTCCACCATTTGGACTAACCTGGGAGATTGGGCTACCGAAGATCCCCTGCATGCGCAGATCTTCAGCGCCTTCCGCCTCAGTTACCACCAATCACAGGTCCGGCTCGAAGATCATTATATGGACCAGGGGCTGTCCGCCATCGCAGCAAAAGACCTGGCAGCCGCTATGTTACAGAACCTAACGGGGGCGCAGTTGGATCGGTTCTTGTAGTAGGCCGTTGGAGAAAACGCTCATCGCCCCAAAGTATCTCCCGAAATAAAAAGCCGGCCTCACTACATAGCGAGGCCGACTTTTCATTTCGACTCCTCAAGGGTTTCATTCCCTTATTCCTCTTCCATCGAGGCCTTTCCATCGGTGGTGTCTTCCCGATTGGCGGTGATCATTTTGTACAGACTGTCCTTCAATTCGGTGACGCCCTCTCCGGTCACTGCTGAAAGATATAGGTAAGGAATGCCCTTGGGGATTTCATCCTTGCGCAGTTCCTTCAGTTCTTCGTCTACCAGGTCTGCTCGGGTCAGGGCCAGCAGGCGCGGCTTGTCCAGCAGTTCGGGGTTGTAATGCTCAAGTTCATTGAGCAGCGTATCGTACTGCCCCTGCATATCATCGGCATCAGCGGAGATACAGAACAGCAAGGTGGCGTTGCGTTCGATGTGGCGCAGGAAGCGATGTCCGAGTCCTTTACCTTCATGAGCGCCTTTGATGATGCCGGGGATATCCGCCATAGCGAAAGACTTATCATCGCGATACTGCACCATTCCCAGGTTAGGGACTAAGGTGGTAAACTCGTAGTTGGCGATTTCGGGCTTAGCTGCGGAGACCACGGAAAGCAGGGTAGATTTCCCTACGTTGGGCAGGCCTACCAGGCCGACATCAGCCAGGACCTTGAGTTCAAGGATTTTCCAGGTCTCGATGCCTTCTTCTCCGGGCTGCGCGTAGCGCGGCGTTTGGTGTGTCGAGGATTTGAAAAAGCTGTTGCCTTTGCCACCCCGGCCACCGGGAACGAGGATTTTCTCCTCCCCGTGCTCGGTCATTTCGAATTCGATCTCGCCGGTCTCCGAATCCCGGACGATGGTGCCCAACGGCACTTCCAGGACCACGTCGCCTCCGTCGGCGCCATGCCGATGGTTTTCGCTGCCATTGCCACCGTGCGGGGCCTTGGTGTGCTTGCGATATTTGAACCCCAGCAGGGTCCACTGATGACGATTACCCTTCAGGATAATGTGCCCTCCACGTCCACCGTCGCCACCATCGGGCCCACCGTGCGTGATGCCCTTGGCCCGGTAGAAATGCGCAGACCCCGGGCCTCCGTTTCCGGAGCGCAAATAAATCTTTACGTAGTCTACAAAATTACCGTTTGCCATATAGCTATCACAACGTGAAACACGCCGCTTGTTTTATTTTATTCCACCAATTCAGGTGCTACGATTTTATCTACAGCCATTGCGACCTGAACGATCTTCTGCATGCCGTTGATCTTATGGGCCAGGCCCATTTTATCGTAGTAGTCGTAGACCGGTGTGGTGTATTTGATAAAGTTCTCGTAGCGGATACGAATCGTATCAACTTTCAGGTCATCCGCCCGTCCGCTGGTGGCCCCTCGGCCCACAATCCGGTCAACGACTTCGTCTTCGTTGATATCGAGCAAAACGAGGGCATCGATCTGGGAGCCGAGTTCGCCCATCAGTTCGTTGAGGGCCTCGGCCTGGCGGTCGGTGCGCGGGAACCCATCAAAAATGATGCCGGTGACGTCGGGGTTTTCTTCCACCCGTTTACGCAGCATCGCGATGGTTACTTCGTCGGGAACAAGATCACCACGATCCATATAAGCCCGAGCTTCCTGGCCAAGGGGAGTGTTGTTCTTCAGTTCGAACCGGAACATGTCTCCGGTACTAATGTGAAGAAAACCATATTGCTTGACAAGCAGGGCCGCCTGTGTCCCTTTTCCCGATCCTGGAGGACCAAAAAGAATCAAATTATACATAAGTGAAATAGCTTATAGTGCGCAAAGATAAGGTACGGACAGCGGCTCGCTGGTTACGAGAGGAGCATAATGAATTTACTTATCGTAAAAATTAAACTATTCTTACCAATCCGCGGCTTATTCGGGAGCTATTACGGATACTTCTCAGAACTACCACCGATTCCGCAGAGTAGTCATAAGTGCTTCGAGCCCCCCTTTCTTCTACTACCACCTTGGCCACTAAAGCGGAAGAAGTAAGGGAGCAAATAGGAAAAGGGGTACTTCTCTGGAGAAAATAAAAGCGGCCCATCCCGAAGGATGAGCCGCTTTTTTCCTTAGATCGGTATACACCGATTTAAGAGTAGTTTAGTTCAACGAGTCGCTGAGCTTCTTACCGGGCTTAAATTTAGCGACAGTCTTAGCAGCGATCTGGATGGTCTCCCCCGTACGTGGGTTACGACCGGTACGCGCATCGCGCTGGTTAGCTGAGAAAGTACCGAAGCCTACCAGGCTTACGCTATCACCGCCTTTCAGGGCGCCTTGGATGGCTTCGAGAGTGGCACTGAGTGCAGCTTCTGCTTGGCTTTGAGTAAGACCGGCATTGTCGGCGATAGACGCCACGAGTTCTCCTTTATTCATTGGTTCAGGATTTTTGGATATGATTAAGGGCGGCAAAGATTGGTCAGGAGGGCATCCTTTGCAACATTTTCCGCCTAAAAAATGATTTTTAGTGGTTTTTTAGTGTGTAAATGCTCATTTTGGGCGTTTCCAAAGGCAAATACACAATCCCTACAACGTATGAAACAGCATCGGGTTTACTTCCTAGCCATTCTAATGGTGGCATCTCTCACCTTTATCTCCGCGGGTTGCGCGCGCAGATCGGGCTGCGCAGCCATCGAATCCACCGTCAAAACCAAGGTTAAGAAGAACGGGCAACCTAAAAGAAAGGCTTCTTCGGGCTTATTTGACAAGAAGACACGGCGTAAGATGAACTAAAAGGCCTGCGGCCTTTTAGTGGGTAATAAGTAGTAAATAGTGGGTAGTGCTACCCACTATAAGCGCGAAGCGCCTCTATAAATCTCCCGTATCCGGTAAGGCCGCTTATTCTGGCTTTCGTAATAGGTCCGCATCAGGACCTCGACGATAATTCCGACGGTGATCAATTGGATGCCACCAAGTAGGAGGATGGCGCCGAGGATCAACAATGGCTTGCCCCAAATATCCTGCCCCATAATTTTGAGCACCAGCAGGTAGAAGTTGATGAAGGCGCCAAAGGTGAGCAAGAGCAAGCCCAACTGTGCAAAGAGGTGCATCGGCTTCTGCATGTATTTCTTAAAGAACAACATCAACATCAGGTCACTAACGACCTTGAAGGTGCGGCCCAGGCCGTATTTGCTCTGCCCAAACTGGCGGGCGTGGTGCCGAACGGGGATTTGTGTGATCCGTGCGCCCTCCAGGCTGGCCAGTACCGAAATGAACCGGTGCAGTTCACCGTAGACACCCATGTCTTTGGCAATTTCTGTCCGGAATACCTTTAGGGCGCAACCGTAGTCGCGCAGGTGTACACCGCTGAGGTTGCGGATAATCCAGTTGGCGATGCGGCTGGGTATTTTCCGGAGCAGGGCGCCGTCTTGTCGGTTTACCCGTTCTCCAACGACCAGGTCCCATTCTTCATCGCGTACCATGGCCAGCATTGCGGGAATGTCCAACGGGTCGTTCTGTAGGTCACCGTCCATGGTGGCGAGGTACTTTCCACGGGCGATATCGATACCGGCCATCAGGGCCAGGCTCTGTCCGTAGTTTTTCCGAAATTCAACGACAACCAGGCGTGGGTCATCGATGCTCTTCAGCTCCTTAACGGTACCGTCGGTACTTCCGTCATCTACGTAGATGATTTCATACTCCATTCCCGTTAGCGCATCGTTGATGCGCTTGATGAGGGGACGGATATTTTCCAGTTCATTGTATACGGTTACGACGACGGATAGTAGCATAGGGCAAAGGTAGTTAGATAGTCAAGTAGTCAGGTAGTCAAGTAGTCAGATAGTCGCTACCGCAAGTACCGTTCGCTGCGCTGCGCTTACTCCCCCTGGGAAATAGGCGTAGACAGGGGCTTATTCCATCATTCTTTTTTGGGGCGGGGCCGCAGGTGCAGGGGAAGGGAATAAAGGAGCAGGGGGCGGGCGCAACCTACCGTCGGACGGCTACGCGTCAACGCCGCAGGCCTTGTTAAGTGGGCCGTCGGGCGGATGGGACCGAGGTCAGACGTCAACGCCGCAGGCCTTGTTAAGTGGGCCGTCGGGCGGATGGGACCGAGGTCAGA
>JBLHRW010000185.1:0-9342 GCA_047626445.1 Neolewinella sp.
CACCGCTCTTAAAAATTATTTCCGTAGCTACGGCTATGCAAAGAATTTTTCAAGAACGGCGAGAACAAAAGCGTCAGGTCAAGAAACACGTTTTATTTAATTCGCGTCCCTAAGGCTAAATCCCCTGCTTTTAAGCTTTGATTTAAGTTTTGCGTTCAGACACTTGGCAACGTTTTTATGCACTTTGAGCTTTATTCCCTTCCCCATGGATTTGCCGACACCGTATGCTGTTTTAGAATGATCACGGAAAACGCTTTTCTCTGTAGCCCATCCTACCCCGACCGCCGAACTGCAACTGAAAGAGACGGTGGAAAACAAGCCGTGCTTACTGAATGGAATCGGGGCTCCCGTCGGGCGGGGTGTTCAGTCGTCTTCAATGCTCCGCCACCGTCACTACCAAGCCATTTTACCACATCCCATCCAACAACGTTTGCCGATCCATCCCGTCGCGGTTTACCTTTGCTTTATGGAAAAGATGATGCAGAAAAACTGGTGGAAAATTTTGGGGGTCCTACTCGTTCTGTACGGCCTGGTCGCCGGTCTGCTAGTACCATTAAAATCTAACCTCGTTAGCGTCTCCCCTCGTGTAGCGGAATTAGGCCAAACGGTGGAACTGGAGGTAGTGGGCTACAACACGTCTTTTGGCGCGGACGCAGGTGCCGTCAATGCTTGGTTAAGAGCAGGGGAAGAGTTGAGCATCGTTGCCGAAAACGTGCGGGTCATAGACGATCGGAGGGCCGTACTCACCTTCAAGCTACCGCCTCATCTTGCGGACCCAGAGCTGGACAAACAGACCTTCCCCCTCATCATCAATAGTCCGGCCGATGGTGCCTTCGTCGATCCCTTCGGCCTCACCGTTCGGCAGGAGGCTCCCGCAGCCACCGTAGCTGCAGCCGAAGCCCCTTGGCGGGTAACGGCCTTGAAAAAGGGAGACCTTACGGCCACACCGCGTACCACTTTTCCATACCGTGGACACTTAGCAGAAACCATCCGTAACATTTATTTTCACGTCAGCTTGTGGTTTGCCATGATGTTTGTTTTTATCGCCGCCATGGTCTACGCCATCAAATACCTGCGCCGTTCTGGCAAAGCAAGTAATGAGCTACCCGACGTGGTCTCCCTGCGTGACAAAGCAGATTATTGGTCCGTTTCCTTTACCGGGGTGGGCATGCTGTTTGGCGTGCTTGGCCTGGCAACCGGAGCGGTTTGGGCGAAATACACCTGGGGCAGCTTCTGGAGTTGGGACATCAAGCAGTTCACTACCCTAATCGCCCTGATGATCTACGCAGGTTACTTTGTGCTCCGTGCCAGCTTCCCCGACCCGGAGCAGCGCGCCCGCCTCGGCGCGGCCTACAATATCTTCGCCTTCGTCTGTCTTATCCCGCTGATCTACATCCTGCCGCGGCTATCCGGCAACTCGCTGCATCCCGGTGCCGCCGGTAATCCCGCCTTCGGCGGCGAAGACCTCGATAATACCATGCGCATGGTATTTTATCCCATCATCATCGGCTGGACCCTGTTCGGCTTCTGGTTATCGGGCGTGGCCTACCGGGCCCGTTTGCTGCGCGAACGGATGTTGCTGAAGGAAGAATAGCGCAGGGGCGGGGCTTGCTCCCGCCCGCTGGCTGAAGGACGGAGCGCCTCCAGGCGCGATATCCTGCTGGTTGATGCCGCCAAAACATTTGGTAAAAGGGTGACCGCGTAGTGGTCTAACCATATTGGCCCCGGGGGAAAGGGCATAACCGTTGCGGCGCTGCGCGCCGCCAAGTTGCCCCCTATCCATTACCCCGGGTTTCGGCGTGCCGCCTCACCCGGGGCAAGTAAAGTTCGATCCCTACGGGATCTTTTGGAAGGCCCTCCACCTCACAAAAACGTCAGTTTCCGTCAGCAAACCGACCATTACCCGCCATCCCAGCCAGGAGGGCCCATTCCCATTGTACCTTAGTCTACCTACCGCCAGGTCAGCAAGAAAATCTTTACCATGAAATCATTCGGTAAATTACTCATCCAGCTTTTTCTTTTTATTGTTTTTCCAAATGCCGCAGAAGGCCAATCCCCTGAGTTGCAACTCATCGTTCGCTGGGAGAGTGGTGACGGTGCATTGAAAACCGAGCTGATCCCGGAGGTGCAACGCCGCTGGCTGGCCGAAGCATTGCACATCGAACTGCTCACTTATCCGGACCTTGCGTCCTGCGTCCGCGCCCAAAAAGAACTGACTAATCACCGGGCGGTCCGGGCCTTGGAGATGAACGAGGTCGTCTCTTTCCGCGCTGATCCTAACGATGCTTCTTTCGGGGAACAACGCGACAACCTAGAACGCGCCGGCTACCGGGATGCCTGGAATCTTACTCCCGGTGGGCGTACCATTGAAAACCAGGACATCGTCATCGCCATTCTTGATGCCGGCTTTTACACCACCCACGAGGACATAAAGCCCAATCTGTGGATCAACCCGCACGACGTACCTAACGATGGAATAGACAACGACAGCAACGGCTATATAGACGATCGCATCGGCTGGGATATGACCGGTGATGATCCCAATTTACCCTCCAGCACGCACGGCACTCAGGTTATCGGCCTGCTTGGTGCCAAAGGCAATAACGGCATCGGGATTGCCGGGACCAACTGGGATGCCAAGATGATGCTCTTCACCATCCGCACCACCGCCCACATCATCGAAGCCTATGAATACATTCGCGAACAGCGCCGCCGCTACAACGAAAGCGATGGTGCCGAAGGCACTTTCATCGTTGCCACCAACGCAAGCTTCGGCATAGAAGGAGCTACTTGTGCTAACTATCCGGTGTGGGGCGCACTCTACGACGAACTAGGGCAGGTCGGGATACTTACTGCCGCCAGCACCGCCAACCGGTCGTGGGACGTTGATGACTTTGGAGACATGCCTACCGATTGTCCTTCGGAATATCTTATCGGAGTGGCCAATCTGGGAGAAAACGATGCCCTGTGGCGTTCCTCTGGTTTCGGCCGGGAGAGCGTAGACTTGGGCGCACCTGGTGAAAGGAGCTACTCTACCTTGCCTTCAGACCGATACGGTTCCTTTGGCAGTACCAGTGCGGCTGCGCCCTACGTTACCGGCGCCATTGCCCTGTTGTACGCAACCCCTTGCCCGACGCTGCTGGAAAAGGTGAAAACTGATCCTGCCGGAGCAGCGCAATTAATTCGTGACGTTATTCTGGGAAGTACCCGTCAGAGTTCTTCGCTACAGTTTCGCACCGCCACCGGTGGAGTAATCGACGTCGCCGAGGCGCAACGAACCCTCTCTCTGACTTGCGAGGGTGAGAACCTCGAGGCGTTTAAAATTACCCGTGTTTCCCCAAACCCTGCCGCAGATTTTACCGTGCTCGAAACCAACGCCCTTGTCTTTAGCTCCGGCGCAAGGGTCGACTTGTTTGACGTAATGGGGCGCCACGTGCGCAGCCAGGCGGGGGAAAGGATTGGTTTTAACCCTATCCAGATTCGAGTCGATCTTGACGGGATGCCAGCTGGTGTTTACGTGGTTCGTTTGTCGGAACGGGACCGGGTGGCGGAGGCTAAGTTGGTGGTGCGGTAGGGGTATTGTAAACTAGTGCTGTGCCAGTCCAATTATTGCACACTTTGTGCTGTACTTCTCAGGAACAGGCAGCCGCAAAGCGAACCCGTAGCTGGTGGTTGCAGGGAACGATTTGTGTTTCAGGTAGAGCTACCAAATTGGTTAGCCGAGAAGCCGCCGGCACAGCCAGGCATTTTTGCTACTTTTGATGCGTCAAAAGTAGGCCCCTGGCAGGGCGGATGCCGTTTCAGTTAAGCATATTTTACCTGGTTTTCATAGAGCAAACCCCGCACTCAGACGAGCAAAAGTACATAGGGTGAAAAGTATATTTGACTGGATAGTCTAGGTTGTACCCCAACCTTCTGCAGCGGCAAAGAAAGCGCCCTTGAAATAATTGAACGTAAATAACCGGGCGACAAGCCCTCCACCAACCACCCCATGAAAATAGCCCTAGCCCAAATCGCCCCCATCTGGCTAAACCGCAGCGCTACCCTAAAAAAGATCATCTCCTGGGTAGAAGACGCCGCAGCAGGCGGCGCTGAGTTGGTGGTCTTCGGAGAAACCATTCTGCCAGGGTACCCCTTCTGGCTTGACGGCACCGGTGGGGCGAAATTCGACGACGACATCCAGAAAGATTTATTTGCGCATTATGCTACCGAAGCGGTTTGTATCGAAGAAGGTATGCTCGACCCGCTCTGCAGTCGCTGCCGGGAGCTGGGAATCGCCGTGGTAGTCGGTGTGTTGGAAAGACCGCTGGACCGGGGCGGGACTTCGGTCTATTGCTCGTTGGTGTACATTGATGCCGCGGGGGTAATTCAGAACGTACATCGAAAATTACAGCCTACCTACGAAGAGCGCCTGGTCTGGAGCCCGGGAGATGGCCATGGCCTGAGGACGTTTCCGATTGGCGGGTTTCAACTCGGTGGCCTTAACTGCTGGGAAAATTGGATGCCGCTGCCTCGGGCCGCACTGTATGGCCAGGGGGAGACGCTCCACGTAGCCATCTGGCCTGGGAACGCACGAAACACCGAAGTATTGACCAGGTTTTTGGCTCGGGAAGGTCGGAGCTATTGCGTGTCGGTCAGCGGGATCATGCGTCCGGAGGACGTCCCGGAGGGCATCCCGCACCGTAAACTGATCCTGAAAACGTTAGGGGAAATGCCGGCCAACGGTGGCTCCTGCGTAGCCGCACCCGACGGCAGCTGGATCATCGAACCCATCGTTGGCGAAGAAGCCCTGGTCTTTGCTGATCTCGACCCCCGGCAAGTACTGCGGGAACGGCAGAATTTCGATCCCTCCGGACACTACAGCAGGCCCGACGTAACCCAGTTGACGGTCAACCGGGAACGGCAGCGGGTCGTGCGGTACCGGGACTGATAAATTATCCCCGGCCAGCGGTTAACGCACATTGCCTTTCATGCCGTACTTTACACCCGCGGGCACCACAGAGCTTGTCGAAGTGGCCAGCCTCAAGGTTTTCTGCGATGCGATCCGTTACATCGCATCATTCATTAATTTGAAGAGAATTTTAACGATTAATACCTCCTGCGACAATTCGGGGATCGAACATCCCGTTTAGTACATTGTTTTTAAGTGGCCCAGCATGCTTAAAGTGTGCTGGCCAATAATCAACAACTTTACAGACAACCAACAACCACCCAGATTATGCGTATTCTATTTTTTATCAGTCTTGCCTTACTAGTCAGTCTCTCTTCCTGTGTAACCAAAAAGCAATACGACGAGCTGCAGTCCAGTACCGCCGCTAAGCTCGACGCTCAACAGCAAGCCATTTCCAATCACAATACGGAAATTAACCGCTACGCCGAACGCCTCGCTGATTGTGAGCGCAGGGAAGCAGTCGTCGTTACCCGCGTGGAGAATGCGGAATCACAAATTCGTAACCGTGACGAGCAGATCACTGATTTGCGTAAGCAGCGTGACCAGCAGGTGACCCAGGTAGGTGATCTGACGGTGCTGAGCCAAGGGGCGAACGAGAACATCAACAATACGCTCAAGCAACTGGAAGGGAAGGACAAGTACATCCGCCTGCTGCAAAACGCTAAGTCAAAGGCCGACTCCATTAACCTCGTCCTGGCCGTTAACCTGAAAACTGTCCTCCGCGATGGTATCGATGACCAAGACGTAGACATTAAAGTCGACAAAACCGTCGTCTACATCAACCTTTCTGATAAGATGCTCTACAAGAGCGGCAGTTACGAGATTACCGAACGTGCCGGTGAGATACTCCAAAAAATTGCTACGATTGCGAATAGCCGCCCGACGCTTGACCTGATGGTGGAAGGCTATACGGATAACGTAAGCATCAATACCAACTGTATCAATGACAACTGGGACCTTAGCGTACTTCGTTCTACCTCCGTCGTCAAAGCGCTGCAGAACACCTACGGCATCGACCCTAACCGCCTGATCGCTTCCGGCCGTGGCGAATACAACACTCTGGCTGGCAATGATACTGCCGAGGGGCGGAGCACGAACCGCCGTACCCGTATCATCCTGCTACCTAAGCTTAACCAGTTCTACGATCTGCTGGACCCATCCAAGGTGCCTGAATAAACGAATGGCTTGATCGTATTCCTGCGGTCAACTAATGGCGGGCGCTACCGGCAACGGTAGCGCCCGTTATTCGTTGAGCACAGGATGAAAAATTCGGCAACCTCCAACTTTCTTCGTAGCTTACCAATCCCCAAATCAAACGTCCCTTTTTATGCGTCTCATGCAACATAAGCGCGAAGCCTATTGGTTCTACCGCTACCTCTCTATCTTTTACGACAAACTGGTAAATCCGTTATTCTGGACGGCTCGGATGCGTGAAAAATCACTCGATATCGGCTACTGGGACGAAGGTGAAAGCCTGACCGTTATTGACGTAGGTTCAGGCACTGGCTTTACCACTGAAGGCATTGTCCGTCGGGTTCCAGCCGCCAACGTTACCTGTGTGGATCAGAGCCCTCACCAAATGAAGCATGCCCGGGAGAAGTCGCAGCTGTCGGGCTGCACTTTTCGACTCGGAGATGCGGAAAACATCCCTTTTCCCGATGATACCTTCGACCGTTACGTATCCGCAGGTTCCATCGAGTACTGGCCTGATCCCCAGCGGGGCCTAAACGAAGCTTACCGAGTCATCAAGCCAGGTGGCTGGGCCCTGATGATCGGCCCGTTGGAGCCAGCTAATCCTATCAGCAAATTTGCAGCAAATACCTGGATGCTTTTTCCCCCGGAAGAAGACTATTTTCGGTACATGGAAACTGCTGGATTTGATCGCATCGACTACACCTACGTAGCCCCACACTGGCAACGAAACGAACGCTACGGTATCGCCATCATCGGCCGGAAACCCGTCGCGGGTAAAAGCCCCAATCACTACGAAGCCGTGGCGGAAGAACAGACACTGGTGGCCGTCTCCAACGACGGGATGAGCCTCGGCCGAGGTGTGCTGCTGGCCGGCCGTGTGCTGGCAGGCTCTGCCGCCGGCTTCATCTTTATTCCAATGGCGTTGATTGCCTCCGTAAGCGCGCCGCTGCGCGGCATCGATGCCGAACCCGAACCACTGAATAAGCACCAGAAGGTGGCACTTGCTGCCGTGGGTGTGGTGGCAGCCATATTTATCGTTAATCGACTTACCCGACGTAGGTAGTCAGGCTGTCCGAGTAGTTGAGTTGTCAGGTAATCAGGTTTTCTCGGTGAGAATACTATCCCGATTACCCGACAACTCCCCCGTGCGGTAGCCCAATCAAATACCGCCAATCGCATATCCTCCCCCGTGCGGTAGCCAAATCCCTTATCGAATGGCCAACCTCAATACCAAAATAAAAGACTTCTACGACGCTTCTACTCCTCTCTGGCTGAATACCTGGGGCGAGCAAATGCACCACGGCTATTACGGCCCGGATGGCAAGCGGAAGGTTGGGCACCAGCAGGCACAACTCGATATGATTGAGGCCATGTTGCAGTGGGGGCAGGCACCCACGAAAATCCGCAGGTTCCTGGATGCGGGCTGCGGCGTTGGCGGCAGCAGCCGTTACCTGGCGCTGAAATACCCCGCTGCGATGGGAGTCGGTGTCACCCTGAGTCCGGTACAAGCGCAGAACGGAAGAAAATACAACCAGGAAGCGGGGGTAGGGGAGCGGCTAACCATTCGCGCGCAAGACGTCTATACCCTCGATGAAGAAGAGGACGGCCCTTTCGACCTCATCTGGAGCATGGAAAGTGCCGAACATATGGAGGATAAAACAGCCCTGATGGACCTCTTTTTTAGGCTACTTCGTCCCGGTGGGCAGTTGATTATGGCGACCTGGTGTCATCGTCCGGAGCCGCCGGCATTAACCAAAAATGATCGCCGGGTGCTGGGGAAAATCTGTGAACTTTATCACCTGCCTCCTCTGGTGAGCGTACCCGAATTGGGGAAGGCGGCCGAAGCAGTAGGCTTTACAAACCTGGCGATCGATGATTGGTCGGCAGCGGTGGAGCCCTTTTGGGGTGCCGTCATCAGCTCCGGGCTCGATCCGCGCAACTGGCCAGGCTTGATCCGTGCCGGAAAAAGTACGATCAAGGGCGCCTGGGCCATGAAATACATGAAGGAAGGTTTCCGTACCGGGGCTATCCGCTACGGCGTTTTACGCGCGACTAAAAGTGAGTAGCAAGAAGTGCCCACATGCATGCTATTTGCAAGTACAGATTACCCACAGTTCATTCCAGAATTGAGTAAATCACCTGGCATAGGAGCCTTCCGGATAGAAATCATGCACAGCACTACCCACTACCTTACTACCCACGACTCACGACCCACTATAAAATGATCACTTTTCTACGCTTCGGCCGCGCCCATACACTGATTGGTACTACACTTTCTTTATTGGCATTATACCTCATGGCCTCGCGGCACGTGGGCACGCATGACTGGCTGGTATTCGGCATTAGCCTGTTTAGTTGCCTGGCGGCCAACGTTTACATCACTGGCCTGAATCAGGTAACTGATGTAGAGATCGACCGGATCAATAAGCCATACCTCCCACTTGCTAGCGGTGCGTATACCATGCGGACGGGCAGGCTGATCGTTGGTGTTTGTGGCGTGCTGGCAGTCTTGTCCTGCCTCCTTTACCGACCGTGGCTGATGGCTACCGTGCTGTCCAGTTTGGCCATCGGTACAGCCTACAGCGCGGAGCCCATTCGGCTCAAACGGTACCACTTTTGGGCCGCTTTTTGCATCATCGTGGTACGTGGATTGATCGTCAATTTATTACTGTACCTGCATTTTCGGACGGCATTGGGGGCGGGGCCGCAGGTGCAAAGTTCGGTTTGGCTGCTAACGGCGGTCATCTTTGTTTTCGGCGTCATCATCGCCTGGTTCAAGGACCTCCCGGATACGGAAGGAGACGAAGCCTACGGCATCAAAACACTCACATTGCTGCAATCTAGGGAGTGGGTCTATTCGCGCGGCGGGATGTTACTTACCCTGACCTTGTTTGCGGCCGCCGCTTACAGCTTCTGGGTTGAATGGGTATGGCTTGGCCTTGGACTGACCGTGTTGTTGGCGGGCTACCGCTTCGTCGCTTCCCGCTTGGATTTGGACGACCAGGCTTCCATTGCCCGGTTTTACCAGGGGACTTGGGGGGTGTTTTTTGGTGTTTACATCGTGTTTGGGATTTTGGGGTAGCCGCTTGGTTTTCCGGCCTACAGGCCGTCCCGTTTTGAGGCCTTTAGGCCCGGAAGCCGACTGAAAGGTTTCAAACGTCGCGGTCGGACTAGTTTTTCAAAAAGGACCGGTGTGT
>JBLHRW010000186.1:0-9310 GCA_047626445.1 Neolewinella sp.
TTGGCCAGTTCATAGCTCCTTCATAGCCCCCTTCCTGGCTCATTACCTAGTGGTCTGTCAACATTAAATGTTGGGGTAATCTGCGATGCCTTTTGGTGCTAAATTTCGTTAAAGAACTCCTTCCGTAGCTACGGCTATGCAAGAAATCCTTCGCCTCATTCAACACCAAAATTCATCAGCACCTTACCCACAAATTCAATATTGACAGACCACTAGTGGTCGAGTTCGCAGGTAGCCTAGTGCATCAAGGTTGAAGTTGGTGCTAGTTAGAACGCCGGCAGCGTGGTGCTGTACCGAACTTTGATCTTGATGCACTAGTCTGCTAGCCTCAGGAAATCCCGCAAAATAGCTTCTCCAACCATCGCTGACTTCTCGGGGTGAAACTGCGCGGCAAAGAAGTTATCCTTTCTCAACATTGCTGCATAAGTTATACCGCAATAGGTCGTGGTCGCAGTCGTATGTGGTCCTGGTTCCACGTAGTAACTATGGACATAGTAGCAGAAGTCACCATCTATTTCATTGCTTACCCAATCATTGTTCTCCGTCAGCACTACGTTATTCCATCCCATGTGCGGCACTTTATCGCCGTTGGTAGGGCGAAACCGTTTTACTTTTTCAGGAAAAATGCCAATGCACGGTACATCCCCTTCTTCGCTATGGCTACACAGGAGTTGCATCCCTACACAAATACCAAAGACGGGTTGGGTAAGCGACCGAATAAGATCCGCCATCCCTGTCTCCTTGAGGTGTTTCATCGTTGATGCAGCTGCGCCCACCCCGGGAAAAATCACTTTATCCGCGTTCCTGATCACCTCATGGTCATCCGTCAATACGTGTTCTACGCCGATACGCTCCAGGGCGTAAAGGACGGATCGGATGTTGCCGGCGTTGTAGTTGATTACTGCTACCATGAGAAAGGGGGAAAGAAAGAAGGAAAAAAAGCTTTGCTTACAAAACGAAAAAGGAAGGAAAAGCGGGTCTTCCTTTCCTTTTACTAAAGTATTCCTTTCGTACTAGGTAGTCGCATATTATCCACATCCCGGCGCTTAGCGGCTTTAATGGCCTTTGCCAGCGCCTTGAAGGTTGCTTCAATCATATGGTGCTCATTCTGCCCTTCGGCCTTGATGTTAAGGTTAGCCTTAGCACCGTCGGTAAAAGATTTGAAGAAATGATGAAACATCTCGGTTGGCATATCACCAACTTTCTCGCGCTTGTAGTCACACTCCCATACCAGCCATGGTCTTCCACCAAAGTCTAGCCCGACAGAAACTAACGCTTCGTCCATAACGAGGTAGAACCCGTACCGTTCGATCCCCAACTTATCTCCCAGGGCCTCACCGAATGCTTCGCCCAGGGCGATGGCCGTGTCCTCGATCGTGTGGTGCTCATCGATTTGGAGGTCTCCATTCACCTTTACACTCAGGTCACAGCCGGAGTGACGCCCCAACTGATCGAGCATGTGGTCGAAAAAGCCCAGGCCAGTATCCATTTCCGTTTTCCCCGTACCGTCGAGGTCAAGTTCAATCCTAATGTCGGTTTCTTTCGTAGTCCGGCGGATGCTTACTGTCCGGCGCTTCAGGCGTAGTAGACGGTAAATGTCTTCCCAATCGGTCGTGCGCAAGGCGATCGTTTTATCCAGGCTGGCCAGTTGTTCAGCGTCCAGTTCTTCGGCACCTAACTCAGGATCTGTTGCAATCCAAATGCCTTGTGCGCCCATATTCTTAGCCAGTTGAATATCCGTCAGCCGATCCCCCACGACGTAGCTATTGGCCAGGTCATAGGCACCGGTCATATAGTGCTCCACCAGTTTTGTTCCGGGTTTGCGCGTAGGCTGGTTATCTGCGGCGAAGGTGCGGTCAATAACCTGTTCCGAAAAGGTAATTCCCTCAGCTTCCAGTGCCCGTAACATGGCATTATGGGTTGGCCAGAAGTTTTCTTCAGGGTAGCTGTCCGTTCCCAGGCCATCTTGGTTGGTGACCATCACTAACTCGTAATCCAGTTCACGGACAATCCTTCCCAACCACCGAAAGACTCCGGGGTAGAAATTGAGCTTATCGATGTGATCTACCTGATAATCGGCTGGCTCAAGGATAAGTGTACCGTCGCGGTCAAGGAAGAGAACTTTTTTCATACTGTAGTGACCGATCGAAGCCGGTGTGTTTAATGGGGCGCGAACGCAGGATGCAAAGAAAGGAGTTATAAGGAGCAAAGTAACCACTAAGTTCAATACGCCTGGTTCAGGGATTACGCCATTACTGCAATCAGGTTAAGTAAATGACGACCAGCGTCTTCGTCTCCTTCTACCTGGACGTGAGCGGCAGCTTCCTTGCGGGGCATCGCCTTCATGAAAACCTGCCACGCAAAACGATCTGGAACAATGATTATACTACGTGGATGATCAAACACCTCATCGGTAAGCAGCCATTTTTTATCCTCCCGCTTCAATGACCAGGCCTTATCTCTTTTTCCACGAAAGACAAATTGCAAAACATCTCCCTCCATTCCCGGAACATCTCGGTAATGATGCGGTAAGGCATACACCGTAGTAGCCAGAAATGGTCGGTAATACTGTTCTGTTAACAGGGTGTCCTCATCTCCTGTAGCTAACCGGATTTGCTGTTGCTGATGCCATTTCTCCGTGTATTCCCGGGCAATGTGAAACCAGTTTAAAGAAGCGTCTTCTCCCGCCCAAGCAACGGAGAAGGTCGCCTTAGCAAATGGATCTAGGTCAGCCAACATTGCCAGGTATTGAGCGCCACTATATGCCAATAGGTCCGTCGTTACTTGTGGGCTCAACCGCCGCGTTCCTTCAATCCAAGTAGCGTTTAAGCCATTGAGATAAGCCAACAGCTCTTCATAAGAGTTGAATTCGGTATTGGGGTCCGACCAGTACCCATCCCGTAGCATGGAAATGGCCCGAAGGTTGCCATCAAGCAAGTGTAAGGCTACATCTTTCACCTTCCACTGTCGGGCAACGGTTTGTGCATTCCATTGTTCCGGCGTCAGGGTACGGAGGTAGTCGACGAGCAGTCGATCCAATTCCTTTAATTCATCAATGAGTAAAAACGGTTCCATCAGGTAGCTTATTTTGTAGGCCTCCCGAGCCTATTTCAGAGACTAACGATCCTGGCAGCTAAATCAGTTGCAGCTATAAAGCACCCAAGGTCTCCAGCAATCGATCATTCTCCTCCACTAAGCCTGCAGTGATTCGCAGGCAATTTGCGGCGTTTGGTTGATTACTTTGGTTACGGACTACGATCGCATTGTCAAGCAAATGCTGGTATGCCTTATCCGAATCCTTAAAACGAATCAACAGGAAGTTGGTGACGGAGGGGAAGATGTAATCCACACAATCAAGCTTTGGCAACTCAACTTCCAGCCGCTTACGCTCTCCGATCAGGGTGTTTACTTTTGCTTGCATCTCCTCCGGCTTGCTCAATGCTTCCAAGGCAACGCCGGTCGTCAGCACGTTAATGTTGTACGGCATTTTGATGGTGTTCAACATCCGGATGATGAAAGGAGAAGAGAACGCGGCCCCCAGGCGGATACCGGCCATTCCCCAACCCTTACTCAGGGTTTGGGTAATGATCAGGTTGGGAAACTCCTCCAGGCGGGATAGGAAGCTCAATTCCGGAACGAAGTCTATGTAGGCCTCATCAAGGACAACAATGCCCGGAAAGGTCCTTATCAAGTCTTCCAGCACGGCACCATCCATCGCATTTCCACTTGGGTTGTTGGGACTGCACAGCCAGAGAATTTTGCTCTTGTCGTCCCAGCTTGCTTTCAGTGCGTCGACGGGAATGGTGAAGTCCGGTGCCAGACTAATAGCACGGAACTCCGCGCCGGCGATGCCGGCGGCCACTTTGTACATCCCGAAGGTGGGGGGTAGCGCGTGCACCGCATCTCCAGCGTTGCAGAAAATACGGGTGATCTGGTCGACCAACTCATCGGAGCCGTTGCCGAAGACGATCTGGTCGGGATTGAATTTTTTGAG
Source organism: Neolewinella sp. (assembly GCA_047626445.1). Taxonomy (GTDB): domain Bacteria; phylum Bacteroidota; class Bacteroidia; order Chitinophagales; family Saprospiraceae; genus Neolewinella. The sequence continues at coordinate 3,995 of JBLHRW010000186.1, forward strand.
TTTACCGAGGGCGTGGCGCAGTTCTGTGGAAGACGGGTCCGGGTAGCGGTTCCGGCCGGTCGGCCAGGGGCTTTCGTTAGCGTCGAGCAGGACTTCAGCTTTGCCCTTGAATTCCGAGCGGGCGCTGGAGTAGGCTTTTAGGCTTAGGAGGTTGGGGCGGACTAGGTTTTTTATGTCTTTGATGGCCATGATGGTGTGGAGATGTGTGTCCCCGGACTTCGCTTTAGGCGGCAGGTCTGGGGGTGAGGTGACTCCCCAGGCTCCACTCTAGGCGGTAGGTATGGGGGCTGTCTTTCCCCGGACTTCGCTCAAGGCTTCGCCTCTCGCTGCGTCCAGGGTTAAAACGATTTGATCCCTCTGGGATCGGATTAGATAAAAAGTCGTAGATGCTCGTGAGGGGCACTACTTTCCTTTATCCACCAGCACTTTGGCGAAAAACTCAGGGCGGCCCGTAGGCGCGTTTTCCTCTCTGAAGTTGGTCATGGTTATCTAAATCTTTTCAGGGCGCGGACGCTGGTGCAAAGATGGCTTTTTAGTAGCAATGGCTTTAGTCGTTTACTACAAATCTGCCAACCGCAACGTTACCGCATTTGCGTGCCCCCTAAGTTCCTCCGCTTCCGCCATGATTTCCACTGCCGGGCCGAGGTTTTTCAACCCCGCTACGGTCAGTTCCTGGAAGGTGATCTTCGTGACGAAGCTGTCGAGGCTAACGCCGGAGTAGTTACGGGCGTAACCATAGGTAGGTAAGGTGTGGTTGGTGCCCGATGCGTAGTCTCCCACCGATTCCGGCGTGTAGTAGCCCAGGAATATGGAGCCGGCGTTTTGTACCTCTGCCGCAAACGGCCGGGGATTTTCCATGCTCAGGATCAGGTGTTCGGGGGCGTAGGCGTTGATGTAGTCCAGTTGGTCCTCTCGGTTAGGGAAGACGAGAATTAGGCTGTTGGCGATGGAGGCGCCAGCCATGTCTTTGCGCGGCAACGCTGCCAGTTGGCGTTCGACCTCCGCCTGCACTTCCACAGCCTGCTCTTCTGTTGCTACTACGAGGACCACCTGGCTGTCTACCCCGTGCTCCGCCTGAGCGAGAAGATCGGCGGCGACCCAAGCGGCCTTTGCACCTGCGTCCGCGCCCACTAAAACCTCCGAAGGTCCGGCCGGCATATCAATCGCCAGCCCATCCAGTTGCGCCAGTTGCTTGGCCACGGTCACGTAAGCATTCCCCGGGCCAAAAAGCTTGTACACCGCCGGCACACTCTGCGTACCGTAAGCCATGGCCGCAATGGCCTGGGCGCCGCCCAGCCGAAACACTTTCGTTACACCACACAAGGCCGCAGCGTAAAGCACCGCCGGATGAATATCCCCGGTCGCCCGGTTCGGTGGCGAGCAAAGCACTATTTCCTTGCACCCGGCAATATTAGCTGGCACCGCCAACATCAACACCGTACTGAACAGGGGGGCGGTACCACCGGGGATGTACAACCCCACCTTATCGATGCCCCGCGCCTCCCGCCAGCAGGAAACTCCGGGCATGGTCTCGATTTCCGTCACCTTCGTCTGCTGTGCGAGGTGGAAGGTCTCGATGTTACTTTTTGCCGTCTGGATGGCTACCCGCAGCGCTGGAGACAGTTGGTCTCCGGCAGCCGCAATGGTTTTAGCATCAACCGCCAGATCGGTCAGGCTTACTTTATCAAACCGGGAAGTAAAATCTCGCAGGGCTGCATCACCACCGGTCTTTACCGTCTGCATAATCTCCGCTACTGGCCCGCGCAAGCTGCTCAGGTCTTTGGCGGGGCGCTGGAGGAGGGTAGGCCAGGATGCTCGAGGTGGGTTGTTATAGATTTTCATATTGGGGTCGTTACCCCCGGGACTACGTTCGATGCTTCGCATTTCGCCGCGTCCCGGTTTGCTATTATTAAATCCCTAAGGGATATTTCGTGGAGGGCTACAGAATCATTTTGTCGATAGGAACAATCAGAATACCTTCGGCGCCTTTCGTCCTCAACTCGTCGATGATTTCCCAAAAGCGTCCTTCTTCAACTACGGTGTGCACGCTGCTCCAGCCTTCTTCCGCCAACGGAAGTACGGTTGGGGAGCGCATGCCGGGAAGCAGGGCTGCTACCTCGGCGACTTTGTTCGTCGGCACATTCATCAGCAGGTATTTTTTATTGCGGGCGGCCAACACGGATTTTATCCTAAATAAAAGCCGTTCCAGGATCTCCCGCCGTTCAGCATCGATCTTTGGGCTAGCGGCAATAACCGCTTCGGACCTCAAGACGATGTCCTGCTCTTCCAATCCGTTTTTAAAGAGGGTAGAGCCGGTAGAGACCAAATCACAGATCGCATCCGCCAGACCAATGTTCGGGGCAATCTCTACGGAGCCGGAGATCTCGTGGATATCTGCCTTGATGTTGTTCTTGTCCAGAAAGAGCTGCAGGCTCACGGGGTAGCTTGTAGCGATACGTTTGCCATTGAGGTCAGCCGGGCCGTTGTAAAGCATTTCCTTTGGTGTTGCCAACGAAAGCCGGCACTTGCTAAAGCCTAACTTCTGGACGACTTCCACTTTCTTCTTCTTCTCAACAATGGTATTCTCTCCGATGATCCCAATGTCAGCCACCCCATCTTCGATGTACTGCGGGATATCACTATTGCGGAGGTAGAGGACTTCAATTGGAAAGTTTCGCGCTACGGCCTTCAGTTGGTCACGTCCGTTATCGATCTTGATACCGCACTCTTTTAATAATTGGATGGATTCATCGAGCAGGCGGCCTTTCTTCTGGACGGCAATGCGAAGAGGTTTGGTCATGATTATTGATTAAATTTTGCTTGTCTTTCTGAGTTTCTTGAATTGAGCACCATAAGTTTTCTGTTGTCAATTTATCGCGCTCAATTCAAGAAACACGACAAACAAATTTAAGGGAGCGCTAGAAATAAAAAAGGCCCGTTGGCGATGTGCCGACGGACCTTTAAGAGATAAAGCTTTGTGAATGTTCACTTCCATTCACGCGGTTACCGCTCGCCGGCGTGGCAAGAGAAAAATGCGTGATGATGATGGAGGTTGAACATATTTGCGTTAGTCTGTAAATCAAGAACGGAAACTGACAGTTGCCAGCTTCCGTTCTATAATTCTGGTGGTGTAGGGCGGAATCGAACCGCCGACACATGGATTTTCAGTCCATTGCTCTACCAACTGAGCTACTGCACCAGGTTATTTATTCAAAATTTATTTGCCGCTTTAAAAGGTTCATGGAACGTTACGACAAACTCTTCCTTCGGTCGACTTTGCCGCAACGTTCCATGAATCGCGGCAAATAAATTTTAAATGAGCTCCGTTGAAGATCAACCCGTGAATGGTGATCAACAACAACAGGCATTCCTGCTAGAGCGACGCAAAGTTACGTTCATCGTACGGACTTAGGCAAGCTATCAGTGTTTTATTTTACGCCGCCGTGTTCTTCAAATACCCGAATCGGCAGATAAGTTCCGGGGAATGATAACTTTATGCGCGCTATGGCTACTTATCGGGATAGCAGATAAAATTTGCTATGCCGACAAGTATTTCCCAACTTGTTGCGTTTTCTCCCTACACTTGAGGTTGCCGGAGCCTCTAGATAATTGATTTAACCTCTTCCCCAGTCTTTTTCACTACCTCATCTATATGGATCCTGTTCGCGCTATTACTATTTCCGGGCTTTGTCTTGCCGCTCTCGGCAGCATTCTGCGTTACACCAGCAGAAGCGGGCAGTACGACTGGATGATCTTACTGCCGATCATCATGATCGGCGGCGCCCTGGCGTTGGCTCCGCAGCTGCGATGGTGGTACTGGAAAAAGCACGCGCCCGACCTGCCCGTTGCGTTAGCCCCTTTACTGGAGCGTTTTGACCTGTACCGTCGGCTAGGCCTCGAGGATAAACGAGAATTTCGCCGGCGTACTTTTTTACTGCAGGAGCGTTTCCACTTTCATGGGCAGGCCATCGAAGAGATTCCACCCGATATAATTACCATGGCAGCAGCCTCCGCGGCTACCGTTGGTTTTCACCGGGAAGACTTTCTGCTGGGCGTATATGAGACCGTTGTTTTTTACCGACATTATTTTCCTACACCAGCCTTCGACGTATTACACTGCAGTGAGCTACACCCTGACGACGGTGCCATCATCTGGACCCTGAATGTTTTTCTCCGTTCTTGCATCGAGCCCAAAAATTACTTGCACCTCGGTCTTTATGAATACGGACGGGCGATGCTAAGCCTGGAGCCTGCATTAAACGACAAAATCAATACCCTGGCGCTCGACTACGCCGGTATAGAGCAACTGTCCGGTTTCTCAGAAGAAAAACTCAAGAAGTTCATCGGCCTCCCGGAGCTGGATCTCGCGGGAATCACCTTAGTTTTTTTCTTTACTCACCGGGAAGAGATGGAACGGCTACAGCCGGCGTTAGCGGAGCAACTGGCTGGATTACTTAAGAAGGGCTAAGACCTCGTCGGCCTACAGGTTCTCGTAGCACCAACCCAGGGTCTTCTCCATTTCCTCGTAGTAACTACTGCTTCCGCCCACGAAGTTGTTGTGCATAAAACTGAAAGCCAGCCATTTCCCCCGCTTTGTCCGCAGCAGGCCGCTGAGGCAAACTACACCACTGAGGGATCCGGTTTTAGCCCAGACGTATGACTTCCCCTTATCCGTGAAGCGATTTTGTAGTGTTCCGGAAACACCCCCTTTTGGTAGCAAACTCAAAAATCGATCACGACCGACCTCCTTATCCAGCCCCATCACGACCCGGGCGAGGTCGCGGGGCGTCATCAGATTGTATCGGCTCAGGCCACTGCCGTCAACCCAACGAATGTCTTCCACACCAATAGCTGGCAACAAGGTGTCTTTTGCATAATCGATCACGGACGCTATGGCAGGACGGCCGTACCGACGAGCAGAGGCTTGTACGAGCAGTTGTTCTGCCAGGAAGTTATCACTATTAAGCAGTAGTCTGCGAAACACGGTATCGGGCAGAGAAGCTTCCAGGCTATTAAAGGTACCGAGAGCAGGATAGGGCGCATGACCGGAAGATATACGCTGGTGCGGGTAAGTACCCGCCAGTTCGTTGGAAATCAGTCGGTTTGAAAGATGAAGGGGGCGCTCTACGGGAAAACTGCTTGTTTCCATAAATATGGGGCTGACGGTAAAGTCGTTACCAAACTCAGATCGACGAATCCTTTCCTGCTGGCTATCTTCCTGGCGGATGGCCCCAGCGATAGAAACCGGCGCGCCCAGTAATACCTGCCGCCCCTCAGCATCTACCGGCGAAAGGTCAAGGAATAACCTGTTTCCGT
>JBLHRW010000187.1:0-9310 GCA_047626445.1 Neolewinella sp.
TTTCTAACGCCTGCGTTAGAGAAACCATTAAGGACATTCAAATATACTGTACTATAAGACTAAGACGAACGCAGTGAGCAGTCAAATGCGGCAGCCTACCAGACCACCAGACTTATTGAACTACCAGACTAAAAAAGCGCTCCGCGCTTTTACCACTTAGCTTTCTTACCCTTGAAGCCACCACCGCCCTTAGGCTTGAAGTTGCCTGGTCGGTACTGCTTCTTCTTACCGCTGAAACTGTCGCTATCGCCTTTAGGGCCGCTTACTTTGGTTCCTCCGTCAAACATATGAACGTTCAGCTGAGTTCCACGGTCCGTGGCACCTTCGAAGGCCGCCACGACCTTCTTGGCCTCGAGGCCGTCTACGCCGACGTAAGTCATGTTGTTCTGAATATCGATCTTACCGAAAGCGACCTTCTTACCCGGCATTCTGCGGTTAATCATGCCAATAATCTGGGGAACATTGTAACCATTATTCTTACCCGCCGAAATGACGATGGTTGTGTAATCAATATTTCCTCTCTTCTCCGGACGTGAATCCTCCGGAGCATTACTGACGGCCTTTTGTCCGCTAAGCTGCTTGCTGAGGCTACCCAGGCCATAGCCAAGGATTTTCTGGATGAGTTCCTCCCGTTCGATGCCATCGAACGATTCGATGACTTCAGGTAGGTAGGCGGCTACTTTGTCGTCGAGCTTCGCATTTTTCACTGATTCCGTGAAACGAAGGGCCCGAAGACGGTAAACCTCGTCTTGCTTAGGGACGTCCTGTAGCTCAAATTTGATCTTGGAGTACCGTTCGATATCCCGGATCTTGCGAACCTCTTTACCGGTAACAATACTGAGGGCGATACCTTCTTTGCCTGCACGGCCGGTACGGCCACTACGGTGTACGTACACTTCGGGTGCGTCAGGCAGGTTGTAGTTGACGACGTGGGTGAGGTCCTGTACATCAAGGCCCCGAGCGGCCACATCGGTAGCGACGAGTAGTTTGATCCGCCCCTTACGGAAGCGTTTCATAACATCATCCCGTTGTGCCTGGCTCATCTCGCCATGCAGGGCATCGGCGGTGTGTCCAGCGTGGCGCAGGTCTTCGGCAACACCATTAACTTCCCGGCGAGTCCGGCAGAAGATAACGGCGTACATGTCTGGGTCTAGCTCGATCAGCAGCCGCAGCAAAGAGAAGCGATCGGACGCCCGGACTTTGAAGTATTGGTGGACCACCTTAGAGTTACCGACATCGGAATGCCCTACGCTGATTTCAGCCGGGTCCGTCATGTAGGTTTCACTGATCTTCTTGGCTTCGCGGGGCATGGTAGCACTGAAGAGCAGGGTCTGCTTATCGTCTGGTGTTGCACCGAGGATACCGTTCAATTCTTCCTGAAAGCCCATGTTGAGCATTTCGTCGGCCTCATCAAGAACCACCCGCTTCAGGTCACCGACCTTAAGCTTCTTGCGATTGATCATGTCGAGTGTACGACCGGGCGTACCTACGACGATTTGAGCACCGTCCTTGATTTCGCGAATCTGGTGCATGATGGGGGCACCACCATAGACGGCTACAACCTTCACCCCTTTCCGGAATCGGGCGTAGGAGTTGAGGTCCTTAGCGATCTGGAGGCATAGCTCCCGTGTTGGGCAAAGGATGAGGGCCTGTACGGCCTGTATGTCAACGTCAATGTCGTTCACAACGGGCAGGCCAAAACCTGCAGTTTTACCGGTACCGGTACGGGCCAGCGCGACCAGGTCGCGATCTGATTCCATGATGGCCGGGATGGCCGCTTGCTGAACGGGAGTGGGGGTTACAAAGCCGAGTTCGACTACTGCACGTTTGACATCATCGCGGAGTGCGCTGTCCTGAAAAGTTTCCATATCGCCGGTATTAAACGTTGTTCCAAACGGAGGAACAACGGGGCCTACGGGCGAGATGGTTTACTACACGGCGATTCCAAAGTGTAAGGAATCTGACTACGTAAACCGGGAAACGCCCTGTTTGAGGGTGCAAAGGTACACAGAAATATTGACTGTTGTAATTTTCTGGTCTTTGAGGTGTACATAACAGATTGCAGGAAGCTCCCGTCGGGAACACGAGGTGAAAACGTTTGCCAGTACGAGCGATCCCAAGGGATCGCCCTTACAGGTAGCCAGTGGGAGAGCCGTGTTCGCTGGCGCGAACACGTTTTCACCTCAAGTGACCGACAGTAATACAGCAACCTTAAGTCAGTTTAGGCTGCGTGTGGATCACGTAAGTTTCTGCAACGATATCGTGACCGGCTTGGCGGCGGTTATTACCCAACATAACTAAGGCGGAAAAAAACGGGACCAGGCCAATTAGAATTTGCACCATTAGATTTCCGGGAGGAGCACCGTTTTCTATCTGGTAATCCTTCATAAATTTAGTATACTCCGTAAACCCGTCAATGTCTGTATAACCAGAGATTTGAAATACAAGGTAAGTAAAGTAAAAGGTGACAGCAACGGAAAGCAACCAAGGCAAGTAACGCATCAAGGCTTGGCCCCAACTAATAGGAGCCCCTTCCTTTGCGACCACTTTTAACTTTAGGACCATTTTGCCCAGGGTAGCCCCCATTGTTTTTTCCAGGACCGGCTTGTAGAGCATACTCAGCAACATGACCACCAAGAACCCGTTGAAGTTAGGGGAGAGCGCGGTGACGTAAAAACTGGCACCAATTAAAGGAAGGGTGAAAAGAAAATCAAGGAGCGCCGCACCTAAGCGCGGGCCGAAGTTGGCAAAACGCGGGGTGTAATCCTGGCCGCCCAGTAAGTTATCATCGAGGGTATCATTAGCGTACATAATGGTGTGTTTTGATAAAAAGACTTGCTGACAAATGATCCTGAGATCGACTATTGGCCAACTATTAATACGACGAATATAGGCAGGACTTTTATTCGGCGATAGAATAGTGGACAAAACCAGCTTCCAACTCGACAAAAGTCCTATGTTTGCGTCGCTAAAGGTAGCGGATGATGTTTTTCATCTGCTTTAAAAGGGAATCCGGTGTAAATCCGGAGCTATCCCCGTAGCTGTAAATCCGTGACCACGCCGGTACCCGATGCCACTGAGCTTTGCTTGGGAAGGCGGTACCAGCGACCTGCAACTTGCACCACGGACGAGCCAGAAGACCTGCCGGATGCGTCATATTTATTTTATTCTTCGGTGGAAGGGATGGAGTAGCTGTTTGGTTCTTTAGACGTTTGGTCTATTGGGTGGTTTTTAGCCCCCCCAATAGCACAACTTCTCAGTAGGCCAATAAGGCGCGAACGCGGGTGCAAAGGAAAGACAAAGGCAAGGTTTGCCACGTTACTTTTCAGCTGCCTTGTTGCTGTCCCGACTGCTGCTACATCATTTCATCGTCGGCCCCAACCAACAGATGTATTATGTACCAGCAATCAGTTTCTAACGCCATTTTTCGGCACTACTCCCCCATCAGCCCGTTCCTTCTCACGCCACTGATGCTCTTGTGTTGCTTGCTATTTGCGGCAGTACTCCCGGCCCAGGCGCCATCCCTGAGCACTACCTCTGATGAGGTGGTGGTTACCGGTTCCCGCTTCACCCGGCCATTAGCCAAAAGCCCGGAAAACGTAACCATCATCGACTCTGCTACGGTAGCCCGCGCGACGGACCTCGCGCAGCTGCTTAATGAGCAGCCCGGCATTGTGATCAACGGAGCCTACAGCAACCCGGGCAAAGACAAGTCCATCTTCCTCCGTAATGGCAGTAACCAGTACACCCTTATCCTAATTGACGGACAACCGCTGACCGACCCTTCTTCTCTGGGTGGGGCCGTTGACCTGCGCCTGCTGTCACTCGACGGTATCCAACGAATCGAAATACTGCGTGGGGCGAAGTCCTTGCTATACGGTTCCGATGCCATAGCCGGAGTCATCAACCTGATTACCGCAACCAACACTGCTCCCGATCCATTTACCCTGCACCTGCGCGCCGCCGCCCAAACCTACAATACCCTCGACGCTGGTATAAGTATTTCAGGCGTCACCAAAAAACTGGACTACCGCATTGGCTTTGATTATTTAGACACCGACGGCCTGAGCGAAGCCACCACGCCAGAAGACAGCACCGTGGCGTTTCAGAAAGATGGTTCTCAACGCCTGAATTTCAACACCAGCCTAACCTACCGCCCTAATCAGTACCTGACCTTCCGCCCTACGCTGCGCATTGCTGGCTTTGATGGCGACTATGACGCGGGCTCCTTCCGCGACGGCGACAACAGCTACACCAACGATCTGCTGCTGCCCGGGCTCACGGTTGACTACCAAAAAGGAAAGACCACCCTCGGCGGACGCTATAATTTCGCCCAAACAGATCGTGTTTTCGAGGACGCGTCTTTCGGCACCTCCGAGTTCCTCGGTCGCAGCCACCAGGCGGATGTTTTCGGCACTTACCGCCCGACAAACCAGGCAGCCATAACCTTCGGAACGCAGCTGCGCGAAGAAATCCTGGTTCCCGCTGTCGACACCAACAACCAGACAGCAACCACGCTGAGTCCTTACCTGCAGTTGCACCTCAACGTAGCCGAAAACCTCTACGTAGACGCTGGTTTCCGCTACAACAACCACTCTAATTTTGGTGGTCAGAGCAACTATTCCATCGCCCTCGGCGTCCAGTCCACCAAAACATGGAGTAGCCGGGTTTCGCTGTCCAACGCTTTTCAAAGCCCTACCCTCGATCAACTCGCCGGCCCCTTCGGCGCCAACCCCGACCTGAAGCCGCAGGTTGCGCTGTCCGTTGAGGCCAGCACCAGTCTGCGTCACCCTGCGGGCAATTATGCCTTCCAATTTACCGCCTTTCAGCGTGAAATCAAGGACGTGATCGTTTACACCTCCCAGTACGAGAACCAGGATGAGCAGCTCGATCGAGGTGTCGAATTCACGGCTTCCGGTCAGCTCAGCAAGCAAATCACCCTCAACGGCAGCCTTACCTACGTTAAAGGCCGTCGTTCTTCGGTTGATTTCAGTGGAACGCCCACCGAAACTGAAGAGTTCTTCCGCCGTCCTCGCGCGACGGGCAACCTCGGCATCACCTTCAACTCCGCCAAATCTCCCTTCACCGCCCGTCTATCGGGCCATTATACCGGTGAACGCCCAGACGTTTGGTTCGATGCCAACTTCAGCCGGTTTGAAGTTGATCTAGATCCCTACTTCCTCGTAAATGCTTACGCAGAATACCGGTTCTTCTCTGCGGAGAACCTTCGGGTCTTCTTCGACGTCAGAAACCTGACGAACGCTGATTTTGTGGAGGTTACTGGATTTTCTACCGTTGGTACGGTGGTACGGGGAGGTGTTTCGGTGAAACTCTAGGTGTCGCTGGGGTAATTCTTCCATCATGACTATCCGAATTACTTATGACCCGTCAGACGTAGACCGTTCAGAATTTGAACTGGAGTTGTTATAGCTTAGCTAAAGCCGGCAGACGAACTTTTGTCCGGCTGCCGGCTATCGGTTTTTTTTCCGAACTAATGAACATAGTGGAAGCGTTAATCGCTGCATGAAACGAATCCTTTTCGTCTGCTCCGCCAATATTCAACGCTCCAAGACAGCCGAAGACTTTTTCGCCGAGGAGTACCCTTCCCTTGAATTCGCTTCGGCGGGAACGAACCTCAAACTCTGCCGAAAGGAGGGGACGATTCCATTGACCGAAGCGTTGATGGAATGGGCGGACTTATTACTGGTGATGGAGGAAAGGCATCGCAAGGCCATCAAAACTACCGGCGGAGCACGCTTCGGGAAGAAGATCAGGGTGCTGGGTATACCGGATCGATATAAGTACTATCAGCGGGAGTTGATTGAGTTGTTGGTCGAGCGGGCGGTGGTTTATTTCATATAAATGTGAAGGCCTGACTACCCGTCGTATTCGAACGGCATACCTACAGAATTCGAAGATTAAGTTAGAAGAGCAGCAAGCAGGGGATCGCTCGTCGACCGAGAGATTCCGACCTCATAATCCACCTCTCGGCCGACGACTCAGGCCCTACAGGCTGCCTTTGCGGACGAGCGGTGTCCCTACATCCGCTCAGGCACCTCAATCCCGATCAACCGCATACCAGTTTGTAGGGTATTGCCTACCGCCTTACAAAGCTGTAAACGGAAAGCTACGGCAGCCGGCGTTTCCGCACTAAGGATGCTGTGGTCGTGCCAGAACTTATGGAGGTTCTTGGCCAGTTCGTAACAGAACATCGCGATGAGGCTTGGATCGTAAGACTCGGCAGCAGTGCTGATCAGTCCGGGGAATCCGTAGAGCTGGTTGATCAGCTCCCGCTCTGCGGGAGCAAGGTTGGTGTAGTCCTTTGCCAGAGAAAAGTCGATCGCGAGGCCATTCTCATCGGCTTTCCGCCATACTGCCCGGGTCCGGACGTAGGCATTCTGCACGTAGGGGCCGGTCTGGCCCTGCATATCGACGGATTCTTTGGGGTCAAAGGTCATCCGTTTCTTGGGGCCTACCTTGATGATGTGGAATTTCAGGGCGGCGAGGCCAATCTGCCGGATGATCTCATCGCGATCGTCTTTGGACAAATCACTGGTGGCAGCACGTTCCTGGCTAACCAGCCGGGCTTCGTGAATCACCTCTTTCATCAGGTCGTCGGCATCTACGACGGTTCCTTCCCGGCTTTTCATCCGGCCGGTAGGCAGATCAACCATTCCATAGCTGAGGTGGTAAAGACCTGGCGCGTAGGGCTCTTCCAGCCGCTTCAGCAGTTCGAAGAGTGTAGCGAAGTGGTGGTTCTGCTCATCCGCCACGGTGTAAAGCATTCGGGTGGCACCGAAGTCGTCGTAGCGGAGGCGAGCTGTCCCTAGATCCTGGGTGATGTAAATACTCGTTCCATCAGCCCGCATCAGGGTTTTTTCCGATAGTTTAGCGTCGGTAAGGTCTGCGAAAACAGAGCCATCTTCTCTGGTGTGGAAGACGTCCATTTCCAGGCCTTTATCGACCATGTCTTTGCCCAGTACGTAGGTATTCGATTCGTAGTAGAGCTTATCAAAACTGACACCAAGTGCGGCATAAGTTTCTTCAAATCCTTTGTAGACCCAGTTGTTCATTTTCGTCCAAAGTGCGCGGGTGGCTTCGTCGCCAGCCTCCCACTGCCGTAGCATTTCGCTGGACTGGGCGCCAAGTTGGCTGTAATCGTTGAAGTACTTTTTGCTGTACCCCTTGAAGAAAGCTTCCGGGCTTTGCCCTTCCTTTCCGAATTCTGTTAATACAGCTGTTCCTGCTTCGGTCGTCTGCCAGGCTTTGTATTCTGCCTGAAACTTCTGCTCGAACATTACGTAGTAGTCCCCCACAAAATGGTCGGGTTTAGCACCGACACTTTCCGGTGTAGCGCCTTTGCCGAACAGTTGCCAGGCCAACATGGATTTACAAACAGCGATGCCCCGGTCGTTGATGATCTGGACTTTCTTCACGTCGTACCCAGCCTTAGCCAGCAGCTGCGCGCTGGACCAACCCAAGAGGATGTTCCGAACGTGCCCCAGATGCAAAGGCTTATTCGTGTTGGGGCTGGCGAACTCAACCACCACGGTTTCTCCCTTGGGTGCTCCCTGACCATAATTATCGGAGATGCCTTCGTTCAGCAGAAAATCTCTCCAGTACTCGTCAGCGATGACCAGGTTAAGGAAACCTTTGATCACGTTGTAATCGGCTACTTCAGCCACCTTTTCCTTCAGGTATTTTCCCAAGTCTTCAGCAATTTCATCTGGCTTTTTACGGGCTACCCGGGTTAGTGGGAAGGTTACCACGGTGAATTCACCTTCAAACTCCCGTCGGGTAGTTTGCAAAGTGATCTCTACAGCGGCACCATCGGCACCATAGAGGTCAGTAATTGCGGCTTGCACGCCGGCTTCGAGGATGACGGGGAGGGAGTTTTCCATATGAAGGCGCGAAGGTAATTAGATTTCCGCGATTGGGGGTTCAGAATTGGCGTTCGCTGTGTACTCCGCCACTTATGTCGGCCTACTGCTAGCGAGAAGGGGCGGGGCGGTACAAGGGCCGGAGAACAAAAAACGGGATCACTACCAAGCCTGTATCAACCCGGCAATGAGCAGCAATACGTAGATCACAGTCAACAGGCCAATGTAGCTGATCGCCATTATCTCGAAATACTGGCTGAATTCGTTCTGTGTGTAGTACCGAGACTTTCCGAAACCAGGGTCAGCTGGTTCACGACGGCGGCCAACCACCCTCATTTCCCGAAAAAAGCTACGAATCAAAACATCCCGGTCCACCAACACCTGACCTTCCCAGGGATGGAGATGGAATTTACCGTGTGCGACCTGCGCGGAATGAAGTGGATCGAAAGACATTTGTGTTAGGGTTATTTGGAATTACAACGCTGCGAACACTTGGGTTAGTTGACTTTTACCACACTTTTTTAGTAGCCCTACCGCGCTTGTTGCAATAGTCGCTTTGCTCCCGTTGGAGGGATTGCAAGAGTCGCAGGGTTGGCAACCCTTGCAACGAGAGAAGCGCCCCCTGCAACAGGAGCGAAGCGACTCGCACGAAGCGCGCGCCTTACATCCCCGGCACCACCATAACCGCATTCTGCATCATCCGGCTGGGCCCACGCCAGAACATCCGGTAATGGGGGTTGTCCATGAAGTAGACAATTTTGCCGCGGCCGATGGTCCGCATACCCGCCCAGGTCTTTCCAGCTAAGCTGTCCAGGTTAGGTTGGGAGGCGTAGCCAGACGCCAATAATGCTGTAGCATCAGACGCGTATCGGCCGACGCTGTGCAATCCTGCCTCTGGCGTGAGGGAATTAGCCCCAAACTTAAGCGTGTACACTTCGGATTTCACCCCAAAGGCTAGTGGATGGCTCACGTCAACCGTTGCGTTGAGGGCAGAACCAGGGATGCGTTGTTTCCCGTAAAAATCAGTCCGTTGATCGAAATTCAGCGCGGCAGCGGCATCTTTATTAAGGTTACTTTCGGGCTTACTGACTTTTTGTTCTTTAAGAAAGCCACTGGAATTGGTAAAGAATTCGGCACTAGACCCGATGGCAACGATCGTACCACCGCCATTTAGCCAGGTGCGGAGCATACCTTGCTCGTCTTCGCCGAAAACGTCGCTGAGGTTGCGGCCGTCGGGAAGGATCAGTACGTCGTAGTCGTTGAGGTCTGCCAGCCCGTAGCGGGACCCGAATTTGGGAATAGCTGTCTGCAGTAGCGTAGAGGCGCGGATGCGGTCCACCGGCAGTTCCGTTTCCCAATCGAAGAGGAAGTAGATCTGTCCGCTGGTGTAAACGTTGAATGGCGGCTCGACCAGCAAGGCGACTTTAGGT
>JBLHRW010000188.1:0-9288 GCA_047626445.1 Neolewinella sp.
AGTGGTCAAGTGTTTTATGCGGTCGCCGAGAGCTTGGTCTTGGGTAAAGATCATGCCTCCGCCTCCGGTGGTGATGATTTTATTGCCGTTGAAACTACTCGTCCCGAAGGTTCCGAAGGTTCCGGCATGGCGGCCGTTGAAGGTAGCCCCCAGCGCCTCGGTACTATCTTCTACCATCGGCAGGTGATAGCGCTCACAGAGTGCAGTCAGCCGCTCCATGTCGCACATGTTTCCGAGGACGTGGACGGGCATACATGCGACGATTCGGCGTCCGTCCGCTTTGCTCTTTAAAACCCCTTCTTGCACCTGCGTTTGCGCCCCTAAAAACTCCTCCAGCAGGTCGAGGTCCATCTGCCACGAATCCGGGTCGGTATCGATTAAAATCGTCTCCGCGCCCGTATAAGTAATGGCATTGAGCGTGGCCACGAAGGTGAGGTTGGGCGCGATAACGTAGTCGCCAGGTCCTGCGCCAAGTGACTTGAGGCAAACGTGCAAAGCTGCCGTTCCGTTCATACAGGAAACCGCCCGCTTGCTGTGGGTGAAGGCTGCTATTTCATCTTCAAACCGCGTGACGTAGCTACCTGCGGTGGATACCCAGCCGGTATCGAGGCATTCTTTTACGTATTGCCATTCGTTGCCGGCGAGATGGGGGATGCTTAAGGGGATCATTGGGTTAGTCTTTTAATTCGTTAGTCTTTTAGGTCGTTAGGCTACCGCATGTTGGAGGCTAAAGAGTGCCTGCTCTCTGCTTCGCTGGATTACCCATCACTGTTATCCCGGGCGGCACATCCTTCACCACCACAGCACCAGCCCCGACAATAGCCCCCGCACCAATAGCAATGCCCTGCCGGACGACCGCGCCCGCGCCAATAAAGGCCAGTGCCCCAACCCGAACGTTACCCGCCAACACCGCACCAGGTGCTACATGGGCGAAATTTTCCACCACACATTCATGCTCAACGATCGCGCCTGTATTAATGATAGCACCGCGACCGATCATTGCCAGCGGATTGATGACCGCGCGGGCAGCCACCAACACCCCGTCGCAGACCTTGGCCAAGGTCGCCACCACCGCCGTCGGGTGAACGATTATTGATGCACGCCGATGCATTTTCAGCATTACTGATTTTCGAATTGTATTATTGCCAATACCGACAAAATAAGCTTGGTCCTGATCTTCTTTCAATATGTCTTCACTACCGAGAAATGGTAATTTGTAAGGGTTAACCTTCTTTTCTTCTCGTTCGCAGTAGCCAACCACTTGGCCACCCGCTTGTTGGAAGGCATCAATGGCGACCCAGGCGTGGCCGGAGTAGCCTATTATGATTATGGGGTTCTTGTTCATTGTGGTTTAGCAAACGGCAGCGCTTCGCGCCACGAAGAAATGTTAGGTTTTTTTTCGTAGCCCAGGACTGCGCTTCGCTCCGTCCGAGGCTACTATGATTGAATCTCTACAGGATCAAACAGCACGTACACCTAAGCGGTAGCACCTGCCAGGTACCCAAGGTACCGCTCCGCCAGCACATCTCGGTCGAAGTGGGCCTTGGCGTAAGCGTAACCATTCTCGCCGATACGTAAACGTTCCTCCTCAGGTAAATCAGCCGCGTGGCGCATCACACGAGCAAAATCAGCGGGGTCTTCCGGTTCAATGTAGAAACCGCAGTCTGCCGTTTCCACCAGTTCGCGGCTTACACCATCGATGGCCAACAGCACAGGCCGTTTCGTCGCCATGTAGTCGAAGGTTTTATTGCTGTAGATGGTCTTGAAGGTGTCTACTTTTTTAAGAACGGACATTCCGAAATCGGAAGCCAAGATGTACTCAAAGACCACACTCTTTGGCACCGAATCAACAAACTGGACGTTGGTAAGGCCACGTTCCGCAACAGCAGCTTTCAGGGCTTCCTTCCTCATACCTCCGCCGATGAGGACAAAGTGAATGTCTGGCCGGTCACCCAACAGTTTTGCCGTATCAATCACTTGGATTAGGTGGTTGGCTACGCCGTGCGCGCCGACGTAGGTAGCTATGGTTTTATCAGTCCACCCCTGGGCGGTACGGAATGTTTCCCGATCAAAAGTATCTAATAAGGGATCGCTGAGGGTAAAGTCGGCAGCGTTGGGAATGAAGACTACCTTATCTGGCGCAATACCTTTTTCATTGACCAACTTGTCCCGAAAAGCAGGAGTGAGGACATTGATGAGGGTCGCCTTACGGTAGATGAATGCCTCAAACCAGTAGGCCAGTTTGATGATCACCTTGTTCTGGAGTACGCCTGTATCGATGGCAGATTCTGGCCAGAGATCACGGACTTCAAAGACGAAGGGAACGCGTTTCAATAAGCTCAGCACATAGGCTGTGATGCCGACGAATAGCGGTGGAGAAGTTACCAGAATGACATCAAATTTCCCTTCCGTTTTGAACATTCCAGCGTAAATACTAGAGAATACGAAGGAGAAATATGCCCAGAGCCGGCCGAGAAAGTTCACGTTATAGGCCTCGGAGACGTGGCTACGGATTACCGTAGTCCCCGGGCTGTGCGGATCGGTGACTGTAAATTTGCCTTTGTATTTATCTCGTTTCACCCCAGTAGCATAGTGGACCATTCCGGCCAGCACCGTAGTGGTGTGTCCTTTTTCTTCCCAGACTCGTGTCATCTCGTTCATCCGGCTGCCGCCGCCGTCGTCTTTTTCTAGGAAGTATTGGTGGATTAAGAGGATGTTCATTTGGTTCGTTGGTCTGTTGGTTCGTTGGGCTTTGGTTCAGCGCCTGTAATTATTGCCGGAATAAGTCTCTGCCTTCAACCTTGGCGAAGTCGAATGCTCGTTCGTACCGTAGTACCCGAGGTCGAAAAGGTAATATGCGGTGCCTCCATAATCTCCCCGTAGTGGCCGGAAAAATAGCCGGTGGATAGGTTTATCTCCAGCGGTCGTCCGTTTTCATCTTTGGCGGATATATTCAGATTCTGCTCCCAATCGGGGTGCGGGTTCCAGTGTTGGACGAGCGGTTCGCCGGTAGTATGATCTACGGTGTCTTCCACTACCCAGCGTTTTTCTGACCGGTTGTATTCCACCAGTCGGCGGTGACGAATGTCTTTGCCCAGGTGCCGAAATGCACGAATTTCTCCGACGAAACGGAAGCCAAAGTCTGTTTCCGACAGGTCGGCGCTTATTAATTCGGGCCAGTGTAGCCAGATAAAGCGGCTGCCTTTCAGCATCTGGTCGTGCTTGCCCAGCATCACCGTATTATGGCCAGCGGTGCCCATGAAAAACTTCAGTTTTTCCGGGTCCGTATTGTAGCGGTAGGTACCGGCATCGCGCAGGAAATTCTGTCCATTCAGCCACAAATCAAAGTGGAGATTATCGGCCTGAAAAGGGCGGTCATTGTAGCTCTGGCAGTGCAAAAACACGAAACTCTCACTGCCATTATAGGTATAGATTCCGCCTGCCGGGAAGCTATTTGTTCTTTTCCGGGCAGGAACTCTTTCGCTTCGTGGCTTCTTTGGGGTGGGCGCGAACGCGGGTGCAAAGGAAGTTCCGGAAGAGAGCCATGCAGCTTCCTCTCCTGATGTTTCGGAAAAGAGAAGCTCACCGTAAAGCATTTGACTCAGGCCGTTGAGCTGCGGACGGTAATCCCGGTAAGTCTGACTCGCGAGCGGGAAGAACAATGCTCCGTCATTGGAGCCATAGTTCGGCAAATGACCATTCTCAGGCTGGGTACACTGATAGAGATAATTGAGGGTGAGGGCAGCCTTGTCGTACACCACGTCGGAAAACCGTTCTCCGTTTGCTCCACTTATGGAGATGGCATAGCTCAACAGCTGCACCAGCACGCGGTGGTAATTGTGAGAGTGCTGGAGGAAAGTCCCGTCGTCGTAGATCTGGTAAGCGATCTCGTCCTCGAACCAGGCCTTCCCGCTTCGCTTCCACTCTACCGCTTCGGGAAACCAGGGAAAGAGCAAACCTCCGAGGTACAGCATCAGTGTTTCGGTGATGGCGTGGTTGTTCCGAACGGTGATTCTGGAGAAATGAATATTCGCCCGTACGTGCTTCAGTTGGCCGTAGATGCTTTGCATTATACGCTTCCATCGTACCTGCGTCAGCGCCGCATCATTTTTGTAGTAGTACAGCGCAAAGGTCCAGTTCAGCAGCCGTAAGCTGGTTTCCTGGCTGCAGATGTAGTTGGGGCCGAGGTTGAGCGGGTTGGCCTCCAGCCAGCTATCGATCTCGGAAAACACCACCTCGCCGAGGGCTTCCCCGTAGTGGTGATCGTAGCGAATGAGTGTAAGTAGGTAGCTAAAACGAGATTTTTCCCAGACGTATTTAATGTCTCCGGCTTTCGCACTGAGGTCGGGAATTTCGGTCCAATGATCGAGCACATAACGGTGACCGGTCGCAGGGTTCGTCAACCAATCATAATCGCGCCCCACTGACTTGGTCTCATTGTTAAAGTAGCGGATATCGCCCTTTAAAAAACGTTGGTAATCCGCCAACAAGGTTTCGTCTTTAACTGCCGACGGGCGATCTTTCAACTCCCGGCCAAGCAGAAATTTCGGTGGATTTTCTCGCCATTTCGCCAGTGTGGGCAATAACTGGGTGGAAAAATCAAGAGGAAAACTTCGCTTCAGAAGGCCGGTGCGTTTACGTAGTTCGTACCATGCTCGGTAGCCTGAATAGCGCAGGCCCATCTGCTTAATAATGGTTGGTAGCTGTCTTATCATAGGGGGCGCAGAACGCGGGTACACCACGCAGTAGCAGCGGAGCTAATGTTGGTTAATCGGCAAAATTTTCAGACTCTAGCGTAAAGCATTTAGGCTGACGCGATTTCTTGCGCCAGCCTAAATGCTTTAAGCTAAGTGTTAATTCTCAAGAGGGAATGCCTTAGGCTTCAACGCGTACCCAACCTCCAGACTTAAGCGACGCGAGGGCGGCAAAACTGGCACGGGTAACGTTGAGTTGCTCCGCCAGGCTGATGAGCGGATCTCCGCCAGCAGCAAAGCGTTCATGTAAAAGTTCGAACTGTCGGGCATGGCCTTTATCAAGTCGCGTCTTCAGTTTGCTAAAGCCTTTGACACCGTAGGCGGTCGTCTGGCGGAAGTTATCGATTTGGAAAACCTGCTGGCCAGCAAAAACCTCGACTCGTTCTTTCGGGAAGGATTTATCACCGTTGCCAAAGTAATGGACCGTACCGTTATCACCGTTTGCAAACCGTAGTAGGATGCTGGCGTTGTCCGTGTTTTCTTCCGGATTATGGCCAAGCGCATTCATACAAACTTCGGTCACCAGGCTTCCGCTGAGGTGCACCAGCAAGTCGATAAAATGACAAGCCTCGCCGATGATTCTTCCTCCACCGACCTGCATATCGTGCACCCACACTTCAGGCGGGATAAAGCCCGCGTTCATCGTTGCCACCATGTTCTTGCCAATCTCCGTCGGGAGGTGCTTCTTAACGGCCTCCGTATGCGGAGAGAAGCGGCGGTTGAACCCGGTGGTAATGTTCTTACGGCTGGTGGTGCGTGCCGCGACGATTTCCCCCAACTCTTCTTCAGACAGGGCCAAGGGTTTTTCTACAAATACATCCTTACCGGCCGCAAGCGCCTGCACCACCATGGATGCGTGCAGGTTGTGGCGGGTAGTAATGACGACCAAACCAACGCTAGGGTCGGCAAGCATCTCAGTAAAATCTGTGGTGCTCTTGCCGATGCCGTGTTTCTTCGCCAATCCCGTTGCGGAAACGCCGCCAGCACTGGCGATGTAGGCTACCGGTGCCTTCACCTTATCCAGGATGGGCAGCATGGTCATTTTCGTAAAGTTGCCAGCGCCGACGATTCCCCAGGCTTTCCCCTCAGGGGCCGAAAACTTGGTTTCACCGACGGTGATGGTGCGGTCATCCGGAGCTGCTTCCGGGTACCGGAAAAGCGTAGCGATCGATTTTGAGTTCGCGATATTGCCGTACACTTCGCCCATATCATCAAAGGGGACAACCTCCGAGATCAGGGATTCAACCTTAAGTTGCCCGTGGGCCAGTGCATGAAGTACGGCCTGAAAGTTGCGTTGTTCTGTCCACCGCACGAAGCCAACCGGATAGTCTTTGCCCCGACCTTCATAATCTTCATCGTGGCGGCCAGGGCCGTAAGAGCAGGACACCTGGAAGCTGATCTCTTTTTTGTAAAAGTCGCCCCGATCAAGGTTCAGCCCGATCACCCCGACGAGTATAACCCGTCCGCGCTGGCGGCACATGCCTGCAGCCTGAGAGATGATGGCATCGGTTTTTGCAGAAGCAGTGATCAACACAGCGTCGGCTCCTACCCCATCGGTCATTTCCATCACGGCTATAACCGGATCGGTAGCTTCCGTGGTCTCGATGCCAAAAGTATTGGCCAGTTTTCTTTTCGTCGGGTCCGGCTCCAAGCCGATTACTCGACAGCCATTAGCGATCAGCAATTGCCCTGCCAACAAACCTATGAGGCCCAGACCGGTCACGACTATAGTCTCCCCAAAGGTCGGGTCGAGCAGCCTGATCCCCTGAAGCCCAATAGCACTAATGACTGTAAATGCCGCCTCCTGATCAGAAACCCCATCAGGAATTTTAGCGCAAAGCTTTTCGCCCACCGTGACGAATTCTGCGTGGCTACCATTAGATATTACGCGGTCTCCCTTGCGGTAACCACTGACGCCGGCTCCAATCTCTTCCACAACTCCAACATTACAGTATCCGAGCGGGATGGGTTCGTCTAGCTTATTACGTACCGCATTAATAGTTGGCATCAGACCGTCGGTTTTCACCTTGTCTAGTACCATCTTCACCTTCTCCGGCTGGGCTCGTGCCTTTTGTAGCAGGTTACTTTGGCCGAAAGAGACCAGCATTCGCTCTGTTCCTAAGGATACCAGACTGTAGGTGGAACGGATTAATACTTGGCCGCTTCCTACGCGGGGGCGGGGTACTGTTTCTAGGGTTGTGTCTCCTGTTTTGAAGGATTGTAGTATTTGTTTCATTATTAATTACTTGACAAGAGCAGTAGTAAATCATCGATTTTATTATCCAAAACCAATTCTGTGCCGGGGGCAACAGAGGTTTCTAACGATTGAAGTACGGCAAACGCTATAGCCGAACTAGAAAACGGATCGAACTCGAAAGAAGGTATAACGACTTCTTTCGTGTACGGTAGGTCTGCAGCAATTACGTGACATCCCAAATAAAAGCCTTCTACCAGGCCTAAGCCCAAAGTTTCTGCGATTGATGGAAATATGACGTACTTCGATTTCTTGGTTTCATCAAGAATAACCTGATGATCCAATTGCCCAACATTGATAATGTTACAACCCTCTTTATTTAAAAATTTCACTCTTTGTTCAAACCGGCTTGAGACCGGTAACGTGAGCAATAATTGAGGATGTACCCCTTGTTCGTGTAGTTCTTTCCAGGCGTCGAGTAACGCTCCATGATTTTTATGGGGGGCATCGTTGCTTACATAAATAAATCTTTCGATCCGATCACTTGAGTCACTTGAGTCACTTGCTGGTCTATTATACTGCGTGGTATTATAGAAAGGTATTATTTCAGTACTTATGCCTTGCCCGTAGGTTCTAAGGAAATTTTCCTGAACTACTGCTGTTTGAAAAATAAACATCCGCGTGTTTTCCTTCCAAACCCACAGTAGAAAACGTTTAGCTTTATAACTCATTCTTTGCGACCAGCTTGCAAGGTGAAGGTTTATCTTAGCTAATGCTGGCCGGTGAAAGTAAGTATATACACGACACGACAAGCGTAGCGGAGGCGGGAAGTTACCAAAGCAAAACACTACACTTGGCTGCAATTCCTTTTCTAGATTAGCATAGAACTTATACCTCGATAAAAGGCTATTATTGCAGTGTACTATAGAGCATCCGTCTATATCTATCGTATTTTTATTTTCGTCTACAACGAGAATAAAATCCATCAAGTTACCTATTAGCTCATCACACAAATATTTCAGTAGAACCAACCCTCCTCCTGTACTTATGTTGATGGCGTCAACAACTATGGGAGATGAATTAGTGCTATGTTCATATTTTCTTTTCATTTATTTTTTTTTTAAAAGAGGTGTTCAGTTACCACATTTCGAAAAAGCAAGGATAGGACAAATAGGTCATATTAAACCTGAGGCCGGCGAATTAACGAGGACATCATAATTATCCAGACAAATAAGCCCATCCCTCCCAGTGAAAACAGGATCGACTCTCCAACGTTGGCAAATATTCCAGTCAGGAATACGAAACACCATAAAGGCGACTTATAGTTAGTCAACAAATAAGCAGTGACAAAAATAAACAATATTGTAAGTGCTCCTCCGAAGATGCCTGTCTCTTCAAAAACAGCAAGAAAAATAAAATTCTTTTCTACTGAAGCCTTTATTGGAATAACACCCAATAGTGGGTCGTAAACTACCCTTAAATTACGTTCAAAAGTCTCTAACCCAAACCCCTTACCCGTCCATGGGCTTTCTATAAAACTCTCATAGAGTTGGCGAATTCGAAAACCTCGCGAGGCCTCAAATGCTGCATTTAGTTCATCTCCGTTTCTCCCTCCCTTAATTGCGAAATTAATGGCAGCCCCCTCAATTTCTCCATAAAAAGAACCGATTAAAATCAGAAGACTAGCTACGGCAACCCAAAATCGGAGTTTGAACATTTCCAATATTGCTTTAACCCTGTAGCGTTTAACAAAAAGTGTGCCTATACCTGTTGTTGCCGCTGCCAATGCCAAACAGACAGGACCGGTTCTTGCATTTGATGCGATCATGAATATTACGAACCCCGTACTAACTAAGTACCAGTACCATTTTCTACAATTTGAGTCGGTTATTATTTTGGTAACTACCCAAGCTAAAGACACCGCAGCTAGAACTCCCATTACTTGAGACTGGTTCGTCATTCCCTGAAAACCTGCTATTCGAATAAGATCATTACTCCTTAGATAGGCTTGCATCGGAAAAAAAATCCAAATTACTGTTGAGGTAGCCAAGAAGCCTGATAACGCGCTAAATATATAGCGATCAAATTCCCGCCATTTATCAACAAGCAAAACCCCGTGAATAATAGCTAAGCTTCCAAAACCAAAAATAAACAACTTGAAATTTGACACCCCAGGCGCATACCCAAAAATATTTGAGAGCACCGTTGCTAATAATAAAAAAGAGAGAAGCACCAATCCGGAAGCATTAGTAACTACCTTACCCCTACTATAAAACAATCTAATGTAGATACTAAATGAGGCAGTAAGTAAGACAACCCACCGCATCACCGTGACAATCG
>JBLHRW010000189.1:0-9264 GCA_047626445.1 Neolewinella sp.
GATTCCTTGCATAGCCGTAGCTACGGAAGGAGTTCTTTAACGAAATTTAGCACCAAAAGGCATCGCAGATTACCCCAACATTTAATGTTGACAGACCACTAGTACTAGGAGCTATGTAGATTACAACTAAAAAGTGTACCACCATTTCAATCGAAAGTGTACCACCCAGGTAAGCTTTTTCAAAGTTAGTTGTTTTTAAGTTGAGCGCATGTTTCCTCGAGCCACCAAATCAATACGACTCCGATCAGTTGCTGCGCACAATGACGTTGGCAAATTCACCGACGTCAGTATCGCGGCGGGCATTAACAACTACGCCTTCGCCCTGAGTTCTGTAGTCCATGATTTTAACGGAGATGGCTGGCCAGACATTTACGTGGCCAATGACTACGTCGCCTCCGATAACCTGTACATCAACAATGGCGACGGAACTGCGGTCACCGCAGGGGCATGGGCGGACCGACCTTTTCTTTGGCGGAGCGGCGGACCAACCATCCGAAATTTACCTCCAGAAAAGCAACGGCACGTTCAGCAAAAGCCCGGACCAATTGCCTGCTCTTCACGCAGGTTACGAAGACGTAAGTGCTATCTTCTTTGACGCTGACGGCGACGGTGATGATGATCTTTACGTCGGCAGCGGCGGCAACGCCGCCGAACCCGGTGCCGCCGTTTATCAGGATCGGTTGTACCTCAATGATAAAGGTAAATTCGCCACTACCCCAATGCCTCGAATTCCGACGAGTACCGGTGCCGTTGCTACCATTGACTATGATGCTGATGGCGATCTTGACCTACTGATTGGTGGCCGTTCTTTTCCCGGAGCTTACCCATCCGCGCCACGTTCTTACCTGCTGCGCAACGACGCAGCTAAGTTTACTGACGTGACCGCTGAAGTAATCCCGGCATTGGCCAATATCGGAATGGTAACCGCCATTGCCGTTGGAAATATAGAAGGAGACGATCGTCCGGAAATTGTAGTCGCCGGCGAATGGATGCCCGTGACCATCTTTACTGGAGGAGCCGACGGCTTTACGGCCGCTCCCTCCTTATCTGCTGATTATTCAGGGATTTGGCACAGCCTGTTGCTTAGGAACGCCGTACAAATAACTTACGCCTTTTGACCGTCTTATTTTGCCCTCCCCGCACCTGAAAATCATTTCCGTAACTGAGGCTATGCAAAGGATTTTTAAGCGCGGTGAGAACAGAAGCGTCAGGTCAAAAGCCAGTAAGTTATTTATACGGCGTCCCTTAATGTAAAAACTCAATCTCTCCATCCTTACCATACCGCGCAGCAACCGCCCTGGACGGGTTCAACTCTTCTCGTTGCCGTCGCTTTACGGTATAGTCAGCGGTTCGCAGTACGTCTGACCGGATTTTACCGAAACTGGTGGGGAGCTGGCTTTCGCCCAGGCCTGCGGCCTGGCAAGTAACCAAGGGAGCTTCCAGATCTTCGCACAACCGGTAGCAGAAACTGTCCATCGCCAGCCGGACGGCGACTTCGCCGTTATGGTCGACCAGAGCAAGTGGAACCTTTTTACCGGCCGGTACCAGTAGCGTGAGTGGTCGCTTGTGAAAAGACAATAAGGTGTAAAGGCGGGGGTGGATTTTCGGGCACCAGTCAAAGAGGTCCTCTTGGTCTGCAAAGACCAGTTCTGACCGGTTGACCGAAGAGGCCGGGCATACTCGGAGCAACCGTTGTACGGCAGGCGGGTGATGAATACTGGCCGCTAGTTGCCATAAGTTTGCTGTAGGTAGTAGTACTAGTCCGCCTGCGTGTAGTGTGGACAGCGCTTGGGAGCCAAGGGGAGGCAACGGATGGTGCATCTCGGGAAGTGGGTTAGTCCTTATGTTCATGCTAAAATTTGGAAAGAAGCGTACCTCCCTATTCGGAGCGGCCGCTGAGGTTTCTATATATTCGTGAGGCTGCACAAACAGAATTGGCCGGAAGGGTTAGAACCGGAAATACATCTATGCTTTACTTTTTAGGACTATAATTCTGTCAGCAGTAACTCAAAGCGTGAATTTTACGCTTTTAAGAACGGCTTTCAGACTAGGAAACTGTATTTTACCGTTCAGATTGTTCCCTCCCTAAAATTTTAAGATTGAGCGCGTTAAAACTTCTACCTACCTGCCTACTTCCCTTTTTTCTGCTTTTGTTGATTCCTTTAGCGGAGTTGTCGGCTGGCCACATTGTAGGGGGTGAATTTACCTACATCTGCCGAGGCTGGCTCAATAACGATTCAAACTCCGGTGTAAAAGTCTATGATGTCCGGATCAATATGTATCGGGATTGTATCGGTCAAGGCGCTTTTTTCGATGGAGCTAATAGCTCTGACGTACCGCCGGGGCTGAGTTCTGCAGATGGACACATTTCTGTATACCGCAGTACGACGCTGATCACGCCGACACTGGGGATCACCCTGGATAATTTCTCGGATGTTCCCCTCAACTTGGGTAACCCCTGCCTGGTACTTACCGAAGACGTTTGTCAGCAGGTCGGGGTGTATGAGTTTACCGTGGAGTTACCGGTATCTAACGAAAGCTACACGCTGGTTTACCAGCGCTGCTGCCGTAACGAGGCAATCATCAACCTTCAGGTTCCGGATGAGATTGGTACAACCTATTTCATTACCATTACGCCCGAGTCCCAGCTGCGGTGCAACGCCAGTCCGGTTTTCAATATTGATCCTCCGATTGCTATTTGTGCCAATGAACCTTTTCAGATCGACCTGGGGGCAACGGATCGGGAGAATGACAGCCTGGTGTACTTCTTCTGCGATGCAGTGGTTGGCGGTGGCCGGGATGGCCTCGGCCCGGGCGGCACCCAAACACAAACTACTTTTGACGACGTAGTTCCCCTCATCGAATCTCCTCCACCCTATACCTCCGCTGGCTGGCGTGGGCCACAGTATAGTCGTAACCAACAACTGGGCGTAGGAAGTACGCTATCACTCAATACAGAAACAGGACTCCTCGAAGGGGTGCCCATCTTCCGGGGTACCTTCGCGCTGGCGGTTTGCATCGAAGAGTGGTCGCGAGATAGTGTGCCAGTGCTGCTCAGTGAAACCAAACGTGAGTTCCAAATGACGGTTAACCTCTGTGGTAATCAAGTCTTTGCGGACTTGTTGGAAACGGAGTTGGACGATCAGGGCCGGTTCTTTATCCGGCAGTGCGGCCCAGGGCAGAATACGATCATCAACGAAAGCACTAACGTCGACTTTATCGATGAGTACGACTGGATTCTGGAAGGGCCAGAAGGACTGATAACCGGCGCAAGCCGCGATTTTACTACCAACATCACTACCGTCGGAACTTACGAAGGAACGATGATTCTCAACCGTGGCTCCTTTGCTGAAAACTGCAGGGATACGGCAGATTTTCTGCTTGGGGTATTCCCAAGTGCTGACCCGGACTTCGAATTCACGACACCAGGATGTGATGATGAACCGATCGATTTTACGGACTTAACCGTACCGCAAGGCACTAATACCATCACCGATTGGCGGTGGGATTTTGCCGACGCTACCCCGGACGATGGCCGGCAAAACCCCCGCCACCGCTATACCATTCCAGGTATCTTTAATGTAGAATTAACCACCACCGACGATAATGGCTGTATCGCATCTACAACTAAGCCGCTATCGTATTTCCCCAGCCCAAGAACCCTGTTGATCGAACCGGATGAAGGCTTTGGGTGTGTGCCCTTTACCAAGGAGTTTATCAACCTCAGCCGTCCAATCGACGACACGTATATTTTCGATTGG
This sequence comes from Neolewinella sp., assembly GCA_047626445.1. Lineage (GTDB taxonomy): Bacteria > Bacteroidota > Bacteroidia > Chitinophagales > Saprospiraceae > Neolewinella. The sequence goes on from JBLHRW010000189.1 coordinate 3,762, forward strand.
GAGTTCGGTGACGGCGGGACGGCGGATATAGCCAGTCCTACCCACATTTATGAAAATAATGGCGTCTACGACGTTTACCTGGGCGTAACCAGCCCAACGGGATGTTTTGTCGATACAACCTTCGCACGCCTCGTCGATGTTCGCGATGCGCCGGAGGCAGGGTTTAACTGGACACCACAGGAGCCCACAAATATTTTACCAGACTTTAGGGTGTTTGACGAGAGTATTGGTGCTAATCAGCGGCGTTACGTTATCCGTAACCGGATGGGAGATCAGCTGTTTACCACCCCCTCCGACGATTTTGACTACACCTTGCGGGATACCGGCACGGTATTCATCACGCAGTTTGTAACGCATCCGAGCGGATGTGTGGACACCATCACCAAGGATTTGCGCTTGCGCCTGATCAATACCTTTTTTATGCCAAATGTCTTTACGCCTAATGGAGACGGCCTGAATGACACCTTCGAACCGACGGGACTGCTGGTCGGTGTTACAGCGTATCGCTTACGGGTATGGACGCGCTGGGGAGAATTGATTTTTACTACCGTGAATACGAATGAGGGCTGGGATGGTACTTTTAAGGGGCGTGAAAGCCCTGGCGGCGGCTACCTCTGGGATGCCCAGTACATTGATGTTAATGGGGAAATGTCCTCGTTTAAGGGTGGGGTAGTCTTGGTTAGGTAGCCACTATCAACTTCCGTCTACCAGAACATTGACCTATTTCAGGGCGCGGCCGCAGGTGCCAGGTAAGGAACCAAAAAGCAAAGAGAGGAGACACTGTACTGGCCCTCGGTCTGCTCCTTTATCCCTTCCCCATTGGGGACCGGGCCGATGGGCCCGGATCGGGGTTTGTGCACCTGCGTTCGCGCCAAAATTCACACTAAACGCCCCGTCTAACCAGGTTAAACGGGGCGTTCGGATAGGTAAGGGGTATTATTAACGGGCGCCGGGCAAGCGTGGCACTGTAATATTTCCCATCCCTAAGAAGAGGCATAATCACTTAATCTCGCACAAAGAGGTATTGCGTGCTGCCTCCCGTTGTGCTGGCATTCCCTTCGCTAGGAAGTACCATGGCCTCAACGTACTTCCAGCCATTAGAGATCAGGTAGTTGACCGCGTGCATGACGGAGTTGAAGCGAATGCGCTTGCCATCCCGAGGATTGATAACCTCCATATTGTTCCGGCCACCACCCTGAATACTCTGACCGTAGTCGATGAAGATGGTTACTTTGTTGGAAAGGAATCGCTCCTGGGCGATCATCCGGATCATGGACACTTCTTCCAGGTTGTTAATGTTGATACCGTTGACAACGACCTGGGCAGAGGCAGTGGTAGTGGCAGCAATGGCGAGTAAGAAGGCGAAAATTAGCTTTTTCATCTGTTATTGTTTGATTTGATGGTATAACCGTTCTGGTTACCCTTTTATCTGTTGAAACCGCTATTATAGCTTTTTCTTAACAAAATAGAGACAGGGTGCCGACGTTATAGGTCAAGTTGACGAGCTTTTAGGTCCTCGGGGTGCCAGGTTGTCTCGCTGCTTAACAATCCGACAACTTGTCAACACGGTACCCCGACAACTTGATAACTTGACAACACAATACCTCTACAACTTGACTTTATGCTACTCGTACTAAACTTTTTTCTCGCGCTCAGTCTGACTTCATATCCGGCTCCACCCGACGCTCCTGTGGAATGGATTGGAGAAACTACCGTCGATATGGGAGACTTGGTAAAAGGCCAGGATCACGAATACACTTTCCAATTCAGAAACCTCACGGATACTCCGATTCTGGTAGATAACGTCCGGGCAGGCTGTGGTTGCACGGCTACTGAGTGGGAAAATATTCCGGTTGCTCCCGGAGAGATTGGATCGATTAACGTCACCTATGACGCGATGAACGTAGGTTATTTTCGGAAGTACGTTAAGGTTTTCTTCCATAAGCACAAGGGAGCACACAAGTTGTGGCTGGAGGGGTTTGTCGATTGATGACGACGATTTATCTGATTGAGGCTCCGTTGCTGTCCGGAGTTTGTACCTTCGGCCCCGAATAAAAATTTATCCTATGACCTGGCTGACCTGGGTACTTCTATTGGGCTACATCGCCCTTAGTTTTGCACTCTACCGACTGTTCCCCAAAGCTGGAAAGCCAGCCTCTTCCGGATTGATCCCCGGATACAACATGATGGTGCTTGCCGAGATTGTGGGGCGAAAGCCCTGGCACGCCTTGCTCTTACTGATTCCCTACTTCAATGTCTTCATCTTTGCGGGCTTGATGGTTGATTTGGCCAGGTCATTCGGCCGGTTCCATTTTTTTGAACACGTGGCGTCGGTGGTCGCCTCCTGGGGATACGTTGGCTGGCTAAGTACCAAGGAGACGAATCACTATAAGTATGAAGGGCCGATTCTGGAGAAAGAACGGGCTTACCGCCAGGAACTGGTGGCAGCAGAAAAAACGGGCGACAAACGGGAAGTGAACAAAGTACACGGCGCTTACCCCGCATTTCAGAAGCCTTTTTATCAGGATTGGGCGGAGGCGGCGATCTTCGCCATTTTTGCAGCTGCGTTTATTCGTTTGCTACTCATCGAATCCTACATCATTCCTACGCCATCGATGGAAGGAAACCTTAATGTAGGTGACTTTTTATTCGTTTCCAAAATCCACTACGGGCTCCGCTTACCGGAAACGCTGCTGATGATACCGCTGGCACATAACCGGGCGCCCTTCATTGGTGGAGAAAGCTACATCGAAGGCGCAGAGCTGCCCTACCGGCGGCTGCCTGCTCTGGAGGCGGTAGATCGTTACGACCCTGTGGTGTTTAACGTACCCGCTGGAGACAGTGTGTACATCACCCCGTTCCGAAACCATTACCCCTTTGAACTAAGGGCAGGGATGCTGTCGGCTCAAATGGAGCGCGCCATCCAGACTGGTCAGCTGGATCTCACTACCCGGCCGAGGGATAAACGGGACCATTACGTGAAACGCGCGGTTGGTCTTCCGGGTGAGCGCCTGGAGATCAAAAACCGGGAGGTATTCATTGACGGGAGTGCCGTTAAGGACCCGGAGAACATCCAGTTCTCTTATGTCCTGGACCCCGCACCGACCCAAATTAAGCCCGAGTGGAGTGATTGGGGCATCAGCGCTGAGGATCCACACGGCGGGCCTGGTGGAGAATTCCGCATCTTCCTTAGTAAAGAGCAAAAGGATCAACTGGAGGCAACAGAACCGGGTATGACTATTACCCCTGCGGATAAAAACCCAGAAGGTGGCGTGCGTATGTATCCACACGATACTAAGTACTATGGTAATTGGTCCGTCGACAACTTCGGCCCAGTCATCATTCCCGCAAAAGGAATGACCATCAAATTGGACGATGCGAAGAATCGGCTATACTGGCGGTGTATCAAGGTCTATGATGAGAACCCTAGCTACGAAAGCCGTGGGAATCAGTACTTCCTGAATGGCAAGGAGATTACGGAATACACTTTCAAACAGGATTATTACTGGATGATGGGTGACAACCGACATAACTCCGAAGACAGCCGTATCTGGGGCTTCGTTCCGGAAGACCACATCTTGGGTAAACCACTCTTCGTATGGTTCTCGATCAAGGAAGGCAACCTGTTTAATGGCGTTAATTGGCACCGGATTGGGCGCAGTGGTTCTAAGCAGGGAGGACTTTAGGCCGGAGGCCGTCTAATCCAGCCGAGCGCAGCGAACTGATACTTGCGGGAGCACCATTACGACCCACTACCAAGCGCGTAGCGCGTTTGCTAAGAAAATGAACGCAGCGATTTTTCGTCTAGCAAAAGCCTCCGGCTTTTACAGAATCTCCCCGTCTCCCACCTTAACGTTAAACGGCTTACAGTAGTAAAGCACGTAAGCGTATTCGTTGAGGCCAGCACCGGCGAAGTTGTATTCGTGGGCACCATTGAAGACCTCTACCGCACCGATCTCGTAAGCGCCGCTGATGGTATTCGGGTTGTTACTGAGGTAAACAAAGAGGCCGGGTAGGCTATTATCGGCGTTGTAGTCGTCTCCGAAGGAAAGTAACAGGTTGCCGCCAGGTAGCTCTGTAAGCACAAAATCTCCGGTCAGCGGGTAGCTGCTGGTCGTTGCAACACTACCAGCTCGCATCATGGGCGCTACGACTACGGTAGAAGCACCTACCTCGATCGGTTCGATGAGGGTCGCCGTTTCCCCAAATTCATCTTGGAAAGAGATGGTGAGACTGGTATTGCCTTCGGCAATCGCTGAGGCCAGGCCGGATTGGTCTATGGTAAGAATTGTTTCATCGGCCGAGCTCCAAAAAGGAGAAATGGCCTCTTCCAGACCAACGTTGTTGATAAACTGGTATTGGAACTGGTAAGTGGTGCCTTCTTCAATACTGCTGACCGGGTTTTGGATTCGAATTTCCGGACTAATGTAGTCTTCCACAATGTCATCACCGATACAAGCGGTAAACAGGCAAACAGAGAGCACAAAAAACGAAAAACGCATATTAAAGATATTTGACACGAAGTTACGAGCATATCTTGTATTTGGATTGGCGACCGTGCTTTTTGGCATTGGTAGGCTATGTGTTTTTTGTGTAATTTGACCTAATTGGATAGGTGTACCGATAAGAATCAGGCCTGAAACCGCCCCTTTAGCACCTTTAAAAACTTCTCTTTCCGCCTAGCGGCCGAGGTATTCGATGACAGATTCGGTACAAACGTTGAGGTGGCCACCTAATTCGGCGGTTCTGCAGCGTTGGATGGCGGAAAGCGTCCGTATAAAAGTACAGGTATGATTTCCATCCGGAGTTGGGGAGATCCTCATATAAATCTCAGTGAGAAAAAATGGAATTTCAAAGTGAAACTTTTCCAGGGGAATGATTTCTTATCCCGTGATTGTGTTGACAACAATTGCTATGAATTGGCTTCTGTTGATCTATCATCACTTGATACCGGATGGGCAGAATTACAGATTCCGCTTGATCTGACTAACTGGTCAGTATTCGATTCTTGTGGTGGTGTACTTGTCCGTCCTGCAATTTATTTAGAATCACATTTTGCGCCATGAACCGGATGCGCAGTTAATCCAACAGCTCGGCGAATAGTTCAGCTTGATAATTTCTGTATGGGCGGCATGGTCGTTGCCACGGATGATCTTATAAAGAAGCATTTTATCTCCCTCTTCCCTAATCCAACCTCCAGTGAATTAACGCTCCGCTTCGAGGGGGCTTCTCCTGCCAAAGGCCAAGTTCAACTCCTTGACCTTTATGGACGAGTGGTATTACAAAATCCTTTGGTAGTGGGCAGACAGGAGTCTACTTTTAATCTGGAGACTTTACCCGCTGGCGTTTATTTTGTGAACGTTTTAGAGGGTGGTGTAACGTAGGGTGTTCAGTCTGATAAGTTTTCCACTCACCGCTTTCTAGCCCTCAGAATACGCCAAGCCAGTAGTTAAAACGATGCATTTACGTACCCTCCCGTCACACCTCCCTGCCGGGGGCTTTC
>JBLHRW010000190.1:0-9235 GCA_047626445.1 Neolewinella sp.
TAAGAATAATGAGGCGTAAGTTATTTGTACGGCGTCCCTTAGGGATGGGGATTAAATAAAACGTGTTTCTTGACCTGACGCTTTTGTTCTCACCGTTCTTGAAAAATTCTTTGCATAGCCGTAGCTACGGAAATAATTTTTAAGAGCGGTGAGGGCAAAATAAGGCGGTCAAGAAGCATGGTTTATTTATTTCCCATCCCTTAGTGTAGCCTCTTAGTGCCTTAATGCCTTAGTGATTATCTCTCTCACCTACCCTACTAAAACGGATTCGAATACCGCTCATCCGTCAACAAACTCTCATCCGTCAGGGAGTTAAGGAAGGCCAGCAGAGCCGCCTTTTTCTCTTCCGTCAGTGTGAAGCCCGTAACATTGGGATCTTCGTTCTCGACCCCGTGCCCACCGGAGGCATAATGATCAAGTACTTCCTCAAGCGTGGCAAAGCGGCCATCGTGCATATAGGGTCCCGTGAGCGCAATATTGCGCAGGGTCGTCGAGCGAAATTTACCGTTATCCGAACGGCTGCCAGATACGTCTCCGAAGCCGTTGTCGGGAAAATCATCCAGCGTGGCGACATCCTCAATTCCGTTATTCTTGAACAGGTTATCGCCAAAAGAAGGCGCATTATGGCAATGGCCACACCCCGGGTGATCAGCACCAACGGGTACGTTCTCAATGAAGAAAAGGCTGTCTGCCCCAAACTGTTCCTCCTCGGTAAAGAATTCGGAATTCAGGTATACCACCCGATCAAAATGACTGTCGGCAGACACGATGGTATGCTCGAACTGGGCGATGGCTTTCGCCGTCATTTCCTGGGTTATTTCACCCGTCCTGCCAATGCCGAAGGCGGCCCGAAACCGTTTAGGATAATCTTCACTACGCCGCAATCTTATCAGCACGCGTTCCCAGTCCTCATCCATTTCCAGCATGTTTTCCACCGGGTGGATGGCCTGCTCCCATATTTTCAGAAACTTCCCATCCCAGTTAAAGCCCGTCGGGACAAACGCCAGGTTGACAATCGACATCGCGCTCCGCGTCCCCGGTTGCCCGCGAACCCCGACCGCCAGAGCACGACCGTCGGTAAAGGCTTTCTCTTGCAGGTGGCAATCGGCACAGGCCATGGCACTATCCCGCCCCATGATTTTATCGTAAAACAATCTCCGCCCCAGGGCGATTCCCTCTACCGTCAGTGGGTTGGTTTCATCAACGATCGGCCGGGGCATATGATCCGGCACCTCTAAGGTAAAAGGTGTTGGCGTTGCCGGGCCGGTGATCACTTGATCTTCCTGTTCCACTGGGCATCCTTCGCACGGCAAGGGTGGCTCCGGTTCGCAACTGCTGGCGACGAAGAGGGTGAAGAGAGATATTAGTAGTAGTAGAAGACGATACATAGTCAGGGAGTCAAGGAGTCAAACGGCCAGGGAGTCAAACAGTAGGTAGTCAGAAGGATTATGCATTAACTATCTGACTCCCTGACGCCCTGACGCTTCAACTATTTTACTAACAAACGAAGTGTCCGTAAGGGTTTGCAAGAAGGCCACTAAAGCGTGGTGCTGGTCGGGGGAAAGACCAAGAGGAAAGATATTGGGATTTCGGTTTTCCGCGTATTGTCCTCCTGAATCGTAATGACCCACTACTTCTTCCAGTGACTTGAACCGGCCATCGTGCATATACGGGCCGGTTAGGGCTACGTTGCGCAGGGAAGGCGTTCTGAACTTTCCATTGTCGTATTTGCTACCGGAAATCGAGCCTCGCCCCAGGTCTTTAAAATCTTCGAGGGAGAGTGCTTCGTCCAGTCCGTTATTGAAAAACAGTTGGTTGGTAAAGTGCGGCGCAATGTGGCAGTGCGCGCACTCTCCGGTGGGAATCGCTGCGTACTTACCGGGATTGGGTTCATCAGCCAGGTCGAAGAAGATGGCATTACCGAGCGCTTCCTCCTCCGTGAAGGTCGCTTCCCCACGCTGCACCTTATCGTATTTCGAATTGGCCGAAATCAAGCTACGCTGATACTGGGCCAGGGCCTTACCTATATGATTGGGGTTCAGCGCTGCGACTTCCTCCAGGCCGAAAGCCCGTTGAAACTGTGGCCAGTAGTCGGGGTGCTTCCGCAGTTTGCTGATCAGCAGTGGCCAGCTGCCGCCCATTTCGTTAGGGTCGGCTACGGGATGCAGTGCCTGAGTTTCGAGATCATCGGCGCGGCCGTCCCATAACAGGGTTTCGTGGAGGTAGCCTACGTTGGTGAGGCCCGGCGCGTTGCGCCGGCCCAACCGGCCGTTGATGCCAACGCTGATGGCCTTCCCATCGGTAAAGGCCAACTCCGGAAGGTGACAGGTGCGGCAACTGATGGTAGAGTCCGCCGAGAGCACCGGATCAAAGAAAAGGGCCCGCCCCAGTGCGAGCCCTTCCTCCGTTGTTGGATTATCGGTGGGATAAATGATCTTGGCGAAGGCATCCGGCTCGGGAACATCTACTAGCGTTGCCGCCGGAGGCTGGCAGGCGACCAGTAAGAGCAGAAGTGTCGCCGGTAGAATGGTCCGAATCATAATAGTTTGCTTACCGAACCTGAAGTTCGAACTGGCCGGCAAGCCGGGTCCAGATGTCCTCGCCAATGGCCTGGTTACCGCCGTGAATACGCTGCTGGTCCGGGTTAGCGATATCGAAAGGCTCCGCATCACTTGCCAGCGCCTTCAAAACGTCAGCGACAATGTTCAATTCCGGATTAGCCGTACTGCTGATGGTAAAGTTCCCGGTGAAGGTAATCGTGGTGTAGAGCGCATCCGCGCCCAGGTGGTAAGAAAGGCCGGTGTCGAAAACACCATCATCTTCAAGGTCCGCATTAGCTTCGATTTTAGCAAAAACGTAGCGGGTACTGCCACTCCAAAACTGGGTTTCGTTCAGGACGAAATCCGCAGAAAATTCATTAGGGTCCATCGCATTCAACTCAGGCTTCACCCCCAGGCCGAAACGCAGACCGACGTAATCGCCGGCAGGCACATCGTAGGTTCGGCTGGCAACCGATCCATCCGTTTCCGCCTGGTAGCGGATCAGGTCGATATCGGCCAGGCGGACAGCGGTTCCACCGCCGGCCGGCAGCAGTTCCAGATCGGAGACGTAATATTGAAAGAGCGTCGCTTTCAGCTTGGCACCCGTTGGGTAGTCGTAGGTAATGCTTTGGATGTTAAGGTCAGCATCATCGTATTCGGCACGGAAATTGATGGTGGTGGCCACGTCTCCCCCAGTTGCAGGGTCGTCATCGTCCTGACAGGCGGCAAAGAGTAATACGACGGATAGGGCCAGCAGGCTTAAGTACTTCATTGGTTAAGTTGTTTGGTGGTTCTACGGGTGCAACCTTAGTTCGCAAAACAATAGCTGCATCCTGTAAAAGAAAAACAATAGCCAGCCTTAAATGGGTGTCACAGAAGGCTAAGTGTTTTGTTGGCCGGCCGACTAAGCGCTAAAACCAAGTCCGTAACCGCAAAACCTGCATTGGTGCCTGATGCTGAAAGGTAAAGCTCACCTCATCGAAAATCGGGAGTCGCAGCCGGCTCTTCAACTTCCCACTGAAGGCCCATGGTTCCAACGGCAACCCAAAAAAATTGATGTCAAATTCGCCGTTATCATTTTTATCTTGAAAGATGCCTAAGGCATATTTTTTTCCAAAAATCAAATCGGGAATCTCAATCATTGCACGCCCGGTGTGGCTAACCTTCACCGCTACCAACCTGGCTTTTCCCCGATCCAGGAAGTCATCCGCTGATTCATAGATGCCCACCCAAATCGTTCCTTCGGCTTCCCTAACATTATCGACGGAGAAATAAAGGCTCCCCTTCATCGGCTCTTCCCCTGCTCCTTTGCCAAAAGTCTTCACCGACACGGCGGGGAGCACAGTGGCCAGACTCAGGCAAAGCATCAAAAGGAAGCGACATTTCATATCACAAAAACGATATTATTGAAAAGATGGATGTTAAGACGGGCCTATTTGATTGTCTGCTGCCGACTTTTAACGCTTACTTATGAATGGATCTATAAATTTTTAGCAAAATCCTTACCCGCAAGGCGGGAGCAAGCCACGCCCAACCAGCATAAACCCAAAGATTTCTGCCAACCTTCAATCAGTGGATCACCCACACCCTAACAAAAGCGGCCCTCCATTCAGGAAGGCCGCATAAAGAATTCATTTGGGAGGTTGGGTAATATTCTTATTTCACGATCGCAAAGCGGACGATCCGCTCTGGATCGCTTGGGTAAATGCCTTCCAGGGATACTGCTCCTTCAGCATTTTTTATCGATTCCTGGAAATCTGCAGCGTTGCGAACTATACGGTTATCGACCTTGGTAATGACGAACCCGGGACGAATCCGGGTTTGCTCCGAGAGGATGCCGCTATTAATATCAGCGACGGTGACTCCGCCGGAAATATTTAGTTCCTCCGCCGTTGCACGGTCAAGTTCAACAAATTCGGCACCGAGCTCAGCTACTGCGGTGGGCTTGGGTTCCGGGCGGACCACGTCCGTCGTACCACTGGCGTTCCGCAAGCGGGCTGTCGCTGTACGCTCCTGGCCGTCACGTTCGAAGGTGATCTCCACTACGTCGCCCGGGCGGTGGCGGCCCAGCTGCTCCAGCAGTTCGCTGTTGCGCAAAGTCACCACACCGTCTACGCCGGTGATGACGTCGCCGTTCTTCAGGCCGGCCTCTTCCGCCGCACTTTCTTCGGTTACTTCAGAAACCAGCACGCCGTTGTCGCGGTCAATGCCAAGTTCTTCGGCACGAGCGGTATTGAGTTCGATGATCCGGGCACCGAGGAGGCCCCGTTGCACTACTCCGAATTCCCGCAGGTCTTCCACCACCTTTTTCACAATGGCTGACGGAACGGCAAAACTGTAGCCGGCAAATACACCCGTTGGGCTGCTGATGGCCGTGTTAATGCCCACCAGGTCTCCGTTGATGTCGACCAGGGCACCGCCACTATTGCCGGGGTTGACCACGGCATCCGTCTGGATGAATGATTCGATGGCCATATCTCCGCCGCTGCGGCGAACGATATCAATGCTCCGGCCTTTGGCCGATACGATACCGGCGGTCACCGTACTGGTCAGGCTAAAGGGATTACCTACGGCAACGACCCATTCTCCTACCTTGAGCTTATCGCTGTCGGCAAACTGGACTGTCGGGAGGTTAACTTCCTTGATCTTAATCAGGGCGATGTCCGTCGTGGGGTCCACCCCGACGACTTCTGCCTCGTAGGTACGTTGGTCATTGAGTACGATCTGGAGTTCTTCCGCGCCGTCTACCACGTGGTTGTTAGTAACGATATAGCCGTCGGCGCTGATGATGACACCGGAGCCACTACCCTGTTGCAGCGGAGCTTCACCACGCTGGCCTCCACCTTGCCCGGGGTTACTGAACAGGTCACGCAGAGATTCAGGAATTTCACTTGGGTCAAAGCCACCTCTGACACTGCCGCCGCCAGCTTTCTTACTGGCCTTGATGTGGACTACGGCGGGAAGTGCTTTCTCAGCTGCTGTGGCAAAACCTGATATTGGTGCAGGATTAACGTTTACGGTCGTGCTTGGCTCAGCAAAATTGGCGTAATTGGTTGTAGGTTGAGGCGCTACTTCCACATACTTGACCTGCTCGTTTAAGCCCAGGTATTGCGCGCCACCAAGAGCAACGAGGCCACCAACTACGGCGGCCAGAATGATGAATAGAAAATTTTTCATTGTTGATGCACTTTTTGTTTTTCTGTAACGGGATAGTACCTTGTAAAACGTATGTAGTAGACTGTTTACTTTGGCTTTTGGTTGGCCGTGTTAACCATCGTTAACATTTTTTAACGAGAATGAGGCGCGGCCGCAGGTGCAGGGAGAGCTTTGGCGCAGGGGGCAGACAATAAGAGCGAATGGGCTATGCCCCTCGCCCTGAGGTCGAAGTCCGTAATTTGCAGGCCAATCAACCTATGTCCATGCGCTTTTTCCTTTTATTTTCAAGCCTTTGCCTGAGTTATTCCCTCGCCGCCCAGACAGCCTATTTCCAACAAGACGTTTCCTACGACATCGAAGCGCGGCTGGACGATAAAGCCCACGAGCTACACGCCCACCTAAAGCTTACCTACACCAACAATTCCCCGGATACCATCGTCAATATTGGTTTCCACCTCTGGCCCCGCGCCTATTCTTCGGACGAGACCGCTTTTGCGAAGCAAAAGCTGCGCAACGGCAGTACCCGGTTTCATTTCACCGACCCCAGGAACCGGGGTACGCTGGATAGCCTCCGCTTTACCGTTGAAGGTAAGCCGGCCGAACATCGGTTTAATACCGACAACCCCGACATTGCCTGGGTGCACTTCTCCACAACGCCCCTGCTCCCCGGCAAAACGATTACCATTGAGACCCCGTTTCGGGTAAAGATACCGGCAAGCTTCTCCCGCCTGGGGCACGTCGGCACTTCTTATCAGATGACGCAGTGGTACCCCAAACCCGCGGTTTATGACCAGGAAGGCTGGCACGTGATGCCCTACCTGGACCAGGGGGAGTTTTACAGTGAATTTGGCTCCTTCAAGGTAAAATTAACCCTGCCGACCAACTACATGGTGGGGGCCACCGGCACCCTGCAAGATGCAGAAGAACGACGGTGGCTAATGGATAGGGCCACCACCGACCGCGAAGAGCTGGCCCGCCGTGCAGTTGACGGAGACCTTTCCGAGAACTACGTTTCCGAGCCTTATCCCCCATCAGGGACGGCCTTCAAGACCATCACCTACACCGCCGAGCAGGTCCATGATTTTGCCTGGTTTGCCGATAAACGGTTCAAGGTGCTGCACGATACCCTGCAATTACCTGGCCAGTTGAAGGCGATCGACGTGTGGTCCATGTTTACAGAAACGGAAGCAGCGCTTTGGATCAACAGTACGGACTACCTCAAGCGTGCCACCCGGTTCTACTCCGAACAAGTAGGCAACTACCCCTATCCTCAGGTAACGGGTTTGCAATCGGCGCTCAGTGCAGGTGGCGGCATGGAGTACCCTATGATCACGGTCATCGGGTTAAATGACGATGCGGCAGACCTAGATGAAGTGTTGGCTCATGAGGTTGGTCACAATTGGTTCTACGGCATCCTGGGCAGTAATGAGCGTGATCACCCCTGGATGGACGAAGGCCTCAATACTTTCTACGAACAACGCTACATGGCCAAATTCTGGCCCGAAAGACCGGTGGGCGTCGACGTTCTCGGCCGACAGATTGACATCAACCAGCTGGGCTACCTCTACACCGCCCGCCAGGGAATGGACCAGGCACCGGATACGCGCTCCGACAGCCTCTCCCGGATGAACTATTGGATCAGTGCTTACAGTAAGCCAGCACTCACCCTGCAACAGCTGGAAGCCCAAGTTAGTACTGATGCTTTTGACAAAGCGATGCGGGCGTACTACGACGACTGGAAATTCCGGCACCCACAGCCCGCGGACTTTTTCGAGGCGATGAACAACGTGCTTGGCCAAGAAAACGCCACGTGGCTGTCGGACGCTTTCCTAACGGCAAAGACCGGAGACTGGGTCATAAAGCGGCGCCAGCCCGATCTCGACGCGGTACTCTCCATTGCGCATCAAGGGCCCTTGCCTGCACCTGCGATCGCGCAGCTAAACCCCCTTTCCCCCAACCCCGAAACCCGAACGACCCTCCCTGACGACTACGGCAATGGGCGACTGACGGAGGTGGAAGTGGGCGATGAGATTCTGCTGCGTAAAGCCGCTAACCCGCTCGACCTGTACACGTTGAACAATGCTTCCCGGAAGCGTATTGACCTGGGGCTCATCATTGATCAGGAGCGCGACGCGACTTACCAATTGTTTGCCAGCCCGCTGATCGGTTTCAATGAGCATGACGGCGCCATGGTCGGAGCCACCCTACACAATCGCACCCTCGAACCCCAGCGCTGGGAATGGATCCTGGCCCCGATGTTTGGCACCCGCAGCGGCGAGGTGGTCGGCATGGCCGGTGGCCGGTGGCGGCTCCCGTATTCCTCTGGAAAGGCCGAACAATTGGCCATCAGCCTCGGCCTTCAGCGTTTCAGTAATTTCACCCTCCTGCGCACCAACGAGCCATACGATTACCGGCGCTTCGCCGCAAAAATCGACTACACCTTCCGCCACGCTCCGATCACCCAGGTAAAAAGCGGCCTGAGGTTGCAGGCGATAAATCTGTCTCAAACCCGTCCGAGGTTCGATGGAATGGGAGAAGTTACGGGCGAGCGGAGTACCAGCGACGCTTTCCTACGGGCCAGTTATCACCGTACGGTGAAGCGGGAGCTTACGCCCTTCTCTTTTTCTACTACCCTGGAGTATAAAAACGCAGGCGCCCTAAGTGCCTTCAACGCTAACCACCTGCGCCTGGAAGCTGAATTGACCGGCGGGCACCAGTACGAGGCCAACCGTTTCCTGCGCTGGCGGGCTTTTGGCGGCGTTTTCCTCGCCAATGAATTGCGAGACCGGGCCACGCGTTCTCCTTCCGGCTTCTCTTTAGTCGACAATGCTTTCAGTGATTACCGGTACGACGATCTTTACGCAGGCCGTAACTTGGGTGGTCGTAACGAGCAGCAGCTCGGTCGGCGACAGGGCGGTTTCCGTGCGCCCGTCAGTTCGTCCTTCTCTTTTGGTAATAGCAATAATTACCTGCTGGCCACCAACATTGATGCAGATTTACCCGGCATGCCGAATTACCTGCCCCTCGGCCTGTTCTTCGACGCGGGGTACTACGGCTTTAAGAGCGTCAGTGCCGAACCTGAGCGTGGAGAATTTAGCTGGGTTGGCGGCGTGGGCCTCAGCGTTGCCGAAGGCCGGGTGGGTTTATACGTTCCGCTCATTGCCGACCCCGACACTAAGCGATTGCTGGAACAACGGGGCAGCCTGCTGAACCGGGCTACGGTGCGGTTGAACCTCGCGGGGTGGTTGCCTTGGAAGTGGATGGATGGGTTGCTTTAAGGAGCGTGTTTCTACTAAAAAAGCATTAAGGGTGCTAATGGACGCCTCCAAAAGTTTTCGGTTGCATGCCGGGCGGGCGGGGGGCAAGCCCCGCCCGTACCAGCGTCAGGTTTGTCGACCGAGTTCGCGTAGCGAACGCGGAATGATCCGATGTTAGCCTGTAGGGTAGGGTGTTCAGTCTGATAGGGATTCTCCCCGACGGTTTTTAGCGCTCAAAAGACTTCCTACACCTTACATGATATCCCGCCACACCTGCCTGCC
>JBLHRW010000191.1:0-9211 GCA_047626445.1 Neolewinella sp.
CCTGCAACAGGAGCGTAGCGACCCTGCAACAGGAGCGTAGCGACCCCGCAACAGGAGCGTAGCGACCCGGCAACAGGAGCGTAGCGACCCTGCAACAGGAGCGAAGCGACCCTGAGCGACCCCGCAACAGAAGCGTAGCGACTATTACTTAATCTTAAAAGCCTTCTTAACCTTACCAACGTAGTCGAGCTTCTCCCAAGTAAACGTTTCCACGTTCATGGTCTTGGTCTTGCCGGAGCCGTCTGTAAAAGTCAATTTCTTCTTCTCCGAAGGGCGGCCCATGTGGCCATAGGCTGCAGTTTCCAAATAGATTGGCTTACGGAGTTTAAGGCGGGTTTCGATGGCGTAGGGGCGCATATCGAAGAGCTGCTCCACCTTTTTTGCGATTTGCGAATCGGTCATCTTGACCTTGGCGGAGCCGTTGGTGTTTACGTAGATATTGGTCGGCTTAGCCACACCGATGGCGTAGCTTACTTGCACCAAAATTTCCCCAGCAACGCCGGCGGCTACCAGGTTCTTGGCGATGTGGCGCGTAGCGTAGGCTGCGCTACGATCCACCTTACTCGGGTCTTTGCCAGAGAAGGCACCACCGCCGTGGGCGCCTTTGCCACCGTAAGTATCTACGATGATCTTGCGGCCCGTCAGGCCGGTATCACCGTGAGGCCCACCGATCACGAACTTACCGGTTGGGTTAACGTGGTAGGTGATGTCTTTGGTGAACAACTTCTGCAACTTTTTCGTCAGGCTTTTCTTGACCTTTGGAATCACCATGCCGATCACTTCCTCTTTGATTTTAGCGAGCATTTTTTTGTCGCTGTCGAAATCATCGTGTTGAGTAGATACCACGATCGAATCGATACGAATTGGCTTGTGATTGTCGTCATACTCAATTGTTACCTGACTCTTAGAGTCTGGGCGGAGGTATTTCATTTTTTTGCCAGCCTTACGGATCACAGCAAGTTCCTGCAGGATACGGTGGCTCAAATCGAGGGCCAGGGGCATGTAATTCTCCGTTTCATCGGTGGCATACCCGAACATCATGCCCTGGTCTCCAGCGCCCTGATCTTCCTTCTTTACCCGTTCGACACCTTGGTTAATATCGGGGCTTTGTTCGTGAATTGCCGACAATACACCACAGCTGTTGGCTTCGAACATGTACTCCGATTTGGTGTACCCAATGCGCTTGATCACGTCTCGAGCGAGCTGCTGTACGTCGAGGTAAGTTTTAGATTTCACTTCACCGGCCAGCACCACCTGTCCGGTAGTCACCAGGGTTTCACAAGCAACCTTAGAAGAAGCGTCAAAAGCGAGGAAATGATCAACAAGGTTGTCGCTGATCTGATCAGCAACTTTATCGGGATGGCCTTCGGAAACGGACTCCGAAGTGAAGAGGTAGGGCATACAGTTTTCTTTTGGAGACGCGAAGGTAGGGAAATCCTTAAGTAGTCTTTTAGTCAGACGACTAAATAGTCAGATTAGGACACACTTTAAGAAGTGGCCGCGGCCGACGACGCTGGTATTTGTGCTGAGCCTAGCCAACCGGTGAAGCTGGCCGCGAAGCGCACTACAGGTGCACGGCAAGGTTGTTAAGGAGAAGACCCCGAAACTGCCGTGCTCATGCCGTACCTTTGCGTGCCCAAAAAACGTTTTCCCTAATTTATGGCGACTCCTCCGCAGCCCTTTCTCATCTCAGGTATTCTTCAGCATTATGCTTGGGGAGGATACGAGTATATTCCTAATCTCTTGGGGCGTCAAAATCCTGAGCAACAGCCAACGGCTGAATTATGGCTCGGAGCTCACCCCAGAGGCGCTGCTACTATCATCGATTCTACACAGAACCTGGCAGAAGCGATAGCTACCGACCCCGAGGGTATGCTTGGCGAAGAAGTGGCCAACCGATTCAATAACCGGCTTCCTTTTCTTTTTAAGGTGCTCGACGTCCGGGAGATGTTATCCATTCAGGTTCACCCTACTAAGGAAGCCGCAGAGGCTGGGTTTGCCCGCGAGGAAGCTGCTGGAATTGACCGCACCGCTCCCTTCCGTAATTATCGGGACGACAACCACAAACCTGAACTAGGCGTCGCCATAACCGATTTCTACCTCCTCCACGGTTTCAAATCGAAGCGGGCTATTTTGCGCCTGCTACGAGTAATACCGGAGTGGGACAGCTTGCTTCCTATACTCGAAGCACAAGGCGTTTCGGGGTTGTACGAGCACGTCATGTCCGTTGATCAGCCAACGGTTGACCGGCTGGCACAGGGAGCCGTTGACAGCCTTGGCCCTAAATCGGACGACGGTAAAGAAGGCCTTGCTTACTGGACCCACCAGGCGGTCGAGAAATACAGTAAAAATGGTCACCACGACCGGGGAATCTTCAGTATTTGGTGGATGAACATCGTTCATCTTCATCCCGGAGAAGCCATTTTCCAGGATGCCGGTGTCCCGCATGCTTATTTGGAAGGCGTTTGCCTCGAAGTAATGGCCAATAGCGACAATGTACTCAGGGGCGGACTAACGCCTAAGCACATCGACGTAAAAGAACTGTTGGCCCATACTGTTACCAGCCCCGTCAAGCCCAAGTTGCTGCTACCCAATATCAGCCCCGACAATTGGGAGCGATACCCCACTCCATCCCCTGATTTTGCGCTTTATCGGGCAGCGTTAAGCATCGGTGAAGACCTTGAAATAGATACCACTGAAGGAGGGCCATTGATTCTTTTCCTGCTTAGTGGCAAATTAGTCAGTCCCTCCCTTACACTGACAGCACGCAGGCGAGCAGCGTTTATTCCGGCAGGGCAAATTATTAATTTCCTTGCCTACGAAAGAGGCACCGTGGTATACCGAGCAGGCACCGGTATACGAGAAGCCTACCCCGGAGCCGCAACCGGAGGCGGGCACCATATTTCTGACCGTTAGGGACGCTGTACAAATAACTTACACCTTTTGACTTTAGTGGTACCCAATCCAAAGGCTATCGGACTTGCTTGATGAACCCGAAGTGGACAGATGTCGTTTATAATTTTTCACCAGCATTATCCGAGGGTAGTTTACCTTTGTCTCAGAATTTGTTTAAGGTTCCTGTCCCTGCCCAAGAATAAGCGATTTTGGGTATGGTTGCAGGCAAAATCTTAAACGCGTTCTTAACCTTAACACCATGGCCAAAACAACTCCCAACATCTGGACTCCTTTGCTCTTCGCAGCGACCCTGGCCATCGGCCTGTTCATCGGCTTCCGCCTGCAAAGCAATGCCCCCCTCATTATGAGTGGCACTGAATCAACGGCCGGTGGCCGGGTGGAAGAGTTGTTGCGTTTCATTGAGGCCCGCTACGTTGACAACGCGGAAAGTGATAAGCTCCACGAGGTCGCCATCCGTGCCGTTCTCGATGAGTTAGACCCCCACAGCAGCTATATCCCTGCTGACGAATTACGGGCCTTGACCGAATCGATGGAAGGCAATTTTGAAGGTATTGGCATTGAATTCCTTGTCGTGGATGATACCATCACTGTCGTATCTGCCTTATCCGGCGGCCCCAGCGCCACGGCTGGTGTACAAGCCGGCGACCAGGTAATCATGGTCGAAGACAGCATAGTCACGGGCGTAGAAGAATTCGGCATTGACCCCGCCAGCCTGATGCGTGGCGTCAGTGAAACCGACGTAAACATCACCGTTCGTAGGCCTGGCGAAAAAGAACCTATTGGCTTCACCATCACACGGGCCCCGATTCCAGTTTTCAGCGTAGACGCCGCTTATAACCTGAATGAGAACACTTCCTACGTAAAGATAAACCGCTTCAGTGCCACTACATACGATGAATTCGTGAAGGCCCTCGAAGAAAACATGGAGAAAGGCGGTACTAGAAACCTGGTCATTGACCTTCGGGATAATCCCGGTGGATACCTCCAGCAAGCTACGAAGATACTTAGCCAGCTGTTCCCGCAAAAAGGGCAGCTGCTGGTGTATACCGAGGGGCGGAATTCCCGCCGGGTAGAGTACAAGACGAATGGCCGTGCTTTCTACAACATCCAAAACGTTGCCGTACTGATCGACGAAGGCTCTGCCAGCGCCAGTGAAATAGTGGCGGGTGCAGTACAGGATCGTGACCGGGGCATTGTAGTTGGTCGTCGCAGCTTCGGTAAAGGGCTGGTACAAGAACAATACCCGCTCAGCGATGGATCGGCCCTTCGCCTGACGGTGGCGCGGTACTACACGCCCTCCGGGCGGAGCATCCAACGCTCTTACGAAAACGGAGAAGATGCGTACCGCAACGATCTCGGCCGGCGCTACAACAGTGGCGAACTTACCGGCGGCACCGAAGCGGTCCAAGATAGTGCCAACATCTACTTCACCAATAGTGGCCACGCCGTATTTGGCGGCGGTGGTATCACACCCGACTATTTCGTGCCGCTGGACACTTCCATGAACAACAAGGCTTTTCTCCGCCTCCGGCAACAAATCCCTCCCTACCTCTTTACCTACATCCGTCAACATCCTGAGGTAAATAATTACGAGGACTTCAAAGACTACCTCACCAATTTTGAGGTAAACCTCGACGACATCCTACCGGAATTAACCCGCCGGACCATGGACGTATACGAAGATGGCCTCGGCCCACTTCCCGCACGCCTCCGCCCCGAGTTGACCTTGTTCTTCCGCGCACGCCTCGCACGCCAGTTGTACGACAACTCCGCCTTTTTTCAAGTACTTAACGAAGAAGACCCCATCGTACTCGAAGCCCTCCGACTGATGCAGGCGGCGGACCCTATGGCGGCAGCTAGGGAATAGACGGCCTTTGTAGTGGGTAGTTTAGTAGTGGGTAGTCCCGCAGCAATGCTCGCTTCGCTCGTGCAGACTAAAGTCCGCGCAACCACCCCAAACGAGCGCAGCGAGCATCCAAATGCGGCAGCACTACTAACTACCTATTACCTTTCTACTTTCAGGATCATCTGCGTCACCCATTCATTAGGTTCCATATCAATGGTCAGGTTGATTCTTTCCACAGGGCTGCCGTTGACAATACGGTGCGGATCGGTGAGCCGGAGGTACCAGCATTCACCGGGTTTCATCGGCACGAGCTCGTTGTTCAGGAAAAACTCCACGTCATCATTGGTAACGATGGGAATAGTAAGCCGGATGACGGATGTATGCACCTCAAAGCCTAAGGTCGGATCGGTATGCTCCTTAACGATGGCACCAGGTGCCAAGCGAAGAAGCCGAACCAATGTAACCCTGGTATTGGCTTTGAACAGATCGACAACGCTGCTCAGGTAGGGGGACTTTTTAAGCGAGGGAGTGTCCAGCCATTCCGTCCAGGTGCCGTCCGCATAATCTTCTGCCGGAGGAGGAACCGGAATAGAAGCATCTATCTCATGTGCCGGTGCCCGCAGTGGCATAACATCGTAATATATGAAATTATCGGGGCGAAGCACTTTGATTTCAGCCTGCATTTTGGCGACGTCAAAATCAAAAGGCAATTGAATTCTATCTTTCTGGGTAGCGGTGATTGGTGACATGGGTAAATATTCGTGAAGGCGAAAGTTAGTAATTCATTGACAAATGTCCATCCATTGCTCCCAAACCATGTCATTGCACCTGCGGCCGCGCCCAAAAAGCGAATAATCGAAGGAGAGAATTCTAGAATAAAAGAATGGGGACTGCTGCCTCCACCCACTGCGCTGCATTTGTTCGCCAAGGTGAGCAAGCGGAGCGCCGCAAACAGTAACAGCGGCAGCCATTCTCTCCTTCAATTATTCTCTTATTCAATCCAGCCCCTGCACCGCCTGAATCCTGATACGGGGCACCGCCAGGCGGGTGTTCAACGGCCGCCGGCACAGGCTATAGCCATCTTTGACGGGTAGGCAAACCTCAATACGAATTGGTAAGGTCTGCATATTCCGGTCGTCAATCAGTTTCAGCTCCCACGTTCTTTCGGTTTCCAGCACCACCGTCATCGTTGCCCGAAATGCGTTGTATGAGGCATCTATCAATGCCAGATCCATAGGGGATTCGGGGTAACCGGCCACAATTTCGGTTGCTTCAAACTTTCCGTCCGGATCCAGCGGGTTTTCCCGATCATTCACATTCAAGGTCAGGTACCACCGGAAGGCATACTGCCCATTATTCTTACGTTGCAGTTCGAAGCGGGCTCCGGCCATATCAACCAGCGGATGGGTAGAGGTAGGTATCCTGCTGCTTACAGGAATGCGAAGGTCGGGTAGGTTCGCCCTGGCGGGAAGCACCAATTCGTAGTATAAGGGTACCTCTTCTATCGCTCCGGGCTGCTCCGGTAAAAAGAGTTCGGGAGAGGTATTTCCGCCCACCGAAAAGGAAAGCCCCGCCGGTCCGGAGGCCGTTACCTGCAAAGAAGGTGCCCCCCGGTAAGCACCACCCCGCACGTTGTCAATTCGCCAACCTGCACCGGCCAGGCCGGCCGGTAGGCCCGCCACGCTGACCGAATGCCGGTGCGCACCGCCTTCCCGCAGTGGCATCCGTTTTCCGTCTGTCGTAACCAAGGGCGTATTACGAAAATAGGCTGCTATGTCGGCCGGATTAGGCAAGGAAGCAAATAGCCCGTTGCGTTGGTACGGGCCGGCAAAATCCGTGTAAACGATCGTCTCCCAGTCCGTGCCGGAAAAATTATTATCGTTGGTCCGTTGGCGATTCAGGCCAGCGTTCAGCTTACCAGCCAGGGGGACGGATACGTTCACGCCCAGGGTTTGTTCCGCCCGGGTTACCTCCGTGGCGTCCGTGAGGTGCTTAACCATTACACCTTCGAACTGGGTCAGGTAATAGGCCCGCCCGATGTAGTCGGGGTGATCCTGATAGAAACGCCACAGGGTGGCCATCAATTCGGTAGTACGGGCATCGTTGGCGGCCATAATTTCCCCAAGGGGGCTGACGAAGCTACCCGCAAGGGCCATCACCGTGCTGTTGCGTCGCGCATCTGTATCCAACGCCGCCGAGAAGGCTACGTAGGGTGGTTTTAAACCTGCATCAAGGGAAGACTTTAGGTAACCGCTACAGTTTTTAGTCAGCAAAAACGCATCAAACCCCGGCCGGGGAGCTGGCATCAGTTCAATCCCGTCTGCTTCATTGAACAGTAATTGATCCGCCCGGTAATGAATCAGGTCCAGCGGGAAGGTGGTTTCCTCGTCGGTAAATATGTAACTAAGCAGGTTCCCGCCGTTGATGTCGGCGCGCTCTACGCGGGTACGAAGGTCACGCTTGCCCAGGAAACGATCGATTGTGGGTGGGGTATAATCCCGCTTACCACTTGGTTTAGTGAAGCCGCAAAAGTCATAATGCCGTTGAAATACGCTTTGCAGCGCATTCCCCAAGGTTGTCCTGCCATAAGCACGTTCGGGTGGCCAAACGGGCTCAGCAGACCGTCGGTTGCGCCGCTGCGCATCGACAGAGGAGGTAAGCGTCAGTAAAACGAAGAGGACAAAGACGATGAGTTGAAATGGCTTCATGCGAGGCTGAGGTAAAAGAACATAACTAAAGAAGCTTAATGTTTAGTCCGACCGGTCTATTGCTTTACTGTAGTGGTTTTTGAAAGGCTAAAGCTGCTTTACCAATACATTAACACTACACAGGTACGCATCAAGGGGTGTTAACCAGATGGTCGATGCCCCGAGGCACCTCCCCCCCCCCGGCCTCATTAAGGCGCGAAATACCCCAGTGTACCACCAACCCAGGTTTTTCCCTTATTGAACTGCACGCCGATCATTTCTCCTTTGGAGAGCCGCACCAGGTTGTTCAGCAAAATAGGTCGCTCAGCGTCATCGGGCCAGACGTACATCATCCGTACCTCCGTGCGAGCGGGGCCGTCGAGTGTTTCGATCAGATCTGCATACTTTACCTTTTTTTGCAGAATGAAATGCTCGGGCTGTTCGATGGCCGCGATTTTCGCTGCCGTCGGGTGAAGGTCCACTCCAGCACCCGCGAAACTGTACAATGGTTTAAGCACGTAGGCGTCCAGGTCTTCGGGCAGTTCCTTTACTTCGTGCAGGAACCGCGTATCCGGTACGTACGGGCTGTCGATAAACGGCAGGGTGAACTTACTCAACAGGAAGAACCAGTTGGGGTGCCCAGCCCACTCCACCTCTGCTTGTTCAACCATGCTGAACGCACGCTTCAGTTCGGGGCGGGACTTAAATTCATCAAAAATGACCCGATTGAAGATCCGGTGAATTTCCTTGCGTTGTCCGTTTAGCTGGTAAAACAACTTTCCGTCTTCCAGCTCGACGTCGCTGATACAGACCTCGGCAATGCCAAGCTCGGCGCAACAAACGATGAAGTCGATACGCGTGGTTTGGTTTGTCGGATCCACCTCCAGCAAAATAACGTTCTCCGGAGCATGGTTACCCAGGATACAGCGACTTAGCAGCTCGAGGTATTCAGTCTCTGACTTTCCGCCAAAGCGACAGGAATAATCTTCGGGAATGGGGAAGAATTTTCGAAACCCTTTATCCAGCAGGTACTGGAAGAAGTACAGGGACGGGAAGCCCTGGGCCTCGATCAGCTGAGGAATAACGTCTCCGTTTTCATCCTCACACATGCCAAAATCGAACTGCAGGAAAAGCGGCCGTTCATTTTGCCCCGGCACGTCTTCACCCGGAGGGATGGCAGATTTTGACCGCTCGGCGAAGCCGGGCGCTAGCACAACCTTCAGCACATCGTCACAAGCGGCGACTAGGCGGTCGGCGACCTTATTAGGGATAAATATCGGCGTTTCGGCAACGTGAAACTTAGGATCGTGTTTGTACTGGGCTTTCATCCAGGCGCGCATATCCTGATAATTAGCTTCGGTAAAGGTTTCGTTGTAGTTGCGGCGAAGTTCTTTAATCATAGTAGGTAATCTGTTCACAAAACCCACACAAGTTTGGTTTGTTTGGCCCGGGCTAGTAAAATACGGTGGCTTCCGGTTTTTTGAGTTCAATTCTCCGGGTTCCGGGCATAAAAGTTAGGATTTTGCCCTAAAATGAAGACCGCCTGGTTTCAATCGTTTATTCTAGTGGTCTGTCAATATTGAATTTGTGGGTAAGGTGCTGATGAATTTTGGTGTTGAATGAGGCGAAGGATTCCTTGCAAAGCCGTAGCTACGGAAGGAGTTCTTCAACGAAATTCAGCACCAAAAGGCATCGCAGATTACCCCAACATTTAATGTTGACAGCCCACTAGTTTGGTTTTAACCTCGGGATAACATTTAGG
>JBLHRW010000192.1:0-9194 GCA_047626445.1 Neolewinella sp.
GGTCCGGTGGCTGATCCTGACCTCCTGAATAGGTTTTTTCTGGTGTTTGCCCTTTTCTAAGGGGATGGACAGCAGCTGCACTCCGTTGGGGCCGGCAATTTGGCAGCGATTGCGCCAGCCGCCTTTCTGATAATTCTCGTGGGCTTCGGTATACCAGGCTCCACACTGGCCGGCAGTGACAAACCAGTGAGCAGGAGGGAAGTAGGCAGTAGAGGTAAGGAGTGGGGACATAAGAAAACAATCAGGAGAAATTCGTAACAAAACCAACGCTGTCGCGTTAGGAAAACAAAAGTAAGCACCGATGGAAAATACGTCAATCTTCGAAAAGAAAATCGACCCGTTGTATCAGGCCGCCGGGGCCTTGGTTGCCGTGTTCATTGCCATATTATTGGGTGCGCTCGTTTCTTCTGGTACGGAGGGAGTGGTGTCTAACCGGTGGCCATGGCTATGTGCAGGCAGTTTCCTCTTACTTTTTGCCCTATTTAACGCCATCATGAGCGCAACCTCCAAGAACCTGCTTAAATACTGGGGGCGGAGCATTTATTCCTTCGCCGGCCTGGCCGTCGGTTCAGGGCTCCTCGCCTGGGCCTTTAGCGGACTATCGATCGGAGAAGCAGGATCCTACAAATGGATTTTCTTCGTAGTATCCTTTGGCTACCTGGTTTTCCTCTCCATGGTCGCCTTCATGAAGCAGATCGTGGAGTTCGCGCAAAAAGAAGAATGGAATCGGCCGAAGTTACGGCAGAAGAAGCGGCGGCGGTAAGGTTGTGTACCATCCGTAGCCTGTTGGAAAGGCTGGCAAGGGATTCCTTGAGACGTTCCGTAACGTCAAAAATAAAACTCATAACCATCTCCATTATTCTCCTTATCCTGCAGCATGAATGAATTCCTGCTTTACGGTGCCTACGGCTATACCGGCCGATTGATCACCCGCATGGCCGCAGACTACGGACTGCGACCAACGTTGAGCGGCCGCAACGAAGAGAAACTTAAAGCGATGGCCGAAGAATTCGGCTTCCCCTTTCAGACCGTCAGCCTAGAAGATGAAGTTGCGTTGACGCAATTGGTCCGTAGGTTTAAGGTAGTCCTACACGCCGCCGGCCCATTCGTACGAACCGCCGGTGCAATGCACCGGGCCTGCCTCGAAACAGGTACCCATTATCTGGATATTACCGGAGAGATAGCGGCTTTCGCCGCTGCCCAAAGCCTCGACGCTGCGGCTAAAGCCAAAGAAGTAATGCTGATGCCGGGGGTAGGTTTCGACGTAGTCCCGACCGACTGCATGGCGGCCTTCCTAAAACAACAACTCCCCTCTGCGGACCACCTTACCCTGGCCTTCGCCATGAAAGGCGGTAGCGTTAGCCACGGCACTGCCATGACGATGGTGGAAGGCCTGGGAGACCCCGGTGCTGTACGTAAAAACGGCAAGATCACCCCAGTAAGACCGGCTTATAAAGCCCGGGAATTCCCCTTCGTGGCTGGTAAAAAACGCCTGGCGGTTACCATTCCGTGGGGAGACGTTTTCACCGCCTACTACACCACCGGTATTCCGGACATCGAGACCTACGTCTCCAGCCCTTCCTCCCAAATCACCTTCATGAAGGCCAGTCGGTACCTGGGGCCAATCCTCCGCTTATCAGTGGTCAAATCATTCTTTCGCCGCAAGGTTGCCGCCCGACCCGCCGGACCAACGGACGAGCAGCGTGCAAACGGAGCGGCCTACGTCTACGGTGAAGTAAGCAATGCGCATGGTGAAATTATTCGTGCACGCCTGAAGACACCCGAAGGATATACCCTTACGGCCATCACGGCACTTATCGTTACCAAAAAAGTACTGAACGGGGAGGTTGAATCCGGTTATCAGACACCAGCGGGGCTTTATGGGGCGGATCTGGTGCTTGAGGTGCCGGGTGTAGTGCGGGAGGTAGTCTGGTAGTCTGGTAGTCTGGTAGTCTGGTAGTCTGGTAGTCTGGTAGTCTGGTAGTCTGGTAGTCTGGTAGTCTGGTAGTCTGGTAGTCTGGTAGTCTGGTAGTCTGGTAGTCTGGTAGTCAAGAAAAATTACCAGAGGTGCTCCCGCAAGTTTCCGGAGGTTTTTTTTGCTGTTTTCGCAAATCCCCTATCTAACGAGCGCAGCGAGTCTCCTCGTGCGGTAGCACTAAAAGACTAATTATACTTAGCATCCGCGTCCATGTCCGCAATTACGGAAAAAGCATTCCCTTTATTATCCATTACTTTACTCCACAATACGTCAGGAGACGAACTAAAGAGATAATTGGCGTCCATTCGAGCGGTGACCCAGCTGCCATTTACCAGCTCCTGGTTCAGTTGGTTATCCGACCAGCCGCTGTAGCCAACGAAGAAACGGATGTCATTTGGCAAGATCAATCCCTGCCGAATAAGGAACTTTAGTTTTTCATAGTCTCCCCCCCAATACACCCCGGTGACCACCTCGTCGCTTCCTTCCAGCAAGTCTCCTTTACGGTGCAGGTAATGAACGGTATCGCGGCCCACCGGGCCACCGACAAATACAGGAGCATCGAACTCGGGGAACTCTTCGACCAGCTCGTCCACCCGTACGTCACTCTCCTGGTTGAGGACGAAGCCAATGCTGCCGTCTTCCCCATGATCAACCAAGAGCACGGCGGCCCGCTTGAAGTTAGGATCCATCATGAAGGGCTCGGCCAGCAAGATCGTCCCCGTTTTAATCTGCTTTTTCATGGTTGAAAGGTTGGTTGTCGCTGTAACGTACGCAACCTATGGTTAGTTGCCAACTTTTTGATGGCGTTAACTAATTTAGGAGCTAGTTTCTAGTTCCCTAGTTCCTAGTCCTAAGTCCCCGCCTTTAAGTAAATTTAACCATCGTTAGCCCCAAACCAACATTATAGATGAACATCTCCCGCCTACCCCTCCTTGCGCTGTTAACGCTCCTTTGCACCAGCGGCCGCGCCCAGAACACGACAGCTCCTCAGACAGAGGCCACTATGTCGATCAAAATAAAGGCCGCTAAACCTGAGTTGATCCAACATAAATTGCTGGAAGACTTCTCCTACGAAAGCCCGGTCTTGACCGCCTTTAATGGCAAACCAACCGTCCTTAAAGCAGCCGTATTGCTCCCCTCTGGCTACGCAAAAAACAAGAAAAGCAGCTACCCCGTTCGCTATAATATTGCCGGATATGGTGGCCGCTACACCCGGGTCAACCGGTTGCTAAAAGATGATGAATTTAACACCTGGTGGACCTCAAAGGAAGCTCCCCAGGTAATTACTGTTTTCCTGAACGGTGAAGGCCCTTTCGGCGATCCTTACCAGCTAAATTCAGAGAACAGCGGCCCGTACGGTGACGCCTTGATTGAGGAGATTATTCCGGCCATCGACGCAAAATACCGCACACAGGGCGTCAGCGGCAGGTTCACCGATGGCTGTTCCACCGGTGGCTGGGTGTCCCTGGCCTTACAGCTGATTTACCCGGATGACTTCAGCGGCTGTTACTCCTACAGCCCAGACCCCGTCAGTTTTCACCGCATGCAACTGATCGACATCTACGAAGACGAAAATGCCTTCATCAACAAGCACGGCTACGAACGCCCCAGTAAGCGGGACCGCTACGGAGAGCCCGCTTTCTCCATTAAAAAGGAAGTAAGTGATGAGAATAAAGAAGGACCCTCCGGCACCTACGTCGACTCCGGCTCGCAGTGGGGTTCCTGGAACGCGCTGTACAGCCCAAGAGGGGAAAATGGCCTGCCGGTCCCCGTATTTCACCCGACCACGGGCGTGATCGACCACGCGATAGCTAAGCAATGGGAGAAATACGACCTACTAAAAATGGCCTCAGAGAATTGGTCCGAATTAGGCCCGAAAGTGCAGGAAAAAATCTACGTCTGGATGGGCGATATGGACAATTATTACCTCAATAATTCCATGCGGGATTTCGACGCATTCCTCAAAAAAACGACGGCCCCAAAATCAGATGCCATTATCGAATTCGAGGCGATGAAGGGGCATTGTGATGAGTATTCGCACCGGGAGGTATTGGAGGTAATAGGAGCTAGGAACTAGTTCCTTCCTTCAGCATAGTCGCTCAAGTACCCAAAATCCGGCCCCAGTTCCCCTTTCACCGTCACACTCGCCCGCCGCAGGATGGCCGACTTTGGTTTAGCAAATTCCGGCAATATCTTCTCAACAAAGATGGCGCCGAAGGCGGTACTGGCATCCCGTGGAAGCTCGCTGGGCAGGTTGTCAATCGACATAACGTCGATGCTTCCCGGCGCGTGTGCAGCGACAGCTTTGCCGGAAGCGAGATCATAGCCGAATATTGGGTCCGCGATCGTGCTGGCAAACAGCGTAGATGGTACACTGGCGGCGGGCGCAATGTCGCAGGTTACGTCGCCGATGACCTGGACCTTGAACTCCGGAGTGTTCATCTCTTCAGCCGTGAAAAACGCGGGGGCTTTACCATCCCAAAAGATGCCGTTGATAAAGATGTCAGAGGATTCAGTATAGGGGCTAAAGGCCGATGCGTACTCTTCACCGTGAGCATAGAAGTGAGCCTTATCGAAAGGTTCGCCGTTGGGATGCCGCACGTAATTCTTCATGTGCAA
Organism: Neolewinella sp.; assembly: GCA_047626445.1. Classification (GTDB taxonomy): domain Bacteria; phylum Bacteroidota; class Bacteroidia; order Chitinophagales; family Saprospiraceae; genus Neolewinella. Next base: position 4,598 of record JBLHRW010000192.1, read on the forward strand.
CTGGGTAAATACGGATTTTCCCATTCCGGAGAGGTAATCCTTAGGGCCGAGCCGATCAAGTCCCATATCGTGCAGAACTTGTGCTGCGCCCTGCCCTACCCGGCCGGTGCCCGTGAGTACAATACGCAGGGGTGGCATATCGAGCTTGGCGTACACCTCTTTTGCTGCGGCGTAATCGAAGAGGTCCTGCAAGCGGGGTAATTCGAAAGCACCGGTTCTTTGGGCATAGGTCCATACGGCGTTGTGCGCGCCGACCATCCCGGCCCAGTAGCCGAAAGCAATCAGACGCCTACCTTTGTCTCCAGTCAGATATTCGTAATCGATGTGGGTGATGCCCTTATCAAGGAAGGCCCGCATCAATTCTTGATTATAGGGCTGTTCTTTTGCCACGTGGGCAAAAAAGCAGTAAGTCTTCCCATCGATCAGTTTGTCTACCGGCACTTCTTTTACGCCAATTAGCAGGTCGCGATCGCTGATGTTCTCGACGAGTGGAATGCCCAACGCCGCATATTCTTCGTCTTTGAATATGCGGCAACCACTTGGTTGCACAACGACATCAATGCCCTGGCTCCTGAGTTCAGCCACTTGGGGCGGCGTAATAGCAACTCGGCTATCGGGGGGTGTTTTCTCTTCTCTGAGGACAGCAATAGTAGGATACATGGTTATGGTTGGTTGGTTGGTCAGAACATTTTTCAGGCGCGATCGCGGGTGCAAAAGTAGCTTTTTTAAACAGCAGTGTTTTCTGCCGGCGGAGGGACGGCACTGCCTCCCGGAGGACGTTTCCAAAAAACATCAAGCCACCCCCGGTCAAGCCATGCCGCCTGAGGGTAGGCCCCTTTTTGTAGGTAGTAGACCAGGGCGCCAATCAGCATCCCCAAAAAGGCGCCAGCGGTTACGTCGCGCAGAAAGTGATAAAGCAGGTACATCCGGCTGAACCCTACCATAACGGCCAGGCTAAAACACAGCAGGCTTACTGCTAGTTTACGCTTTCGGGCGGTAAATGCCAGGAATCCGTACAAGGCAAAAGCCGACATAGCATGCCCGCTGGGAAAGCTGCTGCTGGGGTCCCAACTACGCCAGCTTTCTTCAAACAGGTTAAGCGAATGCCAGATTTCCTCGTAGTTGTCAAAGAACCAGCGCATGGGCCGTGCTTGCGCAAAGAATGCTTTTAGTGAGCCAGAAAAGATACCGGCAAAGGCCCCGGCAACTACCGTGAAAATTCCGTGGCGGTAGCTGAAGGCGGAAACAATGATGATCACCGCTAAGTAAGCCACCGGTTCGGCAAAGTGGGTGCCTACCTTAAAGAAAACATCCCAGCCGTCCGTCCGTAGCTTATTGATGGCCACCAATGCGTCCCCCTGGTTGGAGGAAACAAGCAGGCCAATGTTAATGACCACCAGTAATAGTGTACCTCCCACAAACAACCAATTGTAGCGTAAAAAGCGCAGCACGGCGGCGAATGAATTATTGGAAGATATGAGCATGAGCGCTAAGGTAACAAGCGCTTAAGCTGGCACCAAAAAGGACTTCCGGATATTAGAGACTGAATTTGCGTATTCCTCCTTGACAACCATGGCTCTCCACTTAGGATGTGGCCCGAATTTACTCCAGTTGGCGTTACGTTCCTCCATGTCTTTGAAGTGTAGCATGTATACGAGTGCCGGACGGTGTGGCCCGCTGATCATGTTACCGAAGAAGACGGGATGCAGACCGGTTTCGTGGAAAAGATCAATTTCTTCGACGTTGAACATCTTGATTTTGCGGCGGGTGGCGTCTTCACTGTAGCCTTCGTAGGTCCTCAGTTCGAAGAGACCAGCCTCCGGGCCAGGGTTGGCTACTTCGGGCATCCCGGTAAAAGCCTGGAGTAATTGAGCGCTGTAACGGTTGAACACTGGCTTATCGGCTGGCACCGCATGGTAGGCTGCTGCTGCTTCGTTGTACGCTTTGTCGGCAGATAAGTCCTGACCGGCAACGTAAGTAGCCGCATCCGGATAGGCGATCAACACCCAAATCTTGGCGGGCTCTTCGTTCCCTAACTCTTTCATTACGTGAAACGACGGGCAACCGATCCGCTTCAGTGCAGGTGCCAGTGCATCATTAAGGTAAGTCATCAATACGCCCTGGCCGCTGCCGCCGAATTTCATTTCGTAGGTCCGTAACTCAATCAGCTGTCGTTCTGCAGCGGCGGAGGAAGAGGTGAGGGGGGCGGCGCTGAGGCCGAGGGGAAGGGCTGCGGCGGCTGCGGCAGCGATGAATTTTCTTCTTTGCATGATGTGGGGAGAATTTGTGACAAGGTAAGTAAAGCTGCGGGTTATCGTGCCTTCTGTTGATCTGCCGGAAGGGGTAAGTGACTCTAGGCGCGACCCTATGCTAAGGAATCCCGCCCGGACGGCTCACCCCACCCGAGTACCATCAGCCACCGGAACATCCGGCCGCAGCAAGGTGACGACTTTACCTTCCGTTCCGCCCAGTACGAGGCATTCGCTCATTATGTTGGCAATCTGCTTCGGCGGGAAATTCAACACGGCAATTACTTGTCGTCCAATCAGCGCTTCGGGCTGGTATAGATCGGTAATCTGGGCCGAGGTCTTCCGCTCTCCTAGCGGGCCAAAATCGATCTTAAGCTTGTAGCTGGGGTTGCGGGCTTCTGGGAAAGGTTCGGCGCTCAGGACGGTGCCTACGTGCATTTGGACGCGGGTGAATTCTTGCCAGGTTAGGGGTTCGCTTGTTTCATTCATGGGTTAACAACATTAATACCGATGTCGAGGGAAGACTATAACAACTCTGGCCAGAAAATTTGGCGGTGGATAAAATACAATACCAACTGGACATGGCTTGGTTGAGGGTGTCCCCACCCGAACAAGTTGAGACATTTTAATTCCGAATCAAGTAGCTCGGACCGCGACGTACTCAACCAAGACCTTTTTTTTGCAAAAATACAGGAAACAAGTAAAGCAGAAAACACCCCATCACCTCCACCAAGGTCACCCCCAGCAGGTCGGCGTATTTCCCCGTAGAAACCGTCCAATGCTTCGGCCACCAGCCAAAGACCAGCGCAAAACCGCACAGTAAGCCAAAGCCCACCGACAACCAGAAACTCAGCGGTGGAGCCTTAACGTTCCACAAGCAAAACACTGGGGCCAACCCGGCTACCATGGCGCCGGAAACGGTGGTAGCCGAGAGGATCTCTGGCCCCAGAAAAACGGGAATCGTCCCCAGGATGGTGATTAGGATCATCGCCAGGCGGCCGGCGGAGATTGGTTTGATTTGCGCTTTTCCTGCGGTTTGCTGAGAAGTCTGCCCAGCTGCAGCACCCAGCCTAAATGCCGGAGAACGAAACTCATCCCCACTTTGCTCAAATCCTTCTCCCTGCACCTGCGGCCCCGCCCCCTTTCTCCCTTCCTCCTTTACCCCCTTGATATCAACCACCGCCAACTTAGCAAAACTCGTAAACGTAGAATCCAGCGTGCTCGCCGCCGAAGTGATCATGATGAAGTTCATGACCAACAACACCGCCCCCCCCAACAACTTGGCCACCTCCACGGGTGCCTGACCCTCCACGCCGGCAATACCGCCGTAGATGCCGACCACGCTGAACAAGACAATGCAAATGAAGCCGATCGGCATCGCCCACATAAATGCCTTCAGCGTCGTTTTCGGATCACTCAGAAAGCCACGATCCGTCATCACCGGATCATGAAACGGATAGCTAAAGCTTTGCAGGATCGCCACCAGTAACAGGTTTCCACCAGCAGCCATGGTCCATTCCCCGCTCGTCATAATTGGTGCAACCTGGTAATCGACCTGGGGCAAAATCGCCAGCAAAATCACCGTAATCAACACACCAAACAAGGCCATCTGGATCACATCCGTCAGGATGCTAGAAGACATGCCACCCTTCAAACTGTAAGCCAGCGTCAATACGGTAAACACCAGAATAGCCAGGATATAAGCCGGCTCCCCCACCCCTCCAAAATAGCTGCCAATCACCATCGTGTTCGACCACACTTCGTTGAACAACCTGAAACAAATCAACAACGAAAAAAGCACCATAGCTCCCTTCCCAAAACGACTCGATAAAAAGTGATGGATGGACGTGAAGCCACCGACCGTTCGCATCCGGTAAATCACCCAACCCGCTACCCCAAAACTAAGGTAGTAAGCGCCGTAGGCAACGCCCCCAACAAGACCGAAAGCCAAGCCTAAATTCGCCGCATTGGTGATCGATTTGGCAAACAACCAACTGATGACCAGACTACTCGTCAGCGCCACAAACGAAGGGGCACGGTCCCGCCGCGAACCGCCGAAGAATTCGGCTGCTGTCCGGGCAAATGGGGCTACGGCGAAGAGCAGTAGGCTGGAGCCGATGACTAAAAGCCATTGTATCAGCGTGAGGTTGTCGATTGTTGAGCTGTTTAAACTTGTCGAGAATAATTTAGAGAACTAGGTGCTAGGGACTAGGGAACTAGGGAACTAGAAGCTAGAGAACTAGCTTCTAGCTCCTACTCAAAGTCCCACCAAACCCGAACATTAACCGAGTTGTCATCCGTTGCCGCAGCGGCGGCTTGGTAGTTTTCGAAGTTAAGCGCCTTCTCAT
>JBLHRW010000193.1:0-9178 GCA_047626445.1 Neolewinella sp.
GTGGACGACGACGAAATGGTTCTGGTTCCAGTGGGCAACGATCGGAAGCGGCGCATTCAGTAAGCAGGGCTCTTCGGAACCGCCGGCGAAAGGGATTTTGACGGCCATGCTGCGTAGTCCGGTACGTTCCGCTGCTTTACCGATTCCCTTCAGGCTTACTCCTTCCCGACTGATGAAGGAAATGGAGCGTAGCCAGGGTAAGGGGAAGTATCGGCCGTGGTGTTGCAGGACCATTTGGAGGCAGGCGGGACCGCAGTCCATGCTGTCCATTTGTGGATAGAAAGGGAATTTCCCCATTGGTTTCATGTGGTTAAATAGATTACAGGGAAGGCTAACAACATAAATTCTGACCTGCTTGAATTAAGTTGGCAATGAATACGCTCTAGCGGGTTAATATGATGGTCACAAGTAGAAGCAGTGAATCAGGAAAATGTGACATGAATCTTTCTGCATATTTAGAAAAGCAGCTCCCACCTCAATTGAAAAACAATTGCTTTTCAAAAGCAAATCAAGGGTACAAGCACTCATCACCCAGCCAAATCACTACGTTACCCCACAGCTGTTTTTCAATTAGACTTAAAATGTAGCCCCGGAGGGTCGCCCGGCTTAGCGAGGGTTGATCGACGATCCGTAGGATCAAGAGAGCCCCTGTTTTCGTTGACGGTCCTTGCTCTCTTCAACCCTTCCTCGCACCTGCGGCCGCGCCCTAAGACCACCCCGCCATCACGAAACCTAGCCAAAGGTGTACATCATAGGACCAAGGACCCGTATATTACGGCCGCTAAACAACAATTTTCGTACTTTAGCATTCTATTACCTCAGCCTTAGCCGCCCACCACCACAAGTATTTTGGGCTCTTTTCCTACTTCTAGCTAATAAAATCAAGATCATGGTTACCACCCTTTCTACAACGTCCAATGCGGAACAACTGGAGATGATCCGGCAAAGCGCACGGGATTTCGCTGAAACCCGCATCCGTCCGGACTTTATGGACTGGGATGAAAGAGAACACTTCCCACGGGAAGTATTTACAGAAATGGGCGATTATGGTTTCCTGGGGGTCCTGGTACCGGAAGAATACGGAGGCACTGGCCTCGGCTACGCCGAATACATTACGATTGTCGACGAGATTTCACAGGTTTGCGGCTCTATCGGACTGAGCGTAGCGGCGCACAACAGCCTTTGTGTCAACCACATCCTTACCTTTGGTAGCGAAGCCCAGAAAGTCAGATACCTACCCAGACTGGCCAGCGGAGAACACATCGGCGCCTGGGGCCTAACGGAGCCCAATACCGGTTCTGATGCCGGACGAATGCGTACCGTTGCGGAACAACAGGCCGATGGCAGCTGGATCCTGAACGGCGCTAAGAACTTCATTACCCACGGCATTAGTGGCGAAGTAGCCGTCGTCATTGTACGCACAGGTGAATTACTCGACAGCCACGGCATGACCGCCTTCGTCGTTGAGCGGACCGACAAAGGTTTCCGCGGTGGTAAGAAAGAAAGCAAACTGGGCATGCGCGCCAGTGAGACCGCCGAAATGATCTTCGAAGATTGCCACATCCCTGCAGATCGGGTCTTGGGCGACGTCGGTGAAGGCTTCATCCAAAGCATGAAGATCCTCGATGGTGGTCGCATCAGCATTGCGGCCCTCAGCCTGGGCATTGCCCGGGGTGCCTTCAACGCCGCACTGAAATACAGCAAAGAGCGCGAACAATTCGGTAAAGCCATCAGTAAGTTCCAGGCAATTTCCTTCAAACTGGCCGACATGGCCACTGAGCTGGAAGCCGCCGAGCTGCTCGTCCGCGAAGCCGGCCGATTGAAAGATGCCCACCTACCCGTTACCAAGGTATCCGCGATGGCCAAACTCTTCGCTAGCGAAGTGGCCGTCCGTTGCGCCAACGAAGGCGTCCAGATCTTCGGCGGCTACGGTTTCACCAAAGATTTTCCTGCCGAAAAATTCTACCGCGACTGCAAGCTCCTCACCATTGGGGAGGGAACTTCTGAAATTCAGAAACTGGTGATTAGCCGGTCGTTGCTGAAGTAGGTTGCAGGTTGCAGGTTGCAGGTTGCAGGTTGCAGGTTGCAGGTTGCATAAGGAACGCGAACAAAATAAAGTGACATTCTTGAGCGAAGCGAGCTGCAAGTTGCGGTAGCTGCAACCTGCAACGCGCAGAAGGCGCTCTGCAACAAGGAGCGAAGCGACTAGCTGCAACTTGTTCCGTACCTTGCAGCCGTATGTCAGACTACCCCATTTTGGCCGTTCTTCGTGTCCTCCGCTTCCCCAATCTTTTGGTGGTCGCAGCGACCCAGATATTGGTCAGTTACCGTATCCTGCTACCTGCTTTTGAGCAGGAAGGGATCTCCAGTACCCTGACCAGTTGGAAACTATTGGAACTCATTACAGTTACCCTGCTCATCACGGGATCGGGGTACCTGATTAATGACCTGCAGGACGTAAATACCGACCGCATCAACCGGCCGGGCACCAATCCGGTAGCCCAACTGGGTAGAGAGACCGTTATGTGGTTCTACGCGGTGTGCTTACTGGGAGGCTTCCTTGTCAGCCAGCTCTTGGCCTACCGACTGGGGGAGCGGCACCTCCTGTGGATTTTCCCCTTAGCTGCCGGTATGCTAGCCATTTACAGCATCGGTATGAAACGTATCCCCGTACTGGGCAATGCGATGGTCGCGGCCTATTGTGCCGGAGTACCGGGCATAGTGCTGTTAGCCGAACGCGATACCGTACGTCAGTTGATCGTTGCTAATCCGGAATTAGGGAGTAATGCCCTCCGGGTCTGTGTTCTCTTCATGATTTTCGCCTTCGTCGCCACCTTATTGCGGGAATTAGTAAAAGACCTCGAAGACATCCGTGGTGACCGCGAAGTAGGCCGTCGGACCATCCCCGTCATGTGGGGCATCTCCCTTAGCAGGAAGCTTGGTATTTTGATGGGTATTATGGTTATTCTCGCCATCCTTAGCCCCATATTTCTAGGCTGGCCAGCCTTCCTGGAACCGCCGATGCTGATCTGTATTGGGGTGCTACTGGTTGGATTGCTGTACATCCTGCTACAGCTGGTCAAGGCCAGGGAGCAAACCGATTACCATCGGCTCAGCACCCAATTGAAGGTGTTTTTGCTGGGAGGATTGGGGTTGCTGGCATTTTTTTAGGAAACTTTGCTGTAGGGGCAAACCTCAACATGTACTTCTACTTAAGTAGACTTATCTTACCAAAGTGAAAACCATCACCCTAAAAATCAACAACACCGGTGCCTGGTACGCCGAAGGCGGCGTGGTCCCCTGGTCATCAACCAACCTGCCCGCCGATGACTTCAGCTTCCAGGAAAGAGAAATCATCTATTGGGAAGCTGAGATGCTGGGGTACGACGAAGTTACCCAAATGCTAAAAGTCCGAATCACCGATTTTGAGGCTGAACCAAACACCTTCCAGCCCTACCGTAAGATGAAGCGGCCGGTGATTGCGCTCCGCTTTGCGCCTTTAAACGCCGAAGCTTTCAAGACGCAGTTGTCCTCCTATAAAATCGACCGGTTGCGGAAGGTATTTATTCCTGGCTCCCCCCCACCCGCTAGCCCTCCAGAATTACGAGGCACCCCGCCTGTTGAAAGAGTCTTGCCGCGAAGATCCGTCTCCTTCAATCACCCGATACTGGGGCTAACTTTTGGCAACGGCCACGTAGCCAGCAAGGCCGAACTACCAGGCCTTCTCCACCCCATCCCCTTCTCCATACCGAACGACCACCTGGTAGCCGAGTTTGAGTCCATCAAGCCGTTCTTCGTCAAGGCGCTCAAACGCCAAACAATCAAGGTGACGGGCTACCTTATTTTCGAAAATGATGTTGCCTTACTTAAGGACGCCGCCTCCCCACAAATCGAACGCATCAATTCGAACATGCTGGAGATCTTCCGTGCCCGGGCGGTAAAAAGCCTGCTGTCCCCTGATAAGATAAAGGTTATCGACAAGTCCCTCTTCACCCCGGAGGACGTATTCGACAGCCTTGATGACAATGAGCTGGGCAAAGCCACCCTGCCGCATGACGGCCACGACCTGTTGGCCGAAATCCTCCGCCTGCAAAAGGTCCGCAATGCAAAACAATTGGAATTCCTCGCCGGCAGGCTACACCAGCCGGAGACAAAACTCCGCTTCGTGCTGTCGCCACACTTCGGGTTTGTCTTTTTAGCTATTGGCCGGGAGGCCAATCATTTCATCCTGGAGTTGCTCAATTCCCACGCCACCTACATCTGGTCAATTCCTAAATTTTGGAAAAGCCTGGAAGACCAGTACCGATCGGTAGAAAACGAAATTATCACCATCACCCAGCTCGGACGGGGGCAATACCGCCGGACACTGCACTTCGAGCACGAATTTTGGTACATCGTTCATGAAGCGGCAGAGAGCGGCGTAGTGGATGGGTTTCCTCGTTGGAAGAATCGGTTGTTAGAGGGGATGGTTTAGAGAATAAATGAATGGGAGAATGAGTGATTGAGTGATTGAGTGATTGAGTGAATAAGCGTCAGTCTCCGTCAGTCGGCTACGCGTCAACGGTATCGGGTTGTCTTGTTCTCTGGGGAACATGACAACTCGAGAACTTGATGCCTCGCCTAAGCCTTAGTTCTCTTCTTCCTCAAACCCTACGCCTTCATAGAAGGTACTTACAGGAATATATACTCCAAGCGTTCGGACCTCAACCTTTTGCTCCGGCTTATAATAAGAGCGGATGTGCCAAAGGTCATTGGTTTCCCGGTAGAAATAATCGATCTGCATTTTACGACTATCTATCAGAAGGTATTCTTTAAAGCTCTCCAACTGACGATAAGGGACGCCGTACTCTTCGAAAGAACCTCCACAATAAGGCTTGGATTCGTTATTATTGCAATCCCCTTGGTGTCTTCATAGTTTGCTTTTTCGTCACAAACTACACTCGTGTCTGGGAAAAAGTACTTGTTTTGCACTTGTACAGCTATTGCTGTTTCGCTAGATTTAACCTCGCAACTTCCTTTATTGCTTCTCAGTGCAAAAAACGCATTATCAACAATCGTTGAATGATTCGGCGTTCCTCCCGCCATCATCCTAATTTCCCCATCGGCATATTCCAACTTATGAAGCGATTGCTCCAATTGCTCGAAATATTCATTGACGGTAAAACGACGCCCCTTAAGTTCTGAAGCTTCCATGACTCAATAACGGTTGTTGATCTTATAAAGTTAAAGATAGCAGTTCCCTGGCTTTTCTTCCACCATTTTCGCACCTGCGGCCGCGCCCTAAAAGCGCTATAAGCTCAAATTATTCCCAGTCTTTGCAACTCCTGAAATCAGTTCATAGTCCAGTAGTTCATAGTCTGTAGTTGCGAGAACTATGAACTATTGAACTAGGAACTATGAACTACCGACTATAAACTATCTTCGCACGAAATTTACTAAGTATGTCAGCCACCACCAACGAAGGAAACAGCGCACCAAAAACCTATTCCGCAAAAGACGTTGAGTCCAAATGGTACGCCCACTGGCTGGAGAAGAATTATTTCCACAGTGAGCCGGATGATCGTGAGCCCTTCACTATCGTAATTCCGCCACCCAACGTGACCGGCGTATTGCACATGGGGCACATGCTGAACAATACGATTCAGGATATTCTGGTCCGTAAAGCGCGGCTCGATGGCAAAAACGCCTGCTGGGTTCCTGGCACCGACCACGCCAGTATCGCTACGGAAGCTAAAGTTGTTAAAAAACTGCGCGAGCAGGGCATCAAGAAGTCTGACCTGACCCGGGAAGAATTCATGAAGCACGCCTTCGCCTGGAAAGACGAATATGGTGGCATCATCCTGAAGCAACTCCAGGAACTTGGTGCCAGCTGTGACTGGGAGCGCACGCGCTTCACCATGGAGCCCGAGCTGTACGCCGCGGTGATAAAGGTCTTCGTTAACCTCCACAAAAAAGGCAAACTCTACCGTGGCCTGCGCATGACCAACTGGGACCCTGCAGCCCAGACGGTTCTCTCCAACGAGGAAGTCATCCACACTGAGGAGAACAAGAACCTGTACCACGTTCGGTACAAGGTTGCCGGTACGGACGACGAGTACATCGTAGTTGCCACCAGCCGCCCGGAGACCATCCCCGCCGATACCGCCCTGGCCGTCCATCCGGACGACCCGCGCTACGCGAAGTACCACGGTATGAACGTCATCGTACCGATCGCTAACCGCGAGGTTCCGATCATTACCGACGATTACGTTGCCATTGATTTCGGCACGGGTGCCCTCAAGATCACGCCGGCCCACGACATGAACGACAACGCCCTGGGCGAGAAGTATGGCCTGGAAGTCATCGACCTGCTCAACCCCGACGGTACGATGAACGAGAATGCCATCGAGTTCGTCGGTATGGACCGCGACCTGGCCCGCGTCGAGTTCGTCAAGCTGCTCAAGAAGACCGGCGACCTGCTGGAGACCAAGCAGTACCGCACCAGCGTCGGCCGTTCGGAACGAACCAATGCCGTCGTTGAGCCTCGCCTGACGATGCAGTGGTTCCTAAAGATGGAAGACATGGCCGCTACGGCCCTCAAGGCCGTCGAATCCGGCGAGATCAAGTTCCACCCCGCGAGCATGGTCAATATGTACCGCTCGTGGCTCAAGCCTGAGAACGCGCGCGACTGGCCGGTCAGCCGGCAACTCTGGTGGGGACAGCGTATCCCGGCCTGGTTCTACGGCGAGGAAGTTTTCGTTGCTGAGACCGAAGCGGAAGCCCTCGCTGCCGCTCAACAAAAGTTCCCGGAGAAATCCCTCACGCTCGCCGACCTGAAACAGGACGACGACGTACTCGACACCTGGTTCTCCAGCTGGCTGTGGCCGATCTCCGTTTTTGACGGCTTCAAAGACACCAAGGAATTAGAATACTACTACCCGACCAACGACCTGGTAACGGGCTGGGACATCATGTTCTTCTGGGTTGCCCGAATGGTTATGGCTGGCTATGAGTTCATCCCGGAACTACTGGGAGAGGAATTCGTGAAGAAGAACGGTAAGATGCCGTTCAAGAACGTCTATTTCACCGGCATGGTCCGCGATGAGAAGCGCAAGAAGATGTCTAAGCAGCTGGGCAACAGCCCGGATGCGCTGGAACTTCTGGAAAAATACGGCGCAGACGGTGTCCGATTTGGCATGATGCGTTCGGCGGCGGCAGGCAACGATATTGTCTTTGACGCGCCGGTCTATTCCTCGGACCCCGAGGAGAAGAACACTTCAGAACTGTGTAACCAGGGCAAGAAATTCTGTAATAAGATATTCAACGCCAATCGCCTCATCCAAAGCTTCGAGGTAGCCGACGGCATCCCGAATCCGACGGCTCTATTGGCCACCAAGTGGCTTGAAGCCAAGCTGGCACACGTCACCATTGAGGTCGACCGGATGCTCGGCGAATACCGCATCAGCGAGGCCCTGGCCACGCTCTACAACTTCATTTGGGGCGATTTCTGCTCTTGGTACCTGGAGGCCATCAAGCCTGGCGAAGGCGAATCCATCAGCCAACAGACCTACGAGGCCGCCATCTCCGCATTCGAGCGCATGATGACCCTCCTGCACCCCTTCATGCCCTTCATCACGGAAGAGGTTTGGCACGATCTTCGCGACCGCAAGGAAGGCGAAGACTGTGTGGTTTCTAGCTGGCCGAAGGCTGTGGCTTTCGACGCCGACATCGTCAAAGCCTTCACGCTGCTGCAAGACACCGTTTCCAATATCCGCGACATCCGTAACCAGCGCAAGGTTGGGAAGCGGGAGCCACTAGCCTTGTTCGTTAACGAAAGTGCTGCAAGTAGGCAGCTGTTCGCTTCGCGGCTTCCTTCGGAGGTGGGCGCGAACGCAGGTGCAGTAGAATTTCTTCGAAAAGCAGGCGCGCTTAAATCCGTTGAACTGACGACGGAAGCACCGGCCAACGCCCTACCCTTCCTCATCGGCAACGACAAGGCTTACCTGGTCCTCAACGAACTCATTGATATTGAGGCGGAGAACGCTAAGATTAAGGAGGAGATTGCTCGTTTGGAAGGCCAGCTCAAAGGCGTTACCAAGAAGCTCTCCAACGAGCGCTTCGTTTCCAACGCGCCCGATGCCGTAATTGCATTGGAGCAGAAGAAGATGGCGGACTGGACGGCTAAAGTGGTTAGTTTGCGGGCTATGTTGGGGTAGGTGCGACACACCTTTTCGGAAGCTACCTTTTTACTTACGGACTCTTATTACGGGCATCTACTTCGGTGGGGGCCCGTCTTTTTTTTGAAGCGCAGGGTGATTGGTTCTAAGAATACGAAGCAGCCTTATAGCAGGTATTCAGAGGAGCTACTAAAGCAGCTAATTTTCTCACAGAGGGTAGCTCAGAGGGATGCACGGAGGAAGCAATGAGGGGGCGGCATTGGAATCAGGATATTAGAGGGCTCCTGTCAATCCGGCTGGTGCAGGTTCAGACCATTGCCCCTTAAACCTTCCTCTGCACCTGCGCGCCGTCGCCCTAAAACTTCTAGTGGTCAAGTGTTAAAGCCCTTCCACCTTCTCACGCTCTTCCCTCCAATATTCCAGTATCGAAAAAAGTCTTTCGGGGCGGTGGCCAAATTAGCGCTTGGTCGCTTCAATACCCTGGTCGATGGTTTTAAAAGCCTGCGCTTTCTGACCAAGACTAAAGTAAGCTTCCGTCAACATATCGTAAGGATAATATCCTTTGTCTAACTGTTGCAACTGGTGAATAATTACCGGAGCCTTTTCATCTCCCCGCCGGGTAAAAAGCAGGTACCTGGCCGCTGCAAAATAAGGGTCCGACTTTCCGGTCACCGGCGCGGCAAGTAGGCCATCAATGTACATCATGGCCAATTCTTCCGTCCTGGTGGTAATTGGGACACTGACCTGCACGTCGGTCCAGGAGAGGTAAAGCTGGGCGTTCTCCGGGCTGATATCGAGTTCGATGGAGAAAGCGTCGTAAAAACGGCCCGCTTTGGTGGCCGGCACCTGAATCCAGACCACATCCTTGGCTTCGTCGTATTCTACAAAACCAAATTCCTCCCCGTTAGTATTCAATATGAAGGTCCATTCTTTCTCCCCCGGAACCACCAACAATCCATAGGTCCCTGCCGGGACTACCTTAGCCCCAAAAGTGACGGCTCGGCTAAAACCCATTCTAGTAC
>JBLHRW010000194.1:0-9152 GCA_047626445.1 Neolewinella sp.
GCTTGGCAGCGTTGCTTACCTCCTCACTTAGCTACGGCTAAGCTCCGGTGTAAGCGTCTCGCCAGGCGGCAAAATTCATCAGCGCCTAAGATGGCAGAATTTAAATTACACTGTACTAGTACAGTGTAAACTAAGTTTGTTGATAAAGTCGCTGGTGGGTTTTGCCGACTAACAAGGCGGGAAAAACGGAGATTCACGTCTTTAGCGAGGCCCAACCAGATCACTCTTTCACCTCCGTCAACGCCGATTTGGAAGACGTTTACTTTACTCGGATTGGGGAGCGAATGGAGTTAGAATTGGTCTAGTTGTCGAGCTGTCGAGCTGTCAGCTTATCGGGTTTTAAGTTAAACTCAATAATCAGCCTGCTCGATAACTTGACAACTCCGACAACTCCGACAACCCTGACAACCCTGACAACCCTGATAACCTCGATAACCCGACACCTCGACAACTAGACTATGTTTCTCAAGATCCTCAAGTTCGAACTAAAGTACCGCGCCAAACGCCCCGCCACCTGGGCCTACTTCGGCATCCTGCTGGTACTCGGTTTCATCCTTTCCACCAACGGTGCCAATGCTGGCTCGGAAAAGGCCTTTGTGAACTCCGCCGTAACCGTTACTGCCCTGTTGGGAACGGTAAGCCTGTTCGGCATCCTGATCGCTTCGGCGGTGATGGGCGTGCCGGTGTACCGCGACATTGAGCATGGCGTGAAGGACTACTATTTTACCTATCCGGTATCGGAAAAAAGCTACCTGCTGGGCCGTTACACGGGCTCGTTGATCACCCTGCTGTTCATCAGTCTGGGCATCGTTTTGGGCTTGATCATTGGGTATTCCCTCGGCCCGGTTCTGGGCTGGGAAGAGGCCGAGCGCTTCGGCCCCTTGCGTATTGGCGATTACGTCAGCGCAACCCTCCTCTTGCTGTGGCCAAACTTGATTTTTGCGGGGACCATCTTCTTCTGCCTGGTGGCGCTGACGCGTAAGATTTTCGTGTCTTATGTGGGAAGTATCCTCTTCTTCATCTTTTACCTAGTGGCCGTTACGCTTTCCCAGGACCTGGAAAACCAAGATTTGGTTTCGGTGCTGGAGCCTTTCGGCATTCAGGCTTATCAGGAAACGACCAAATACCTCACACCGCCTGAACAGAATATTTTTCAGGCGCCGTTAACCGGTAACCTGCTGCTCAATCGGATCATCTGGCCCTTGGTTGCCGTGGCTTTGTTGCTGTTTACCTTATTCCGTTTCGATTTTGCCCGCTTCCTGGGTGGCGGAAAGCAGAAGGTAAAAAAGACTGCTAAGGCTGATGTTTATCAGGGCGGGGCCGCAGGTGCCATGGCGATTCCCTTCGTAAAGCAAAGTTTCGGTACAGGCAGCTACTTCCGCCACATGTTTGCCCAGGCCTGGATTGAGTTCAAGTCTATTCTCCGTGATCCTTATTTCGCCGGCATTGTCGGCGGTGCCTTACTCTTTCTCTTCCTCGACGGCTGGTTCGGCAATACCATCTACGGTACTAAGAGCCTGCCGACGACCTACGCCATGTTGGAGATGAAGAATGCTACCTACATCCTCTTCGTAATGATCATCCTGGTCTTTTACACCGGCGAAGTTGTTCACCGCGACCGCACCGTTAAATTTGACCAGATCAGTGATGCCCTGCCGGTACCCAGCTGGGCCGTATATGGCGGCAAATTATTGACAATGGTTGGGGTAACCTTCCTGTTGACAACGATGATATGGGTGATGGGCGTGATCAACCAAACGATACAAGGCTATTTCAATTACGACTTCGGCCTGTACTTTACCGATCTCTATTTACTGACCTGGCCTCAATACCTCGTGCTGATGTCGCTGGCCTTCTTCGTACACGTACTGGTGAATAAAAAATTCCTCGGCCACGTGATTGCTATCGGGACTTACGCGGCGGTACTGTTCATCCCCAGCATCATGGAGATCGATTACAATATGCTCCTCTTCGGCAACCGACCAGGTTATATCGTATCTGATATGAACGGCTTCGGTCACTTCATTAAGGCGGTTACAACCTTTAACGTTTACTGGATGGCCTTCGGGGCAATGCTGCTAATTATCGGTGGCCTGTTCTTCGCCCGCGGTACAGATAATGCCTGGAAGAGCCGGTTCATGCGCTTTGGCCAGGATTGGGGACTGAAACCCGCCCTCGGCATCCTCGCGGCCTTCTTCGTCTTCGCCCTCTCCGGCTTCACGATCTACAACAACGTTAGTGTAAAAAACAGCTATACCACTAACGAAAAAAACCTGGACAACCAGGAGGCCTTCGAGCGCACCTACATCAAGTACGAAGGCTTCCTGCAGCCGAAGATCACCGATACCGAGGTCTTCGTAGACCTCGTCCCTGAAGAACGGCAGGTGAAAGCCCGCGTTGTGTACAACATCAAGAACAAGGGCAATACCCCAATCGACACCCTGCTGATCAACCACGCCTACGGGAAGAAGACGGCGACTATGACGACCTTCCTGGTTGGCGGTAAAGCGCCCGAACTGGTAAAGCGGGACGACGTGAACGACTTCGAGATCTACTACCTCGCTGATCCGTTGGCACCGGGTGAAACCTCTACGATGGAGATGGTGATCGAAGGTGGCTTCGGTGCCTTTCCAAATGAAGGCTCGCAGGAAGCCATCGTCTTCAATGGCACCTTCCTCAACAACTCCATCTTTCCCAGCTTCGGCTACCCCGGAGGCGGCATCTCCTCCGATCTGGAACGCAAGAAACGCGGCCTGGAAATCAAGGATTACAGCCTGCCGGAACAGGACGATCCCGTTGGCCGCAGTAACCTGCTGTTCACGGACGATGCTGATTTCGTCACCTTCAAGGCCACCGTTAGCACCGCCCCGGACCAGATCGCCATCGCGCCGGGTAAGCTGATGAAGGAGTACGAAAAAGATGGTCGCCGCTACTTCGAATACGCCAACGAAGGCAAGATGCAGAATTTCTTCAACATCTCCTCCGCCCGCTATGAAGTGGCCGAAGACAGCTACCGGAACTCTAACGGGAAGGACGTCAAAATTCAGATATTCCACCACAAGGGTCACGAACGCAACATAGACCGTATCATAACCTCGGCCAAGGTGAGCCTCGAATATTACTCCGAGAACTTTAGCCCCTTCCAGTTCGATCAGCTGCGCATCCTCGAATTCCCACGCTACGCTACTTTCGCCCAGTCGTTCCCGAACACGGTACCCTTCGCAGAGTCATTCGGCTGGGTAGCGGACTTCTCCGACCCCACCGATAACGATTACATCTTCAACGTCACCGCCCACGAAGTAGCCCACCAGTGGTGGGGCCACCAAGTAGCGCCCAGCGCCACCCGCGGTGCCAACCAGATATCGGAGACGATGGCGGAGTATTCGTCGCTGATGGTGGTTAAAAAGCAGTACGGCGAAGCCTCGATGGGTAAGTTCCTGAAGTATGAGCTCGACAACTACCTGCGCTCCCGCGCCGGCGAAAGCAAGTTCGAAAAAACCTTGCTCGACAACGACGACCAGGCTTACGTCTGGTACCGTAAGGGCAGCCTGATTATGTATGCACTTTCCGATTATGTCGGGGAGGACAACCTGAACGCAGGCTTCGCGGCCATGGTCGACAGCTTTGGCCTAAAGGAAGAACCACCCTTCGCGACCACCACCGACTGGTACGGCTTCATCAAAGACCATACGCCCGACTCCCTGCACTACTTCCTCAAGGAAAGCTTCGAAGAGATTACCCTCTACGAAAACCGCGCGCTGGAAGCGACATCCAACACCTCTCCTGATACAAACGGCAAGTACAAAGTGACCCTGAAGGTCGATACCCGAAAGATCACCTACAACGGCGACCTAAGCGAGAAAGCCCGCCCTACCGGGCGCAGCCTGATCGAAATCGGTGTCTTCGCTAAAGACGGTACCAACAAGCAGGGGATGGTGGAGAAACAAGCCCTTTATCTCGAAAAACATTGGCTGACCCCGGGGGAGCACACCATTGACATCTACGTAGATGAAGTACCCGTTAAGGCCGGTATCGACCCTTACAACAAGTTGATTGACCGGGTTAGTGATGACAACTTGATTGATGTGGATGCGGAATAAGTAGTGGGTAGTTCATAGTAGGTAGTGGGTAGTGCTACCGCGAGGCAATGCTCGCCCCGCTCGTGGGGCTATCTCCATACTTGTAAGAATATATAATGCCACACGAACGAAGTGAGCATCGCCATGCGGCAGTAACTCCTGAACTATTAGACGATTGAACTATGAACTCCCCTCTCTTTTTACAGTTTAGTAGATAATGCACCGCAAATACCCCGCCAAAGTCCTGCTATACGGCGAGCATACCGTTTTACGCGGTGGCCGTGGGCTGGCCGTACCCTACACCATGAAATCCCTTCACTGGGTTAAAGACCGACCCGACGAACGCCTGCTCAAATTTTGCGATTACCTGCGCGTGGTCATGTCCTCCGAACTTTTCGATGCCGACGCTCTCGAAGATCATTTACTTAATGACTGGCGACTAGCCGGAGACATCCCTACCGGTTACGGCCTCGGCAGTAGCGGTGCCGTCTGCGCCGCCATTTGGGACAACTTCGCCACGCTCGCCGGTAAGTCCCTCAGCGGCGAGGAGTTACGAAAGAGCCTCGCACGCATGGAACAGCATTTTCATGGCACCAGCTCCGGGACCGACCCGCTGATCTGTTACCTCAATGCTCCGTTGTTACTGGGTGGCGGCGCTCCGCCACAGACTACCCGGCTACCCGCCGGCTGGAACGAAGGTTTTTTTCTGGTCGACACCGGCCAGGAACGAAATGCCGCTGACTACATTCTCCGATTCACTACTCGGTATGACAACGACCCGGGCTTCGCCCGGGCCATCGACGCCGGATGGACCACCAACGCCAATGCAGCTATCGACGCCCTACTGGCCGGAGACCGTAAAGCGCTCGGAGAATGTACTGCCCGACTGAGCAACTTCCAGCTCCGGGAATTCTCCGATTTCATCCCCACCGACCTTCATGCTAAGTGGACCGCAAAGGGTTATAACCTGAAGCTCTGCGGCGCTGGTGGCGGCGGCATGATGATGGGCCTTGGCTCCGACAAGCGGCTGGTGGAAGATGCCTTCGGTAAGGTTTGGTGGCTCTAAGAGCTTGTTAGCTATCTTGTCCACTCACTCCCCTCTTCTCCCCAAACAAGCTGTACTGCTTCCCCTCTTTCAGTAAGCGAAAGCTTTTCCGGTGGTGCTCGGTAGCCCCAAATTCCTCGATCGCTTTCCGGTGGGCCAGTGTTGGGTAGCCAGCATTCGTGTTCCAGCTGTACTGGGGGTACTGCTTGTGCAGTTTCCGCATGTGCTCGTCCCGGTGGGTCTTGGCCAGGATGCCAGCGGCAGCGATGCTCTGGTATTTTCCGTCTCCTTTGATGATGCACTCGTAGGGCATCTCCCCGTAGGGGATGAAGAACTTACCGTCGATGAGCAAGAACTCTGGTGGCGTATTCAAGCCATCCAATGCCCGGTGCATTGCCCGGTAGCTGCTCTGAAAGATGTTGTACTTATCAACTTCCTCAACGCTGAAGCTGGCGACTTGCCAGGCCAGGGCATTCTCCTCGATGCGCTTTCGCAACTTGTCCCGATCCGCTTCTTTTAGTTTTTTACTGTCGTTCAACTCCGGGTCGGAGTACCCGATCGGGAAGATGACCGCCGCAGCGAAGACGGGGCCGGCGAGGCAGCCGCGGCCGGCTTCGTCGCAGCCGGCTTCCAGGCGATTAGGTTCCAGGTGGGGTAGTAACATAATAAGTACAGTTTTAACTACTTCTAGCCTCCAAGCCGTCCGACCGCCTACGCATCGGCTCCGCCGAAGCTTCGAGCGGCCCGACGGCCCGCGGCTAAGAATCTGTGTATTCCCGTCGGACGGCTACGCATCAAGGCCGCAGGTCTTGTAATATTGGTCGTCGGGCGGGTTGTTGATTACGGCAGCAATCTATTTCTTTCCCAGTCTCCGCAGTACGGCAATGTCCTGAAACGCCTTACGCGCTTCCTGAACCGGGCTACCGAAGTAAGCCTTCCCGCCCTCCAGGTCTTTGCCTACGCCGCTTTGGGCCAGAATGACCGTCCGATCCCCCAGCACAATATTTTGCGCGATGCCGGCCTGCCCCTGAAAGACGCACCAATCGCCCACTGTGGTATTTCCCGCAATACCGACCTGAGCAGCCATGAGGCAGTGCTGGCCGATCTTGCAATCGTGACCGATCTGGACCAGGGCATCAAGCTTAGTGCCCCTGCCGATGGTCGTGGTAGACGACACGCCCCGGGCGATGTTGCAATTAGGCCCGATGGCCACATCCTCCTCCAGCAATACGGAACCGCCACTCCGCCAGGGAGTCAGGCCGTCTTTACCACCTTTAAAGTAAAAGGCCTCGCTGCCGATAATGGCACCGGGGCCTACGGTTACCCGGTCTTTCAGTACTACCCCGTCGCCAATCATTGCGTTAGGGCCGATTCGGCAATCACGGCCGATCACGGCATGCGCGCCTACGACAGCTCCTGGTCCGATGATTGTATTGAGCCCGATGCGGGCCGTTGGGTCGATGGCTTCGTTCCATGGGCGTACGGGCCGTTCCCGCAACACCAGGTTATTGTAGGCGGTGAACGGCTGGTCGATGACCAGCAGGGCTTTACCCGGCGGGCATTCCATCTGTTGGTCAATCAGGATCACCGATGCCGCAGAGGCCAGTGCGGGACCATAATATTTGGGGTGATCGACAAAACTCAGGTCACCGGTCTCAACGTGATGAATTTCGTTGATGCCGGTAATCAGGATACTGCCGTCGCCAATCAGTTCGGCGGAGAGTTCAGTAGCCAGTGCTGCTGCGGAAATTGGATGGGCTACTTGCATGAGTCGAAGTTCCTTTGTCTTACAAAATGCTTGATGCGTCAGGGTCGGTTAATCCGTAATAACGCCTTTCAGCTGGAACTTGTAATACGACACACCGGCACCGTACACCCAGCCTTCCTTACCGTCTTCCATCCTTATTTTGACCCAGGGAGCCGTTGGGGTGATATCACCCAAGTCGATGCTGTACAGCGAATCCGTCACTTCACCGGTGAAGAAGACTTCTTCGTAAAGCTTCAGGCGGGTGACCACCCCCCTTTTCATGCTGGGGCCACTGCGTACGTTGAGGCCGTCGATCGTGGAATACAGAGCAGTTACTTTCTCGATAATAACCTCCGAGGCTGGAGGGCGGACCACACTATCTCCCGGCAAAGGCGTGGTGCGGGCGCGGAGCTGGGCTCCGGCGCGGGCCTCCACTTCGGCGGTGATCTCGGCCTCGATGCGTGCATTCTGCTCAACCTCTCGGATACTGTCCAGGTAAGTCTCGCGCGCCTTTCCTTCGGCGATCATGGCATAGTCACCATCGCGGGTGCCACATTGTTGCATCGCCCAGATCAGAAAGATCAGGGTAAGCAAAGACATGATGATGAAAGGAACCAGGCGGGCGTTGTTCATTTTTTTGGTGGCCATACAGGGATGGGGGCGTTTGATGGAGGCGTAAAGATAGGATTCAAGTTGCAGGTTGCAGGATTCAAGTTGCAGGTTGCAGGATTCAGGTTGCAGGTTGCAGGTTGCAGGATTCAGGTTGCAGGTTGCAGGATTCAGGTTGCAAGTTGCAGGTTGCAGGTTGCAGGATTCAGGTTGCAGGTTGCAGGATGCAGGTTGCAGGTTGCAGGTTGCAGGTTGCAGGTTGCAGGATTCAGGTTGCAGGTTGCAGGATTCAGGTTGCAGGTTGCAGGTTGCAGGAGTCGAGAGTGTTCAGTCAACTGTGTCACTAGTTAAGAAATGTGTTTGGTGAATCGCTCGCCAAAATCTCTGACGAGTTCTCGATGAATGCTTGCCCACTGGTGGACTTTCTTGTGCCAACTGTCTTTTTTGCGGTCCAGCGACAAGAACAACTGGATAAGTAGTGCCTGGTCGTTGGGCCAAGGGCCTTTCGTTTTTGTAACCCTTCGTATCTCTCGGTTTAGGTTCTCAATAGCGTTGGTCGTGTAGGTGATTTTCTTGAGCGCCGGTCCGAGTTTCATACAGGCCATCAGTTCGGTCCAATCTTTTTCCCATAACCCAGCGACCACATCGTATTTCCCTTTCCAGAACAGCTTAAACTCTTCGAGCTTACGCCGGGCTTCTGGCTCGTTAACCGAGGTGTAAACTTCTTTGAGTTGGCGCAACACTTGACGACTATCCTGGTGATCAAGCATCTTCATGCAGTTGCGGATTTTATGCACGACACAACGCTGAATATTGGCTTCAGGAAAAGCATCATAAAGAACTTCTTTTAGGCCCGCTAGACCATCGCTGCAAAGCACGAAGACATCCTTCACTCCGCGGTTCTTCAAGTCCTGAAGGCATCTTGCCCATTCAGTAGCACTTTCTCCTCCTTGACCAGGATAGATGGCTATAATCTCCCGGAATCCGAGTACGCTAATACCGTAAACGACGTAGAGCGCTACTTTACGAACCCCGTCCTGCCGCCGAATATTGAGATGAACCGCATCTACGAACATGACTACGTAACAAGCGTCTAGCTGTCTTTCATGCCACTTTTTTACTCGCTCCCAAGTGGCGTTAATTACTTCGGACAAGCGGGCCGTACTCATCTCCGCACCGTACATTTTCTTTAGATGACGAGCAATGTCTTGTAAAGAATTACCCATCGCGTAGAGCTCCAGGATCTGATTGTCAAAGCCCAGGGCTAATTGGTGCTGTCGTTTTTTTACGGTAACGGGCTCGAAGGTCCCCGAACGATCACGGTGATATTCCAGGTCTAC
Organism: Neolewinella sp.; assembly: GCA_047626445.1. Classification (GTDB taxonomy): domain Bacteria; phylum Bacteroidota; class Bacteroidia; order Chitinophagales; family Saprospiraceae; genus Neolewinella. The sequence continues at coordinate 8,821 of JBLHRW010000194.1, forward strand.
AGCACCAGCAATGCTACGGATAGTCTTACTGGCAGGTCCGTTTAATCGGTTTTCCTTCCCTTCCGCTTTGGTCTCATTAATGTGATCGGATAGCTCCGCTTCCAGTGCCCCTTCGACGAAATCTTTGATCAATGGCTTGAGTAGGCCGTTATCGCCCATCAAGTCTTCGCCGCGCATTAAACCGCTGATAACCTGTAAACGGAACGCTTCGTAGTCGAAGCCTTCTCCTTCTGCTGAAGGAGTTTGTTGTTTTGACTTTTTCTGTGACATAATCTAATATCGCATATTTACGTGACACAGTTGAGTGAACACTCTCGCATTGGGGCTAAGGT
>JBLHRW010000195.1:0-9085 GCA_047626445.1 Neolewinella sp.
TACATAGCGAATACGACCAAGGGAAATCATTTTGCTCTTTCCGCATTGACAAGGAAGGAAGTAGGAGGTATCTCCCCGGTCGTCTCGCAGGTGTACGAACTAAGCGCACAGCGAATACGACCAAGGAAAGTCATCCTACTCTTTTTATATTGACAAGGGAAAAGCTGGAAATACTCCATGCTTTCCTTACTTTGCACGGTGCTAACCGCACAAATGACCGCAACGGCGGTTCAAGATTCAACTTACCGATGTGCCTAAAGGCGAATTCGGCTTTTTCTCTTCACGCACAAACTATTCGTTAAACCCAAACTTGGCTATGCGACATCTTTCCAAAACGCTGGCGGCTCTTACGCTGGTAGCATTTTCCGCCGCGGATCTTGCGGCTCAGGACTCCTCTGGTTTCCAGATCCTCAAGAAGCAATTCATCGATGGTGACTGGCGCTTCATGGCGATCGTACTGGTCTGTCTGATTCTCGGACTCGCCTTCTGTATTGAGCGTATCATCACGCTCAACCTTGCTTCCGTCAATACGGACAAACTACTCTCCCGCATTGGTGAGCGCCTCGAAGAAGGCGACATTGATGGTGCCAAGGAAGTAGCGAAATCAACGCCTGGCCCTACTGCCAGCGTACTTTACGAAGGACTGCGCCACGCCAAAGAAGGCCCCGACGGTGTCGAAAAAGCCATCGTATCCTACGGTAGCGTACAAATGGGCCTACTTGAGCGCGGCCTCGTTTGGATTTCCCTGTTCATCGCCATTGCACCCATGCTTGGGTTCATGGGTACGGTAGTAGGTATGATTCAGGCATTCAACCGTATCGAAACGGTAGGTGATCTCTCTCCTGCAGTAGTAGCCGGTGGTATTAAGGTAGCCCTCCTTACCACAGTATTCGGTCTGGTAGTCGCCATTATCCTCCAGATCCTTTACAATTACATCATCAACAAGATCGACGGTATCGTTAACCGGATGGAAGATTCTTCCATCGCTCTGGTCGACATGATGGCCACTAACAACAGCTTCAAGGCTTAAACCAGCCCTCATTTTTAAATCCAATCATAGCATGTACGCATTTTTAAATAAATACGGTCAAGCGCTGGCTTTCGGGATTGGAGTGCTGGTTGTAGCAATCTTTATGATCAGCATTTTCTCCGGCACCGATGCCGAGATGGAACTGCTGATGTCTGAAAGCGCCGGACCCGAAAAATACGACACTAAAGTTTTTGACTTTGGTCTCGGTATCTCTCTGATCCTTACCGCTCTTGCCTTCGTGATCGCACTGGTCTTTGGTATCGTCCAATTCGCTGGCGATCCAAAAGGCTCTCTTAAAGGCCTCATCGGCCTGGCGGTACTTGGCATCATCGTTTTCGTTGGCTACTCTTCAGCCAACGGTGACATTGCCCAGGAAACGCCCGAAATTCAGAACGCCATCAATAAATTCATGGACTCTCAGGAGACGGACTTTAGCAGCGGTAACCTGAAATTCGTTAGTGGTGCCATCTTGGCTTCACTGGTAATGCTCGGCCTGTCGATCGCCACCTTGGTGGTCTTTGGCATCCGCGGTCTCTTTAAATAACCCGTAAAATCCTCTACTGACCATGGCTAAGACCAATTCAAGAGATCGGATGGATAATGAGATCAATGCAGGGTCTATGGCAGATATTGCCTTCCTGCTCCTCATTTTCTTCCTCGTCACTACTACGATCGCCGAAGACAAGGGTATCCTCGTAAAGTTGCCGCCCTGGTCTGATGAAGAGCCCGATATCACCAGATTGAAGGAGCGTAACGTGTATTCCGTACTCGTTAATGCGAATAATCAACTGTTGGTTCGGGAAGAGCCTATGCGCCTCGCAAACCTGCGGGAAAACGCAAAGGAATTTATCTCTAATCCTCGTCGTATGCCGAATATGGCAGAGTCTCCGAAGAACGCCATCATCTCGTTGAAGAATGACCGCGGTACGAACTACGAAACGTATCTCGCCGTTTACAACGAGCTCAAAGGAGCCTATGACGAACTGTGGGATGATCTTTCGCGGAAACGTTACGGTGAGCCTTATTCCGACGACATGCCCTACGCCCAGCGTAAGGCCATTAAGTCGGAAATTCCGATGGTACTCTCCGAAGCGGAGCCTACCAACTTTGGTGAAGAGAAATAATTAATCCGGGCCGACTTGCTCCGGCAAGCCGGCCCGATTTTTTATTCCCGCTTTACCCACCAGTCACGCTCCGCGTGGCATCTTACGACCAAACAAGTCGTTCACCCCCAATTCTTAAGCATCAACTAATGGCTAAGTTTACTAAAAAACGCGGTAAGGCAAAGCCGAAAGTTTCCACTGCTTCCTTACCCGACATCATCTTCATGTTACTCTTCTTCTTTATGATGGTAACCGTTCTGCGGGATTCCGATCTTAAGCTGAAGGTGAACACGCCGGAAGCTACTCAGCTTACTAAGCTGGAGGAAAAGTCATTGGTTAACTACATCTACGTGGGTAGCCCGACCAAGCAGTATGCAGAAGTGTACGGAACTTCTCCCCGCATTCAGTTGGGCGATAAGATTTCAACCGTAGATGATATCCCCCTGTTCCTCGAACAGCACAAAGTAAAACTCCCCGAAGCCAAGCGCAGCCGGATTACCTCTTCCCTCCGGGTCGATGGCTCAGTTACGATGGGTATCGTGCAAGACGTAAAAACTAAACTCCGTAAGAGTGGTCAGTTGAAAATCAACTACTCTGCCGGTAAGCGTGCCGGGGAAATAAGAAACTAAAGCCTTCCCATATTGTGGGGCCTTAAAAGCCGCTTCTCCCCGTAAGGAAGAAGCGGCTTTCTTATGTGCGGGTAAGACCTTTTATGGACAGAGAAAGTGTTAAAGCCTTTCTTTGAGTTGATCATCAAGCTTATGTTAGCAGTTCATTAGATGGAAAACGAAAAATTCGAACGTAAATGAAGCTGCAGCATTTTCAATGCGATGCCCCGAATCTTCAAAGATTTTTTCTTTCCTATTACCTGGTTGAAGGACTGGATAATGATCGGAGTAACTTTCGCGCTTTCCCAAGTAATAATTCGGTGCTGTCGTTGGGCTGGAACACGCTTATTGAAAGAATCAACGATACCATTGTCCTGCATAACAGCCCTGACACTTGCTATTCAATATTCTTTGATACGATTACCAAACCTTTCAGTTTTGAATATCAGGGCCCTATCTATGAACTGTCCATCTTGATCCGACCCGAATACACTGCTTTTTTTGCGGAACGGTTAGCCTACTTACAGCGAAAGGGCAAAAAATGGAATAAGGCTATCTTGGACTTACAATTGAGCATATTTTGCACAAAGGATCCAGGTCGGCGCCAATATCTGATTGAATTATGGTTGAGGGACACACTATTGGGCAATCAGCAACCATCAAAAGATGAGGTAGCCGTTATCGGTATCACCATGAGGCTTTTGGATAAAGGAATGTCGGTCCAAAGCATTGCATCATTAATCGGGACTTCAAGAAAGACCTTACATAAGACCTTCAGAGCACATACTTTGCGTACGCCGGGGAGTTATCAACGGATCGGGCGTTTTCGAAGTGCAATACAAGTACGGCAGGAAGACACGAAAGAGAGCTTAACCGGGCTGGCTTATATTTCGGGCTATTACGATCAATCCCATATGGTCCGTGACTTTCGCAGGTTGAGCGGGCTTACGCCCCGACAGTTGCTCGCCGAAATTCTGCAATTGGAAAAGGAATGTGATGTTTATTGGCAGCCGCTGTAGAGGGGGTTACATCCATACAATTTTGGCGGTGCTGCCAAGAATACCTTTGCAGTAAATAACCTTACTGCCGATGTTACGTATTTTTCTTTTACTTTCTTCCCTCTGGTGTTGTGGGTGTACGCCTGGTTCCCAATCCGGTCTGACTAACGACCAACTACTAACGTACGAATTGGCAGATCGCCAAGCGGCGGATTCGCTGATTCAGGACTACTTCGGCCGGCATATGGATAAATTGCCCATAGCCAATCTGGTGGCTTCCAGGGATAGTGTATTCAACGATAATTGTAGTCGTTTGAAGGAGCTATTCTTGAGCCATGGTCTGCCGAGAGTCGAGGAAGTAGGGCGTCGTGGCGTACACAACTACTGGATTATGGTACAACACTGCGATGCTGATCCAGCGTTTCAGGAAGTAGTACTGAAGGCAATGCGAATAGACAGCACTTACCAACATCCGGATTACTACAAAAAAATGGCTTATCTCACGGATCGCGTCTTGAAGAATACCGGGCGCGCCCAGCGCTACGGCACCCAGCTTAACCGGGGAGGCTTAGGGCTGGAACTACCTCTTCTGGAAGATACCTGTGGGGTTGACCGCCTACGCTTGGCAGCTGGTATGGAACCGCTTACCGAATACTATAACAACTACCTGGAGTGGCACTTTTCAGCCAATTCGGAGGAGTATGCCAAGCGGAAGATTAGCGAACCGCTGAAGTTTATCATGCCAGCTGGCTGCCCACCATTAAATGTTGAACCACCTAGCGAGTAAAGACCGGGGGGGGGGGGCGGAACTAGCCTCGTCTCGAAGAAAAACAATCACGATCTTCGCGGTGTGAACGACCACCAAGGCATCATCATATTCTACCTTTCCGACAAGGGATACGGTTACCTACGCCTAGTCGGGACCCAGGAAGAGTTCCATTTTCGCACCAAAAACATGTTGGTAGAAGGCCTTGCTAAAGGGGATATGGTGCGGTTCAAGCTGAAAGAGGGTAAACAGGGATATTACGCGGATGAGGTTACCCGGAGCTGGCTGGCTTAGCGTTTGCCTGGATACCTAGCCCAATCCTGAAGTATCGCCCGGTCTACAACCCGGCCTGCTTTAGAATATCTGCAGGGTCATTAATGGCCTTGATGGTGAAAACGCCGAGCGGATCGTTATTCAGAAAGAGGGGGGGACTTCGTGGCAATTACGCTAGTGAACCCCGTTGACATCCCGTTACATCCCGAAATTGCCGCAGCAGGAAAAGCTGGTGCCAGGGTACCCGGCTCCTGATTAACCACTAAATGTACGGTTGCTCCGCTCGCCGGGAAGCTCAGTCTGACGGTTTCCCCCGCAGCTAATCCAGGCTGACTGTCGCTCAGGTTAAAGTTGCGGACGGCATCTTCGTAAATGGTGTAAGCCAGCGGAATACTCATTGGTACAGGGCCAAAGTTCGTAACCAGAAAGCTGAGGCTGTCTCCCGTACAGCTTCCGGGCTCGACGGCTACGTAGGCGACTTCGGAAACTAAGGGGCACTTTTCTGGTGCGTCAATGTCGGCAATGAGGCAGTGATACTGGCCAAGTTCGGCATTACAACTAACGGTGAAAGAGAGATCAACCCGGCCGGAAGTATATGGCGCAAGGTCGCCCAATTCAAACGTTAGGAAATCACCCTGCCGCATAAATGGGGTACTGGAGGAGATGTCGATGAAAAAAGGATTTACTTCGATCCTTAACAGGGTACCCGTGGCGATGACCCCACCAGTATTGGAGTAAGAAATGCCAGCTCGGTTCTCGAAACAACGACGGAAGCGGGGGCTGGTGACATCGACGTTGAGGCGGGCGCATTCCAACGGCTCGAAAACGCTTGCTACACCTTCCGTGCTGACCTCGACTTTGAAGGCACCGTAAACGATGAGTTGGCATTCATTGGGCTACTCCTTTACCGAAATACACATACGGCACATCCAGCTAGAAGTAATGAGATTATTAGATATAATGCTGCGCGAAATAACATGATATTAGTTTCCCAGTAAGATGCAACTGAATCAGAGGTTGACGGTAAAATACTTTTCGTGGTTTATTTTTATTGTTTTTATACAAAAAGTTCCCCAACCTTCCTACCTTTGAACCGTTGCAAAAATAGCCCTGGTGGAAAGTCCACTAGTCGGCGAAAAAGAGACTATGCCCCGCGCCAAAAAGACTGCTCCTTCAACTTCCTCTGCACCTGCGTCCGCGCCAAAAAAGCGTAATGCCAAAAAGCTGGAACTTCCGCACGCCGAACGCTTTCTTACCGTCATCGGTGCTAAGGAGAACAACCTCAAGGATATCTCCGTAGAACTGCCACGGAACCAACTCGTCGTTATTACGGGGCTGAGTGGAAGCGGTAAGTCCAGCCTGGCTTTCGACACCATCTATGCCGAAGGCCAGCGGCGGTACATGGAGACCTTCAGCAGCTACGCCCGCCAGTTTATGGGCACCATGGAGCGGCCGGACGTGGAACAAATCACGGGCCTGAGCCCCGTCATCTCCATCGAGCAGAAGACGACCAACCGCAGCCCGCGCTCCACCGTAGGCACCGTAACCGAAATTTATGATTTCCTGCGCTTGCTGTATGCTCGCGCTGGTACGGCCTACAGCTACATCAGCGGTCAGCCCATGCTCCGATTCACCGAGGAGCAGATGAAAGAGCAGATTGCCGAACGGTACGCGGGTAATAAAATCATCGTACTGGCACCACTGGTCCGGGGCCGGAAAGGGCATTACCGCGAACTGTTTGAGCAGGTACGCAAACAAGGCTACACCAAGGTACGGACCGACGGCGAAATTGTGGACCTGAAGGAAGGCATGCAGCTCAGCCGCTACAAAGTCCACGACATTGAGCTGGTCATCGACCGACTGAAGATGCAACCCGACCGGCTGGACCGACTGAGCCAGAGCCTGCAGACCGCCCTGAAAATGGGGGACGGACTCGTGTTCATCCAGGATGCAGATACCGGCGATACCGCCCCCTATTCTAAAAACCTGATGGACGCCGAAAACGGACTGTCTTATGAGGAACCGAACCCGAATACCTTCAGTTTCAATTCCCCTTATGGGTATTGCCCTACGTGTAAGGGACTAGGGCAGGTCAATAGCCCCGACATCGATAAAATCATCCCCGACCGCAGCGTCAGCATCAATAAAGGCGGCCTGAGGCCGCTGGGGGAAGACCGGGATAACAGCACCTTTAAGCAGGTTAGAGAAATCGCTAAAGCTTACAAATTTAAGCTGTCGGACCCGATTAGTAAGCTGCCCGAAGCTGCCCTCAACGTACTTCTGCACGGGGAGGAGAAGAAGGCCGGTGGCCAAAAGAAAAGCAAGTACGACCGTATTGCCCACGATATGGTTTGGGACGTTCGCAAGAATGGCCTGTTCAACATGATCACCCGCTGGTATGAGGAAACAACCAGTGAACGGATTCGCACCTGGGCGGAGGATTTCATGACCATCGACGCTTGTCCCGAGTGCGAAGGCGCGCGGCTGCGTAAAGAAGCCCGCCACTACAAGATCAAGGAACTCACCATCAGCGATCTGGCCCGGATGGACCTGGGGGAACTCGGCGATTGGATGGAAACTGCCGAGAACGGCATGGACAAACGCACTAAGCTGATCGCGACGGATATCCTGAAGGAAATCCGCTTCCGCCTCCGCTTTTTGCTGCACGTGGGGCTGGGCTATCTGAGTCTGGACCGGCCCGGGCGATCGCTTTCCGGCGGCGAAGCCCAGCGCATCCGCCTGGCAACGCAGATTGGCAGTCAACTGACGGGTATTACCTACATCCTCGATGAGCCAAGCATCGGCCTGCATCAACGGGATAATATGCGGCTGATCCGCGCCCTGCGCGACCTTACGGACATTGGTAACACGGTGCTGGTGGTGGAGCACGATCGGGACATCATGATGGCCAGCGATTACTTGCTGGACCTTGGTCCGGGAGCGGGGGTAAAAGGTGGTGCTGTCGTTACCGCTGGCAAACCAAAAGAGTTTCTACTCAAGAAAAACGCTGGCAGCATTACCAGTGACTACCTCGCCGGGCGGAAAAAGATTGAAATTCCGGCGAAGCGCCGGCAGGGGAACGGGAATTTTCTGGAGTTGAAAGGGGCTACCGGCAACAACCTGCAGAACGTCAACGTCAAAATCCCGTTGGGCACCTTCACCTGCGTTACGGGCGTGAGTGGTTCCGGGAAGTCGACGTTGATCAACGAAACTCTTTATCCGATCCTACGCCAGCACTTTTACAAGAGTGTGAAGCGGCCGTTGCCGTACAAAACGGTGAAGGGCCTGGATCATCTGGATAAGGTGATTGACATTGACCAGAGCCCGATTGGTCGGACGCCACGCTCTAACCCAGCTACGTATACCGGGGTCTTTACCGATATCCGAGCTTTATTTACGAACCTGCCCGAGGCGAAGATCCGTGGATATAAGCCAGGGCGGTTCAGCTTTAACGTCAAGGGAGGTCGTTGTGAAGAATGCAAGGGTAGTGGTAGCCGGACAATTGAGATGAACTTCCTGCCCGACGTAGAGGTGGAATGCGAAACCTGCCTGGGTAAGCGCTTTAACCGGGAGACACTGGAGATCCTGTATAAAGGTAAATCCATCAATGAAGTACTGGATATGTCGGTCGCTGAGGCAAGCGAATTCTTCCAGCCGATTCCGAAAATCTACCGGCGGTTGAAGACACTGAATGATGTGGGCCTGGGGTACATCACTTTGGGGCAACGCGCCACGACGCTGTCTGGCGGCGAAGCCCAGCGGGTAAAGCTGTCCGAAGAACTGAGTAAGCGAGCCACGGGCCAGACTTGCTATATTCTCGATGAACCAACTACGGGCCTTCATTTTGAAGACATTCAGTACCTGCTACGGGTGCTGCAGGGGCTGGTGGAAAAGGGGAATACGGTCATTGTCATCGAGCACACCATGGACGTGATCAAGGTGGCGGATTACATCATTGACGTAGGTCCTGAGGGCGGCCGAGGTGGCGGGAGCGTGGTGGCCAAGGGTACGCCGGAGCAGATTGCTAAGGTGGAAGAAAGCCATACTGGACGGTTTTTGGCGGAGGAGCTGAAGGAATAGATTTAAAAAGTGTTTGAAGCAAAAATGCAAAAGTTTTTGTTTTCAAATTGAGGTTGACCTACTTTTATGGTTAAACGTATCTCCCTATCACTACCCCATACATTTCTCTACTATCCGGGTTGAAAGCTACAGACCACTAGTGGTCGAGTTCATAAATATTCATCCATTTAACTTGCCATCGCGGCGCTGTACTTCCCAACTGAAAACCTCACGTAGCTATGGCTATG
>JBLHRW010000196.1:0-9070 GCA_047626445.1 Neolewinella sp.
GGGCGTTGATTGTGGAGGCCCCGATTGTGCGGCTTGCCCAACCTGTACTGACGGCATCCAGAACGGCTCGGAAACGGGTGTTGATTGTGGAGGCCCCGATTGTGCGGCTTGCCTGCTCTACGATCAAGGTATCGTTAACGGTATAAGCGATGCTTGGGTTTCTGTTCCATTATCTAATGCTTACGGTTCAATGGTTGTCGTTGCGACTGTTGTTACGCCCAATTCGAGCACTGCGCCGGTTATAACCAGAATCCGTAACGCAAGTGGTAGTGCTTTTGAGTTACGCGTTCAGACTACGAACGGGATCTCGGCGGGAAGCTACGATGTCCACTATTTTGTAATTGAAGAAGGGGTCTATACGGTAGCCCAAGATGGGGTTAAGCTGGAAGCCGTAAAGGTGAATTCCAGCGTAACTGCTGAAGACAGGGACTGGTCCATTGAGCCTCGTAGTTACCAACAGGCTTATTCCGCCCCAGTAATTCTTGGACAAGTCATGAGCTTTAATGATTCTGATTGGTCAACTTTCTGGGCTTCTTCCGCTAATTCTCGAAAGAATCCACCGAGTAGTTCCTCTTTTGGAGCAGGCAAACATGTTGGGGAAGATCCTGACAAGACGCGTGCGACGGAACTTATTGGCTATATCGTCATTGAGGCGGGCTCCGGTACGATCGGGCAAACGGAATATGCCGCTGGACTTGGTGCAGATATTGTGAGAGGTGTACAAAATACGTCCACTGGTTATGCTTACGGATTAAGTGGTCTCACTTCCGCATCATCTGCGATATTGAGTGCTGCGACAATGGACGGTAAAAATGGTGGATGGCCAGTGCTTTACGGTTCTAATCCCTTTATTTCCAGTCAATTGCGGTTAGCTTTTGACGAGGACGTAGCGAAAGATTCGGAACGCTCCCACACAACCGAACAAGTAGCCTATCTGGCATTTGGCACGAGCGCAGGTGCGGGGAATTGTTCCGACGGTATCCAAAACGGCTTGGAAACGGGCATCGACTGTGGCGGTCCCAACTGCGCTGTTTGTCTGGTAAACTACTGCTCGTCCATTGCGAACAGTAGTTTTTATGAGCACATTGCATCTGTTACCATTGCGGGCATAACCAATACCTCAGGGGATAATAATGGTTATGGAGACTTTACGGCTAATACTCCGATACCCCTTGTGGGAACCGTAGCGCTTACGTTGACGCCAGGGTTCTCAGGCTATGCCTACACCCAAGGATGGGTCGTGTACGTAGATTTTAACGCAGACGGCGACTTCACCGATGCTGGAGAGCGTGTGCTACAGGTTCCCGGGAGTTCCACTGTAAGTGGTACCATCACCGTTCCTCCAGGACTGACCGGGACAAGTCGTCTTCGCATTCAAATGCGTTACAACGCCTATAACAATAGTAGCTGTGGTGCTTATGCTGAAGGTGAAGTAGAGGATTATACGGTAAGCTTCGGAGGTGGGGCGAAAAGGACCGCTCCTGTAGTACCATCCGTCAACTTATTCGATGCTGATCCGATACTGGAACTGTTCCCGAATCCCGCCCGTATGGAAATAAACGTCCGTATCCCCCTGCAGGGCATGCAGGACGATGCTTCATGGTTCATAATTGACGTAGCGGGTAAAGTGGTCCTCGAAGGCAAAACCTCGGCAGCAACCTTACGTTCCGGCCTGAACTTAGGCCTTCGGAACCTTCCCTCCGGAATGTATTACTTCTCCTTAAACTCAACTGAGGTTCGGACGACGAAACGGTTCATCGTCCAACGTTAATCCTTTGGCCCTCGAAACGATAGCGTTTCGGACTTGATATTGGCCTGCGGTTAAGAACGCAGGCCAATATCCCCATCGGATAGAGGTGATGGGATTTTCCGATTACCTTTTGCCACTGTGTTGACGATCGAATCGTCAACGTCCATATGCCTATTATAGCTTTTAGGGAACTCTAATTAGTTATATACCCCTGTTCTTGCATTTCTACCACGGAAGAATTTTTATTCCGTAGTTTAGCCACCATGCTACTCCGCTACCTACTGCTACTGATTTGTTGTTGGGCGTTTACTGCCTGTGTTGAGCAAGCCCCGCTTTCTTATAATGCTCATATCCGTCCTATTTTTAACGCTAAATGCGTAGGCTGCCACGGCGGGGTAAAGCAGGCGGGAGGATTCGGCTTGGTCTTCCGGGAAGATGCGCTGGTGGAAACCAGTAGTGGCAAACGGGCCATCGTGCCGGGTAAGCCGGGGCAAAGTGAGCTGCTGCGACGTATCCAACATGAAGACCCGGAGCTGCGGATGCCGCTGGATGGCGCACCTCTTTCTCAAGAAGAAACGGCGTTGATCAGCCGATGGATCAGCGAAGGGGCACAATGGGAGGAACACTGGGCCTACCTACCAATTGATCGGCCGGAAGTGCCGGCCAATACCGATGCGACAACCAATAATCCGGTAGACGTCTTCATCCGTGCCCGGCTCCAAAAAGATTCCCTTGCACCTGCGGCCGCGCCTGAAAAACACGAACTGCTCCGCCGGCTCAGCCTGGATTTGACCGGCCTGCCACCCCGTCCCGAAATGATGCGTCGTTTCCTGGAGGACTCCGACGAAAAAGCTTACGAAAAGCTGGTGGATGAGCTGCTGGCCAGTCCCGATTTTGGGGAGCATTGGGCGAGTATGTGGCTGGATCTGGCCCGCTACGCAGATTCGCGGGGCTACGAACGTGACCAGTCGCGGTCCATCTGGCAATACCGGGATTGGGTGATCCGGGCGTTTAATGACAACCTGTCTTATGCGGAGTTTGCCCGCCATCAACTGGCGGGAGATCTGCTACCATCACCGACTCAGGATCAACGTTTGGCGACTGCGTTTCACCGCAACACGTTGAGTAACGACGAGGGAGGAACTGATAATGAAGAATACCGGGTGGTGACCGTCATCGACCGGGTAAATACCACCTGGGAGGCTTTTTTAGGCACCACTATGGCTTGTGTTCAATGCCACGGGCACCCTTATGATCCGCTAAGGCAGGAGGCCTTTTACCAGTCTTATGCGGTGTTCAATAATACGGCGGACCACGACCATGTGACCGAAGCGCCCTACCTGATTACCTTCCACCAGCAGGAGGAGAAAAAGGCGCGTAAACTCGAAGATTGGGTGCGGGAGCATACAGATAATGGGGCGAGGACGCAGGTGCAAGGATGGGCTGATATGATCAGGGTTAGAGAGCCCCGGGTACGGCCCTACCAATTTACCGAGGTCGTCAATGGGGTATTTACCGACCGGGGAGACGAAGACTGGATGTTCCTGACCAACGGCGCCTCCCTGCGGCTACCGCCGCAGAACCTAACCGCCGTCGCCGCTCTCCACCTCAACTACCGCCTCAACCAGGAAACCCGCGTCGAGGTCCGCCTCGGCAGTCTGGATGGTCCGAAGGTGGGCGAAGCGCTCCTTGACGAGCGAGGCGGCTACAACTATCACCGCATTCGCCTGCAGCCCAGCACCGGTAAACAGGCTTTATACCTTCGTTTTTACGGAAAGCCGGAAGGCCGTTTACTCGGTCTTTACGGCGTGCTGTACCAGGAAGCATTGCCCGGGGCAACGGCGCCTGGATACGCGGAGATCGAAGCCTTTATCGATGAGCTTCTTACGGCTAAAGACTCCGTCCGTACGCCAGTGATGGCGGAACTGGCGCCGGTTTCCCGGAGAACGACAACCGTATTTCAACGGGGTAATTGGTTGGTGCCTGGAGATACCGTTACCGCAGGTGTTGCGGCCATCTTCTCACCCCTCGAAGAAACGGCCGATCCACGGCAAAATCGGTTGGCTTTTGCCAATTGGATGGTGGCGCCGGATAACCCCCTTTTCGCCCGCGTGGCCGTTAACCGCTTCTGGGCACAAATCTTCGGACGGGGCATTGTACAAACGACGGAAGATTTTGGTAGCCAGGGAGCCCCCCCGACCCACCCTGAATTACTGGACTGGCTGGCCACTACTTTCCGCGACGAATTCGCCTGGCAACCTAAAGTATTGATTCGGCTGCTGGTTACGTCTAAGACTTACCGCCAGTCTGCTGATCTGACCCCAGAATTACTGGCCCAAGACCCCCACAACGTTCTCCTGGCGCGTGCCCCCCGCAAGCGGCTGGCTGCCGAGCAGGTCCGGGATCAGGTACTGGCGGTTTCCGGCTTGCGCTCGGATAAGATGTACGGCCCCGGCGTAATGCCGCCGCAACCCGACGGGCTATGGGATGGTGTTCCCTACAGCGGGATGCGCTGGGAGACGAGTACGGGCGAAGACCGCTATCGCCGGGCGGTGTACACCTACCTGCGGCGGAGTGTCCCGCATCCCTCCCTGACCACCTTCGATGGGTCGAATCGCCAGGCTTGCCTCTCCCGTAGAGTGGAAACCAACACCCCCTTGCAGGCCCTGATGACCCTCAACGATCCGGCGGTATTGGAGTGCGCCGTCTACCTGGCCAAGGATCTAACGGCGACCTATGAAGCTACCGACGCACGAATCGCAGGCCTGCTGCAACGAACCATGTTCCGACGGCCAACGGCCACGGAGCGCGAACGATTAACGGCGCTCTACAACGAAGCCCTGGCAGATTATCAAAACGATCTCTCCGCTGCCGAGGCGCTGACCGGAGCTGCTTCGCCAGAACTGGCCGCACTAACGCTGGTCGTGAATGCAGCTTTTAACCTCGACGCTTTTCTGACAACCTGACAACCTGACAACCTCGATAACCCGACAACTTGACAACCCGATAACTCGATAATCCATGTCCAACCTCCTCCAAGAAGCTGAAAATCGTCAGGCGGCCCTCAATACCCGCCGCCTCTTCCTGCGCCAGTGTGCGCTGGGGATGGGCGGATTAGCCTTGGGCGGTTTGACCGGCTGCGGGCCCGATGTGCCAGCGGGAATGCCGGCGGGGGTAGCGGAGGCCTTTCGGTTTGCGCCACGGGCGCGGCGGGTGATTTACCTGCACATGGCCGGTGCGCCTTCTCAGCTGGAGATGTTCGATCATAAGCCGGAACTGGCGAAGCTGCACGACAAAGACTGTCCGCCCTCCCTGCTGGCGGGGAAGCGTTTCGCCTTTATCCAGGGAACGCCGAAGATGCTGGGACCTCAGGCCAATTTTGCCCAACATGGACAGAGTGGTGCCTGGGTGTCTGATCTGTTGCCGCACTTTAGCCAAATGGTGGATGAGGTGGCCTTTCTGAAGGCTGTCCATACGGAAGAGTTCAACCATGCACCGGCGCAGTTGCTGATGCAAACTGGAAGTCCTCGGGTCGGGCGGCCTGCTATGGGCTCATGGGTTACCTACGGTTTGGGGTCTGGTAATGAGAACCTGCCCGGCTTTATCGTGCTCGCTTCGGGCGGGCAGGAGCCGAGTGCTGGTAAGAGCCTGTGGGGGAGCGGTTTTCTGCCGTCCATTCACCAAGGGGTACAATGCCGCTCGGCGGGAGACCCGATCCTATACCTGAACGATCCGGATGGTGTGAGTCGGGATTTGCGCGGGCGCAGCATTGCGGCCATCAATGCGATCAACCAAAAGCAATACGAGCAGGTCGGGGATCCTGAAACCCTAACTCGAATCAAACAGTATGAGATGGCCTTCAAAATGCAGGTCAGCGTACCAGAGGTGATGGACATCAGTCAGGAACCGGCGTACATCCATGACATGTATGGCACGGAACCGGGAAAATCTAGCTTTGCCAACGATTGCTTATTGGCCCGCCGGCTGGCCGAATCCGGCGTCCGGTTCATCCAGCTGTACAACTGGGGATGGGATGACCACGGTACCAACAAAGGCACCAGCCTGCAACATGGTTTACGGGACCGTTGCAAGCGCATCGACCGACCGATGACAGCATTACTTCGCGACCTGAAGCAACGGGGGATGCTAGAAGACACCCTGGTCGTGTGGGGCGGCGAATTTGGCCGAACGCCCATGCGGGAGAATCGGGGTGGGGTAACGATGCCCTTCTTTGGGCGGGATCACCACGGAGAAGCCTTTACCATGTGGATGGCCGGTGGTGGCGTTCGCCCTGGAATTACTTATGGAGAAACTGACGCCATTGGCTATTCTGGGGTACGGGACCGCGCGCACGTCCACGACGTGCAGGCCACCATGCTCCACTTGCTGGGCTTTGATCACGAACGATTTACTTATGCTTTTCAAGGGAGAGATTATCGGCTTACTGATGTGGAGGGGCGGGTGATTCGTAAGTTGGTGGGGTGACCTGCCTGGGCAATCGGAAGAACGCTATTGCATAAGGGTCGAGGATTTGCAATCCGAGTGTTCGTCAGGCTGTAGGTCGGAATACAATTCCTCCACCTTGGCCTTGCGATTACCCTAGATGTCCTGACACCTGAATACTGACCACTTTTCGCTAGCTTACCACTTCAAACCAACCGCCACTATGCCCAACAACAAGATATTTTTTTGGTCGCTGACCGTCGCGCTGGCTGGCTTCCTCTTTGGTTTTGATACCGTGGTCATTTCCGGTGCCGACCAGTCACTGGAGGCACTCTGGTCCCGTGGAGATTTTTTCCACGGTGTGGTCATTATGGCGTCTGCCTTGTGGGGAACCGTACTGGGCGCAATTTTTGGCGGCATTCCTACCGATAAGATTGGGCGGAAGCAGACCTTGTTTTTTATTGGTGTACTGTACTTCATTTCGGCGGTAGGCTCAGGAATGGCGAGTGATCCCTGGGTATTTGCAGCCTTCCGGTTTATAGGAGGTTTGGGGGTTGGTGCCTCTACGATAGCGGCGCCGGCTTACATTTCGGAGATCGCTCCGGCTAACGATCGGGGCAAGTTGGTGGCCCTTTACCAGTTCAACATCGTCTTTGGCATTCTGGTGGCCTTTCTTTCGAATTACCTGCTCAGCGGAATAGGGGAAAATGCCTGGCGGTGGATGATTGGTGTGGAAGCTATTCCGGCCTTGATTTACACCCTGCTGGTGTTTACGGTACCCAAGAGCCCGAGGTGGCTGCTCAATAAAGGCAGGGAAGGGGAGGCCCGGGAGGTGCTGGAGCGGATTCAGCGAAGTAGCTCTCCTGGGGAAGATGCTGGCGCGGTCGCAGGTGCAATGATTGACCGGTGGAAAGCAGAGTGGAAGACATCGGCCCTGAAGGAAACGATTTTCAGCGACCGCTATCGGTTCCCGCTGATCCTGGCTTTTTTGATTGCCTTCTTCAACCAGTTTTCCGGAATCAATGCCTTCTTGTATTACGCTCCCCGCATCTTCGAGTTGGCCGGGTTGGAGGAAAGCTCCGCCTTGCTCAGCAGCATTGGCGTTGGCGTGGTGAATATGATCTTTACGCTAATCGGGCTATCATTAATTGATCGTTTTGGTCGGCGGCGGCTGATGTACATCGGTTCCGTGGGGTACATCGTTTCCCTCTCGCTGGTGGCCATGGCTTTTTACTTTGGCTGGCAGGGGATGGCCGTACCAATCTTCCTGTTCCTCTTCATCGCGGCACACGCCATCGGGCAGGGAACGGTTATTTGGGTATTCATTGCCGAGATTTTTCCCGACCATTTGCGGGCCAGCGGTCAGGCCTTCGGTAGTACAGTACACTGGGTATTGGCTGCTGCCATACCTTCTCTGGTCCCGTTCTTGTTCACCACCATCGGCACCACGCCGGTATTTGCCTTCTTTGCCTTCATGATGGTACTCCAGTTGATCTTTGTTTGGCGGATGATGCCAGAGACTAAGGGGGTACCGCTGGAGGAGTTGCAGGAGCAATTGGTGAGGTAGCCCCTATTATGCGGTTGAGGATGTCCTGGTCCGAATTCATTTTAGGGAGAAGCAGCTATGCCGAAGGTCTGGCTAGAGCGAACCCTCAAGGGTTTTCAGTAAGAGCCCTTATCGATCAACGATTTCCATAACATAATTAATGTACTGAATATACCGTGTTACTACGGGCTTACCCCGTTCTTGTCCAGCCAACATTCTAGGAAAGGATGCTACATTACTTCTGATTTCTTTTTCAATACGGATGCTGAATTTCTTCAGTTCTCGTTTGCTCATTGAGGCTTCAGGGTTATTATTTCGAGAATCATCGAGCGTTCGATATTTTTTGATTCTTAAACTTCTTATAACTCTAGGGCTGCTGGAAGAAAGTAGTTCGTCACGATTAACTAATTCCAGGTGCTCTAGTATTAGGATACCAGTGGTATTTAGCAAGAAGCTGACTTTAAATAGGGCAGTGCCTTTCAGGTCTTTAGTTATCCCAGGATAAGAGTAGTTTAAGGGCAATAACCGTTTATCAATTACATCCTTTTTGTGAAGGGGGAAGGGCCATGGTTCAGTTTCGGGATTAAGCCAAGGTGCTTCATCCACCTCCTGGATACTCAAGGTGTCTTGAGAAAACAAGGCGGTAGGTAACAATAGGATAAGTAGTAAAATCCGCACTTTCAGTTGAATTGATTTACCCGAAGGTAATTCGTAGGGGCCCGGAATAATCATTTTACAGCTAAGAGGGGGGATAACAATTCGCAAAGAATGAAGCTTTTCAGCGCGGACGCCCGCGGGACCCTTAGCCCCTTTACTGCTTCGCAGTCTTGGGGCACGGGACGCCACGGGGTCCTTAACTAGCAAGGACCCCGTAGCGTCGGCCAAGCCCTGAAGCGAAGCGAAGGCGTTTGGTTGACCTGCGGGCGTCCGGACCTTTGGGACAACTTTAGGCGACTGTTACCGATGAGTTGTGCAATTTGTTACACGCACCACCTAAGGTGTATCCTCCGTGACAAGTTATAGGTGGCCTGCCCTTGCTTCTTAATCCCTTCCCCCTGCATCCTGCGGCCGCGCCTTATCTTACCCCGAAACTTAACCTTCAGACCATGCACGACCCCTCCTTCCCAAACTGGAAACACATTCTTGCCCTCATCGGTATTTACTTCGGCGGCTCCGTCCTGGGAAGTTTACCCGCAGCGGCTATTGCTGTAGTTAAGAGACGACGTATAAACAACTTACGCCTTTTGACCGCCTTATTTTGCCCTCACCAATTTTAAAAATCATTTCCGTAACTGAGGCTATGCAAAGGATTTGTAAATTCGGTGAGAACA
>JBLHRW010000197.1:0-9004 GCA_047626445.1 Neolewinella sp.
TTTTGGTGCTGAATTTCGTTGAAGAACTCCTTCCGTAGCTACGGCTATGCAAGGAATCCTTCGCCTCATTCAACACCAAAATTCATCAGCACCTTACCCACAAATTCAATATTGACAGACCACTAGCCGCCACTAGCAGGCTGTCGGAGAGAACGCTCATCGTCCCAAAGCGGCCCTTTTTGCGGTAGATTTCCCAGCGAATTCAGTTGATTAACCCGTTAAACGCCCGAATCCACCGGTCATCTACCACAAAAATGACTCACTTTGGGCCAGATTCAGTTCTCCCCGACAGCCTGCTAGGCTGCTACTTTGCCGAAAGGCTTTTGGAACTGAAAAGTTGTTGGGCGGAGAACCTAGCTGAGAGGCGAGTTTTTACGTTTTAGGGCGTTAGGCTCAGCATTTGTGAGCAGCCGGGGACACAGCTAAAGGGTTTTCCTTCTTTTGCCCTTCAAAAGAAGTCTCCCGGCAGGGTAGTACAAGGAGGTGACATTCCGGGACTCGTGGGTAAACTTCACCCCGTGGGGAGAGGGGGTATCTGCCTGCCCTGTACGGCAACATTATCGGTGGTCAGCGAGCCATGAAAAACCCCTACCTTAGCCAAGTATATTATTTACTGTGCCGAATAAACATTCCTTTCTCAGCTGGACCATCCTCCTCTGCCTGCTCCTGTTTGGCGGAATGGAGTTGTGCGCTCAGTCACCAGACATGCTGAAGGTAAAGCGTCAGCGCTTGCAGAAAGAATTACGACAAACGAACCAGCGGCTGTCGGCCACGCGTGCTCGCCGGGGAGCTGCCGTTGGCCAGGCAGACCTCATCCGCCAGCAAATCGAACAACGAACGGAACTGCTGGAAACCCTCCGGCAAGAAGTGGAGCGGAACGGCCGTCGCCTCCACCGGGATTCCACCGTAGTTACTTCCCTTAACGATGACCTGGAGCGCATGGGCAATGAATACGGCAGCGCCCTGCGCGCCGCTAACCGCGCACGCCTCAGCCAGGGCTGGCTCACTTTTTTACTGAGTGCCCGGGGCTTCAACGACGCCTTTCGCCGCGTAGTTTATCTCCGTCGATACCGGGAGTATCGCCACCGGCAGGGGCGCCTTATTCGGCAGACTCGTGGAGATCTGAATGAAAGAATCGCTATGCTTGAAGTGCAACGAATCGAACAAGATTCCTTGCTCTACGCGGCCGAAGACCAAGACGCTACCCTCCGCGAAGAATTGGCTATCCAGACGGCGATCGTTGATAAACTATCGTCCAGCGAAAAGAAATTACTGGTGACCATCAAGCAACAGAAACAGCAGAGTGATCGCTTGAACCGGGAGATTCGCGCGGCCATCAGCAAGGCAATTGCTAGGGATGAGCGGCGCATCACGGCAGATGAAAAAGCTGGCGTAGTGGCTTCCCGAACAGAGAAGGTAGGCGCAGGTATTTCTTCCCGGCGAGGAAAACTGGGCTGGCCGGTAAGAGGCAAAATTATCCGAAAATTCGGTCGTCAACCCCATCCCGACGTTCCTTCCGTGAAAATTGAAAACAGCGGCATCGATATCGACGCGGGAGCCAATGAAACCATCGAAGCCATTTTTGCCGGTGAGGTGATCAGCCGGAGGGAAATTCCCGGATTACGTACGGTCATCATGATCCGGCACGGAGGCTACTATACCGTTTATTCCAACGTTGACCATGTGCAGGTCAAATTGGGTGATCGTGTACAGGCTGGTGATCAGCTAGGCCTGACAAGCAGAGAAGGTGACGCCCTGCACTTTGAACTTTGGAAGGGGAAAACACCGCTGAATCCGGCTACCTGGCTGGTGAAATAGGGCTCACTGCGTTCGCTGTTGCAGCAGTCGCTTATGCTCCCGTTGCAGGCCAGTCGCTTCGTTCCTTAGTTGCAGTGCGCCTGCGGCGCGTTGCAGGTTGCAGCTACCGCACCATGCAACTCCATTCGCTCTTTTGAAAGCAGTTTTCTTGAAAACAAATCCTGGAAAATTTGACTGAATTGCCTGGGCAATTTTCTTGTGCAACCCCTGCAACCCCTGCAACCCCTGCAACCCCTGCAAAAAGATCAGCCATGCCTCTCAAAGAGAAGCACGGCTGTAACCAAAAACATTGAGTTGTCAGGAAAAAGTATAGAGCGGTTACGCCGTCTGTAATTGAGGTGTAGTAGCGTTGATGTCTTTCGCTTGTGACAGTAACTCGGGCGTGAGCGCTTCGAAGCGATAGCCGAGGTCTGCGTAGTACTGAAGAATACGGGGAAGGATATTGCGTAATTTATCTTCAGCTTTTAGGCTGTCGTGGAAAACGACGATACTGCCCGAGCTGGCATTGCGGACAACGTTCTGGTAACAATCCTCTATCGTCAGTTCAGGGTCAAAATCACCAGAAAGAACATCCCACATCACTACTTCGTAATGACGGGTCAGGAACTGGGCCTGGGCTGGCTTCAGCCGACCATATGGGGGGCGAAACAGTGAGCCTTTTACTTGTAGGGCACAATGACGAACATCATGGAAATACGGAACGTTCTCAGATTTCCAGCCGTCGAGGTGATGCATAGTATGGTTGCCTACGGAGTGGCCGGCAGCCAATGTTTGGGTCAGTAACTCAGGGTAGCGACGGACGTTGTTGCCAACGCAAAAGAACGTTGCCTTAGCATTGAAATGGGCAAGCTGTTCTAGCACCCAAGGCGTCAGCTGGGGAATGGGCCCGTCGTCAAAAGTAAGGTAAATAACAGGGTTTTCAGTTGTCTCTACGCGCCAGTGAAAACTGGGAAATAGCTTCTGAATTACTCTTGGGGTTTTAATTAAATACATGTTCGGGACAAAATTTTTGGTTTAATTCATTGTTGAAACGCTATCAACGAAAAAAGAAGTTGCCTCCCAATCCGGAGATTGCGTATCGATAGGTGCTTTATATGTTATAAGTCTTGGTTTAAAAAGCGTCTTGCCGGCCCATGAAAAAAAACTTCCGGCGTAAGTAGTGCGTTAGCAGAAGCGAAAAGAAGGTTTGGAGACTGATGCTGGTGATTGCAAACCGAATCAGCTACCTTTGCGCGCTTTAGCATGCGAACTGTATAATGTTAAAACGTATTTACTGTTCATAATGCTGCTTGCCAAATAAAATTTTCTTTTCAAGCCCTTTCCTTAATTACAATGCCATGAATCCCGTTCGCGTACGTTTTGCCCCCTCACCGACTGGCCCACTGCATATTGGTGGCCTACGGACGGCTCTTTATAACTACTTATTGGCCCGCCAAACCGGCGGTGTTTTCGTGCTGCGCATAGAAGATACAGACCAGAAGCGATATGTTGAAGGAGCTGAGGCTTATATTACGGAAGCCCTGGAGTGGTGTGGCATCTCAGCTGACGAAAGTCCACGAAAAGGCGGGAATTACGGTCCCTACCGACAAAGTGAGCGACGGGAAATTTATGCCGAATACGTAAAAAAGCTTTTGGACAACGGTAGCGCCTACTACGCCTTCGATTCGGAAGCTGAACTCAACGACCGCCGCGAAGCCGAAAAAGCCGCCGGAAACCATAATTTCCGGTACGACGCAAGCACCCGTATGAGCATGCGTAACAGCCTCAGCTTAGCTAAGGCAGAAACGGAAGCCTTGTTGGCCACCGGAACCCCTCAAGTCGTCCGCTTTCGCATCGATTCGGGCAGTACCGTTTCCTTTGCGGATACCGTGCGCGAGAACGTCAGTTTTCAAACAGAAGAATTAGGCGACCAGGTGCTGATGAAGGCCGACGGCCTACCGACCTACCACCTGGCCAATATCGTGGACGATCACCTAATGGAGATCACCCACGTCATCCGGGGAGAGGAGTGGCTGCCCAGTACGGCCCTGCACGTGCTCTTGTATCGTGCTTTTGGTTGGGAGGATACCATGCCAACTTTCGCCCACCTGCCTTTGCTGCTCAATCCCAACGGTAAGGGCAAGCTGAGCAAGCGGGACGGCGTCAAGTTTGGCTTTCCCGTCTTCCCGCTGGTTTGGCACGATGAGGCAAAAGACGAAACTGCCGCGGGTTTCCGGGAAGATGGCTACCTGCCACAGGCACTGGTCAATTTCCTGGCCTTCCTCGGCTGGAACCCCGGTACAGAACAAGAAATCTTTTCACTGGACGAATTGATCACGGCCTTTGACCTGGCCCGGATCAATAAAAGTGGCGCCCAGTTTGACATCGAAAAGGGACAATGGTACAATCAGCAGTACCTCATCGCTACCAGTGACGAAGCTTTAGCACCAATGGTGGTGGCACAGTTTGCTGCTGCAGGACACGAAATTTCTTCGGACAAAGCAACTACAATCGCACGCCTGCTCAAAGAACGCGTTCATCTGCTACCCGACTTCTACGAGAAGGGGCGCTTCTTCGTGGAGCCGGTAGCGGTCTACGATGAAAAGACCATTCGCAAAAAGTGGAAGCCCGACAACCGTGCCGTCTTTGATGAACTGGCCAACCTCCTCTCCGGACAGGAAGACTGGACGGCTGACCCCATAAAAGCTGCCGTCGTCGCCTTTATGGATGCCAACGGATTAGGTTTCGGGGCCGTCCTGCCCATCTTCCGTGTCGCCATCAGTGGCTCGGTTCAGGGGCCAGACGCTTTTGAAATGCTGGAGGCCGTCGGGCGGGAAGAGATCGTAGCGCGGTTGCGGAGCGGATATGATGCTTTTGATGCGATCAAGGCTGGGTCGTAGGGCGCAGCCGCAGGTGCAGAGAAAGGGTTTTAAAAAGCAGTGTTTTCTCTGAAGGCAAGGTATCAGTCGGGACGCTGTATATGGACAAGTCCATTTACTATGCTGGTTTAGCTCCCTAAAGATCCCGGAGGGATCGAATCTTTTTTGCCCTGGGTGAGACGGTACGCCGAAACCCGGGGTAATGGTTATGCAGGCAACTTGGCGGCGCGCAGCGCCGTAAAGGGTTTGTTCTTCCTTGATCCCCGGGTAAAAGTCCGCTTCGCGAACCTTCACCCGGGGCAATTGATGTTCGACCACTCCGTGGTCATCTTTAGTGGTGCGATTAATTTTGTCCGAGTACTTATAGCTCAAATATTGATCTACCCTCTCCTCACCCCATCCAGTCTAACAAAGCCTCCACCAAGTCCTTCGCCGGCGCATCGTCTGGTACTACGCCCTTTGCCTTTTTACCTTCCCCCGCACCTGCGGCCGCGCCTT
This sequence comes from Neolewinella sp., assembly GCA_047626445.1. Taxonomy (GTDB): domain Bacteria; phylum Bacteroidota; class Bacteroidia; order Chitinophagales; family Saprospiraceae; genus Neolewinella. Next base: position 5,175 of record JBLHRW010000197.1, read on the forward strand.
CTTCCGGAGCAGAAAGTGGTCCTGACGAGGCCTCGCCAGATTTCGGGTCCGCACCTGAAGTTTCGTTCGGTACCTCCTTAGTAGCCACCGGCTCCACCAGTGTCTCTTCCTCCCGTGCCAACCGAAGCAACCGCTGCCGGTCAAATACGCTGAAGTCGGCAAAGGTGCGGCGGAGGAGCGGTAAGATTTCCTCAAAGTCAGCCCATACCAACTGGGCGACCCAGTCGTTTACCAGGGCCCACAGCGGCGGATAATGGAAGAGCAACTGCCCGCTGCCGTGCAGAAAACCACTCAGCCACTGCGCGATGGGGTGGGCACCGTTGGCCACGGACAAGGAGCGGGAAAAACGCTGCGCCGTCTCCTCGTTATTGATGATGTTGTGGTCGTACAAGAGCCGAACGGTGTGTCCTTCAATCAGCGGATGTACCCCGCCCGCCAGGGCCGTACGGCGTAGGCCATCGGTCCAGATGTCGGTATGGACTTCGTTCTCCAGCTGTGCCAGCGCGTAGTTGGCGGCGGCTACGTGCTGCAGCAATGCACCAGCCTGTTCATCGTCGATGTTGGTCGCTGCGGCTGGCAGCCCGGCCGCCAGCCGGGGCAGTAACTCGTCGATCACCAGCAACAAAGCCGTAGTATCCGTTTTGCGGGAGTCTCCGTAGCGGCTGGTGGAGACCAGGGTTGGCAAAGCAGCCAACAGAGATGCTATATCGGTCGTCTCTGCCGCCCGGTGGCGGAGCTGGTCCATTAACTGGGGAACGACCTCCGCGAGGTCAGCCCGCAGGCAATCCAGGGTGAGCTGGGCTAGGGGCCGCACGGTGCGCATGTCCGCTGCCTTGTCAATCGCATAACGACCGGCAGCGATGCCAACCGTGTTGCCGTAACTGGCCCGTTCGATGAGGTAAAGGCTGAATTCCGGCTGCCATTCCAGTAACCAAATCTCTTTGAAACTGCTGATGCTGTCGGGGCCGCTCGGCTGTAGTCTGCCCCAGTTGATTTCCAGAATATTGAGCCGGTGAAGCAAGTAGCTTTTACGCAGGTCGTTGGGTGCCCGTAAGTCGATACCACCCCGTGGGTTGGTCTTGGTGGCTTTCAGGTATTGTTCTCCGGCAGTTTCCCAGAGCTTGGCCATGCGGGTACTTTTCAGCTCCCGGTTGAGGTCTTCGAGTAGCGGGACGGTCGTGACGTCGGGTGGGACGAAGCCAACGGTCGTCCCGATGGTCAGCTTTTTATGGATAACAGCCAGCCGCTCCGGCCGGCCGGAAGCCAAGGTGCCAAGCAAGGCTTGCTCCAACTCCTGGATGCCAGGCAATTCGTGGTTTCTGAGGGTGGCCAGCGTACGCGCCAATCCGACACCTTCCGTAGCCATGGCCGGGCTGGCGTCAAAACCTTCTTCGCGGAGTAGGATGGCGGCGGTCGCCATCCATCGCTCAACGGCCTGGCCGGGGAAGTCGTGCAGCAATTGGTACCAACTTGGACTCTTTACCCCAGCACCGTAGCCGCCCGCCCGCGCCAGGCGCGGGTACGACCAGGGGACCCAGGCGGCAGCAATCTTGACCTTGGGCAGGCCTTTGAGCCGGGTTTTGTCCGTCGTCGCTTGATGCTTGAGAACATCGGCCACGGCGGGGCCGTGCCAGGCACCGACGACTATGGCAATGCGCTCTGCTCCGGTTTTCAGGGCCTTACGAATCTCGGTGCGCATGAAGGCCTCGCGGCGCTCATTCTCGTCGTCGGAGGCAGAAGGGAAGGTCTGGCGCAGCTCCCCAACCATGTCGAGAAGGGCGGCAAAGACGGCGAGGGAATCTTCGTGGCCGCGCTCGAGGGTAGCGTCCCACCAGTTTTCACTGTCGTCGTAGCCCGCCAGTTCGGCCATTAGGGCCAGGGGATCCCGCCGGAGCTGGGCGCGTAATTGCTTTTTCGTTTTGCCGGCGAAGACGGAAGGCTCTTCTTCCGCCGCCTCCTCGGTAGCGAAGAGGGTAGGGGGGACATGGGCCGACTTTTCGGCGAGGTAGTGGCGGGCGGGCAGGTCGATGGGCCACACGTCGACGGTGTGCTCCACCGCCCAGTCGATCGCTTGGTACTCCGGGCTGAAGGCGGCGAAGGGGTAGAAGCTGGCCCGCTCAATGTCTTTGGCGTCATAGAGCACCAGCGCTACTGGAGGACGAAGGCCGTTGCTGACGACTTCGCGCAACACTTTATCCGCATCTGCAGGCATCTCGATTAGGATCAGGTCGGGCTGATACTCGTCGAGCGCCGCCCGCAGGCGGCGGGCCGAACCGGGGCCGTGATGGCGGATGCTGAAGGTTAGGGTTTGCATTGATGCTGAGCTGGAAATCCTATCTTAGAATTATGGAGTCAATTTGATGCCACCATTGACCAAGACTTTTCTTAAAACATTGGTTTCGTCATCATTCAGTTTGAGGAGGAATATAGTCCCCTGCCCCACTTCTGATAGTGGTATAAGTTCACCCGACTGGTCGAGTCTGAAGTGTGCGCCCCATTTATCAACTCGTGGGTTGTATAGAGGGACAGTTACTTTTATATCGTGCAAAAAAGTTGCTACATCACTGCCTTTATTGATGTTGCAGATAGGACAGGCGAGAGCTAGATTATCTATAGTTCTAAGGCCTCGGTGTTTCTCACTGATTATATGATCGATGTGGTACGGGATACTCAAACTATACACCTCAGGGATAAGGCAGTATTCACAAATGCCTTTAGCTCGGATAACTACGGCTTTTCTAAGCGCTTGAAAAATATAGGTGGTGCTCAAACTTCTGACCCGTTAAGTTTGGCAAATGCGTATGCTTTGGCCAAGCGGACATAACGTTCAGCCTGACGGTATTGCTGGAAATCCCACTGTTCAGCGGTTGAGAGGTCCCCTTCTTTGCTATGGACAGCTAAGTCCTTAATTCGTTGACTTTCCTCATCGGTTGTATGAATAGCAAGTACTTCTTCTGGTGAAGGAGATTTCGCCAGAATATGGAAGACTCGGTCTAAGATACTTTCTTGAGCTACCATGTTATTTATTTGTCACTAAGATAACGCTTTTACCACCAATCTTAGTTTTGTTTGGGATCATATTACCTTCACCAGAATGAACCGCATCCTAATCATCGGCTGTTCCGGCTCCGGCAAAACCACCCTCACCCATCAACTGGCGGAGCGGACCGGCCTGCCCATCATCCACCTCGACCAGGCGTACTTCTTTCCCGGGTGGAAGGAACCCAAAACCGAAGACTGGGCCAAGACCGTGGAACAACTCGCCGCTCGCGATAGCTGGGTAATGGACGGAAACTTCTCCGGCACCTTCAAATACCGCTTGCCACGGGCCGATACCATCGTTTTCGTGGATAGGCCCACCTGGCTGTGCCTCTGGCGGGTTCTCAAACGGACTTTACGTTATTATGGTAAAGTTCGCCCGGGCTCCGCCCCGGGCTGCCCGGAACGACTCGATGCACATTTCTTGCATTACGTGATGCGATATAATAGTAGCCGCCGGCCGGGAATTTTGCGGGTGCTAGCGGAACAACGGGCTTTGGGCAAGGCGGTATATCGGTTGCGGGAGAAGGCATCGGTTAGGGCTTTTTTGGAAAGACTTTAGGGGCGGGTTTTTAACAGCTCTGCTATTTTCCATCTAAGGGATGGGAAATAAATAAACCACGATTTTTGACCGCCTTATTTTGCCCTCACCGCACTTAAAAAATCTTTCCGTAGCTATGGCTATGCAAAGAATTTTTCAAGAACGGTGAGAACAAAAGCGGTAGGTCAAAGAATCACGTTTTATTTAATCCCCATCCCTAAGAAGTGTACCAAATGTAAGGATGGCTCGA
>JBLHRW010000198.1:0-8993 GCA_047626445.1 Neolewinella sp.
AGGGTTCGCTGCGCTCACGTTGCTGGATTCGCTGCGCTCACGTTGCTGGATTCGCTGCGCTCAGGTTGCAGAGTTCGCTGCGCTCAGGTTGCAGGGTTCGCTGCGCTCAGGTTGCAGGGTTCGCTGCGCTCAGGTTGCAGTTGTTGCAGCTGCAATAACTGCAACGTAAGCGTACGTGAACACCTGCAACTACTGCAATGTCCAGCGGACCCCAGCATAAGCCCGGGCACCGAAGATTGGTTGGTAAACCTGGGTGGCATCGAAGTAGCCCCCGTCAAACGGTTCCCAAGCACCGATGATGGCATCCCGCTGCCGGCGATTGGTCAGGTTTTCTCCACCAAAGTAAAACTCGGTTTTAGCATTAACGACGTAGGTTAGGTTAAGGCTGAGTAACCCGAAGGACGGTGATGTTTGCGGATGCGGCAGGAAGATATCTTCCGGAATCTGATTGAAGTCAATCAGCCGTTGCTCCCCTACCCACTGGTAATTGAGGTGTGCCTTGATGCGTGGCCCGTCGTAGCCTGCCGTTGCGAGGACTCGGTGCCGGGGGGTCAGCGGAACATCCCGCAGGCCGTTGGTTGCATAAGTCTGCTTTACGTCCTGGAATTTATAAGCCAGTTTAACGTCGATCAACCGTAATACCTCATAGTTGAGGCTAAGGAGCAGGCTATTGGCATAGCTTGCTCCTTCCAACTGGTACAACCGCAGTTTATCAAGTTCCTGCTCAGCGTCTACGATGATTTGGTTTTGAAATTCGGTACGGAACACATCCAACACTACTTGCATTTCCCGGCCGTTAACGATCAGGTCTTTAGTGAAGTTGATGCCGTAGTTCCAGGCGGTCTCCAGGCCTAGGAAGCCTGGATTTTCTGACGGCAGGCCAGCATCGGAACCATCCCCGACAACGATCTCTCTGCTGCTGGGGAGCCAGTTCAGGTTATCAACCAGCAGGTTCGGCGAGCGCCAGCCTCGCCCGGCGCTAAGCCGGACTGCCGTGGTTTCGTTAGGGTTGTATTTCATGTTCACCCGGGGACTGAACTGTTCTCCTCCCAGGTTATGCCGATCGGCCCGCAAGCCGAGAATGGCGGTAAATGCCCGGAAGGCAGCGCCTTCCTTAGCTTCTTCCCAGCGAAAAGTATACTCTCCGGAAACACCGATGGTAGATTCCCCACGGCTAAAATCACGGGCTCCCAGTGTTTCAGTGAAGTCGTCCATCCGAGCGATGGTTCCAAGGGCAAGCTGGTGATTATCATTCCCAATCCGGGTATGGTACAGGCCATTGAAGTAGCCAGACCGTTGGGTGCCTTGGTGGAGTTGCTTACCGTACTGGTTGTTGAGTCGGTGAAAGGAGCCGCTGTAAATGAGTCCGACAGACTGGTGCGGCTTGGCAAACCCAAAATACCCCGTTTTCCCCCAAACCTCCAGGCGCTGATTGTCTTGCTCGATGATGTACGGATCTAGGCTTGGCTGGCCGTGATCGTGGACGTTCTGTTGGCCGCTACTCCGCCGGTCTCGAATGCCCATAATATTCCACTGGCCTTCCCAGTTATCCGTTCCCTGACGGAAAAGGCGCAGCAAACCAACTCCGGTGCGCCGGTCGGGCATGTCCTTAAAGCGGTCGAAATCGAAATCGTGCTTATTCTCCGTTAAGCTGGCGTGAGCCGCAGCGCCCACCCACAACGTTGGAGAGATTTGGTGGTTGGTGAGCACATTAGCCTCTCCCCTGCCCTGGCTACCGGCAAAGAGATTGACGTAGAGTTTTGGACCGTGTGGTGGCTTGATCAGCTCCGTATTGATCTCCCCGGTGATACCTTGGCCACCGCTCTCCAGAGAGCCACTTCCTTTCCCGATCTGAATACCATCTACCCAGGGGCCGGGAATGAGGTCGAGGGCGAAGGGACTGGCCAGCCCATCGAGCATCGGTCTTTTTTCCAGCGTGAGCTGGGTGTAGTTCCCCTTCAGGCCCAGGACTTGTATTTCTCTGCGGCCGGTCAGCGGATCACCGTAGGTGAGGTCCACCACCGGGCTATTCTCGAAACTCTCGGCCAGGCTACAGCAGGGTGCTTTACGCAGCTCCTTACTGGAGATCGATTCGATGTTTTGGCTGTTGAGCAGGGAAGCGGAGCGGCCGTTATCCCGGGCAGTAACCACTACGGCATCAAGTGCGGTTCCGGCTTCGGCCAGTATGATCTTAAACGGCGTTTCCAGCGTATCGAGCCAGAATTTCCGGGTGGCGAAGCCCAGGAAAGATATTTGGAACCTGTCCTGTCCGGCCAGGGCCTCCAGGTAGAACCGCCCATCAGCATCGACGGTCGTACCGCCGCCTTCGAGCCATTTGATCGTAGCGCCGGTCATGGCGTAGTCGTCATCATCCAGGACAGTACCATGCACCTGGGCGCTAAGGAATAAAGGAAAAAGGAAAAAAAGAAGGGAAAAGGATAAAGCGTTTAGCAGCTTTGGGCGCGGCCGCAGGTGCAACGGAGGCTCGCTGAGGAGCAGGGGTCGAAAAACAAACATTAGATAAATGATTTAGCGTTAAAATAAGATACTGATGGTTCATTCGGCCGGCAGGCCGAAGCAAATCAATACCCTGCTAAATCAAAAAAGTCTGGTGAGCCACCAGCAGGGCCCGACCGGCGGGCAAAGGTGGCGGATCGGGGCCACGGATGGGCATAATACTAACACGCTCCACCTGCGGCAAGCATGCCCAATAAGGTACGCATGGTAAGCTGACCAATGCGGCACCAGCGAAGTTCCATTCAGACAAAACATGCGTAAAATCAACATCAAGCTGGGCAAGGATGGTCTTCTTATTCCAGCAGCCATGCTTGTCTTCCATTGACTGACAGGCGTCTGTTACCAGGCAGCATGCCGTCTTAACGTCAGCGAGGGGGCCCTTCGGCGCTTCCTCATGTGCACACTCGTGGTCCGTCAGGGAAATACTCAACCATTGCTCTCCCTTGCACAAGCAATATACCCGCTGCAAAGGCAAGCCAATGCTAACGACCAGTAAATAGATCGTTAGCCAGGGAGAGAACCGTTTTGCTAGATTACGGATTGGCATTCGGCAAAGATAAAACGCTAGCGCGGATACCGCTGCTAACGGTTAGTTAACAAGGGGGCGGGGGTAAAAGGTTGCGTCCAAGCTTCGTGGTTACCGCAGCGACCTTTGAGTATCTGCCGTTGCTTGCTCCTCCAACTTTTTTTTGCACCTGCGGCCGCGCCCAATCCCAGCAAAAATCCCCAACCGGGCAAAGCCGATCAGGGATCAATATTTCATGGGTATAACTTCGTGGGTAAATTTACCGCAGGTTGCGAGCACCTTGTACGAGCAAATTTACCTCATTATTGAGGACTTCTACAAAGCCCTGATCAATGGTAAAGGTCAGAGAACGATTCTCAGTACCTTCAGCAGATGCATTGGTGCCTTCATCGTAGAATGTGTAGGCACCACCTGCCGTTTCAAGCGTCACTTTGCCTTCAGACAAAGCAGAAACCAAAGGGGCGTGGTTGTTAAGCAGTTGGAAAGAACCTTCAACGCCGGGCAGGCTCACACTGGTGATGGGGCCGGAGAAGATGGTACGATCGGGGGTGAGAACGGAGATTTTCATAGTCTAGTGGTCTGGTAGATTTGTAGTCTTGTAGGACGACGTAGCAAGTGTGACGAGCACTACAAGACTACAAGCCTACCAGACTACAAGCCTAATTTACGCTTTGGCAAGTTCAGCTTCGCCCTTGGCGATAGCATCTTCGATGGTACCAACGAGGTTGAAGGCGTTTTCAGAGTACTGATCTACTTCGCCGTCCATGATCATGTTGAAGCCTTTGATCGTATCCTTAATGTCTACGAAAATGCCTTTAAGACCGGTGAACTGCTCGGCTACGTGGAAAGGCTGGCTGAGGAAACGCTCCACACGACGGGCGCGGGAAACGACCAACTTGTCTTCTTCACTGAGTTCGTCAAGGCCGAGGATGGCGATGATGTCCTGCAGTTCGTTGTAGCGGGCCAGGATGTTGATCACACGCTGGGCAGTGTTGTAGTGCTCGTCTCCGATGATGGCCGGATCGAGGATACGTGACGTAGAGTCAAGCGGATCCACGGCGGGGTAGATACCTTTAGAAGCAATCTTACGGTTAAGAACCGTCGTTGCATCAAGGTGAGCAAATGTTGTTGCGGGAGCGGGGTCAGTCAGGTCATCCGCAGGCACGTATACGGCCTGTACGGAGGTGATGGATCCACGCTTGGTAGAAGTAATCCGTTCCTGCATAACCCCCATTTCGGTTGCCAGCGTTGGCTGGTAACCTACGGCGGAAGGCATCCGGCCCAGAAGGGCAGACACTTCGGAACCAGCTTGGGTAAAGCGGAAGATATTGTCTACGAAGAAGAGGATGTCACGGCCACCGGTTGGGTCGCTGAGGTCACCGTCGCGGTAGTACTCTGCGATCGTCAGACCGGAAAGGGCTACACGGGCACGGGCTCCAGGAGGCTCGTTCATCTGGCCGAACACGAAGGTTGCTTTGGATTCCTCCAGCTCCTTCATATCTACCAGGCTGAGGTCCCAACCGCCTTTTTCCATGTTGGCCATGAACTTCTCACCGTAACGGATAATGTTGGACTCCAACATTTCACGGAGCAAGTCATTACCCTCACGAGTACGCTCACCAACACCGGCGAATACGGAGATACCTTCGTAACCTACCGCAATGTTGTTGATCAGTTCCTGGATCAGTACGGTTTTGCCGACACCGGCACCACCGAAGAGACCAATCTTACCACCTTTGGTGTAAGGCTCGATCAGGTCGATTACCTTAATACCGGTAAAGAGTGGCTCCTTTTCAGTAGACAGGTCTTCGAACTTAGGAGGTGTGTTGTGAATTGGACGGGCATCAGCGCCTTTGGGCACTGCGGGCATACCGTCGATCGGATCACCTACTACGTTGAAGAGGCGGCCTTTAATGGCGTCACCAATTGGCATCGCGATGGCACGGCCGGTATCGGTCACTTTGGTACCACGGGTAAGACCGTCGGTAGCTTCCATAGAAATGGTACGGACGGAATCTTCGCCGAGGTGCTGCTGCACTTCCAAAACGATAATTTCGCCACTGGGGCGGATGATCTCAAGGGCGTTAAGAATAGCGGGGAGGGCGTTGCCTTCACCACTGAAATCTACGTCGACCACGGGGCCGATAACCTGCTTTACTTTACCGATATTTGCCATGTAGCTATGCTTGTTGGTATAGAGGGGGTTGCTAATTGAGCCGCAAAAGTACGATGAATTAAGGAAGTGACAAAGGAAAATTGACGAGGATGTTAAAAAGTATGCAGTAGTTTGGGAATTAGTCTTTATTCGGCTTCAAGACATTAGTTTTTAAGCCACCTGAAAGAGCAGAAATAAGAGAAGGTGCCGTGAGTACGCCTCTACTCGATGCATTTGAGCAGGTATAATGAGTATGAACAGCTAGGGAACTATAGACTTCCAACTATAAGCAAATCACTGCACCACCAGCACCTCCATCTCCAAGTCCATTTCCCGCTGGTACCTGCGCAGCAGAAGATTGGCCTCTGCCTCCGTTTGTACTGGTTCACCGAGGTAAAGTAAATAGCCGGGCGCGCCTTCTTCCAGGCAGTCGGCCAGCAATACGGAGGTGGGGATGGCGAAGCGGGTGTTGAGCGCTTCGGCGCGTTCGATGGCGATATGGTAGACGGGGTACAGGCCTTCCAGTAGGATCATGCCGGAAGCATCTGCGCGGCCCAGCGGGCCGCAGCCATAGCTTCGTTCAATCGTTCCTCCGGCGGCGTACCGGAAATAATGAATGGCATTGGCGTCCGGGCGGGTCGGTTCCACGATGGGTTCGCGGATCAGTTCCGGGGTCAAATCTAAACCCGTCTGGTAACCTGCCTCTGCGGCAGACAGGGTATGGTCATACTCCCCTTCCAGCACCTCCGGCGTTTCGTCGGAGCCAGCGGGCGTTTCAGCAGATTCCAAGGCTTCCAGATTTGGGGCAGCGGCGGCCTGTCCGGGGCGGCGTTCCGGAGACCAATCAGACTGCACCCTGCCTACTCCGCAAATCGCCACGAAGGAGAAAACCCCTATGACCATTAGCCACCATGGCAGCTCGTAGTAACCCGGACGTTTACGAATCTCGGCAGGGAAGAAAGAACGGATGGCGTTGCGCAGCCGCCAGCGTAGGCTTTTGGTTAACCTTATGGGCTGCTTGTACCAGGGCGTTCTACCTTTCTTTGCGGGCACTACCGTTTCCGCATAATTGTCATTCCGCAGCAGGACAGGAGTGTAGTTTTCTACCGAAAGCGGATCGGTAGAACCTTCTGTTGGTACAGCTGGGGCGGGTATTCTTTCGGTCACAGGTGCATTCTTCTGACCAAGCGGCAGGCGTTTGCGCAGCCCTTCCATCAGCTTGGGCGGCGAAGCCGCCGCCGCCACCCACATTGGTAAGCGTGACCTCCTACCTTCGAACTGGTCACTGTGGCTTGGCTCGATAAGCCAGCGGACCTTATTATCAGGTTGAATCTCCATCAGGCCGAAGCCGAAGTGCAAGCATTGCCGTTGTAGTTCCCGGTAGAACCGATTAGAGCGGCGCTCCGAGGCGATGTTCGAAAAAATCTTCTGGTCATAGGCCACCCATTGGGCATCGGCATGGAACCTCATGAATTGCGCAATGGCGTAGATGTAGCGGTAATAACGAAGCTGGCTAAGCCCGAGCCCGGCTACGGCCCACAGCACCAGGAATATGTTCAGCAACAAAAAGTAAATACCAGGTCGTCCATAAGACTGCCATAAATTTATCCCTTGCACCTGCGTCCCCGCCAAAAAAAGCGCCATGATCGCCATGGTAATTACCAGCGCATGGGCGCCAATCCGGAAGTAGTTGACCCGGTACAGCACCTCATGAGCTTGGTCGATACCGGAAGCCTCTACCGTTGCCGTAAACCAGCTCAGGTCTGGCTTTTGGTACGCCAGGCGTGCATCAATAGTGACACCTTCGTAATAATGGGGTCTATGGACTACCTGCGTTCCGCTCGTTCCCGAACGGGGACGAAGCTTATAATGCTGGCGCAGAAAATTTATGGCCAGGCCACGGATGTTTTGTTCGGTGTACATTTAGAAAGGCGAAGATACTACTACAGGGGTTGCAGGGGTTGCAGCTGCCTCACGCGGTAGCTGCAACGCGCAGCAGGCGCCCTGCAACAAGGAGCAAAGCGACTGGCCTGCAACGGGAGCGTAAGCGACTTCTCCAACAAGGAGCAAAGCGACTACAGAGCACGCTTACTAGCCGCCAAGGTATTCATCAGCAAAGACACCACCGTCATCGGCCCTACCCCACCCGGTACCGGCGTCATGGCGGAGACTTTGCTTTCCAGGCTTTTATAATCGACGTCGCCGCATAAGCGATAGCCACGTTCCCTTGTTGCATCGTCTACCCGATTAATGCCTACGTCGATAATGACCGCGCCTTCCTTAACCATGTCGGCCGTCACCATTTCCGGGATACCAATGGCGGCCACCAGAATATCGGCTCGGCGGGTATGGAATTCCATATCCTTTGTCCGGCTGTGGCACATCGTAACGGTGGCGTTTCCGGGGTTACTCTTCCTGCTGAGGAGGATGCTCATGGGCGTCCCAACAATGTTGGAGCGGCCCAGCACCACCACTTCTTTACCGCTGGTTTCAATGCCATAGCGATCGAGCATGGTCATGATACCGTTGGGCGTGGCGGGCAGATAGGCCGGCAATCCCAGCGTCATCATGCCAATGTTGACGGGGGTGAAGCCGTCGACATCCTTCTTCGGATCAATCGCGAGGTTGATGGCATCCTCATCCAAGTGCTTGGGCAGGGGAAGCTGGACGATGAAGCCGTCTACGTCAGGATCATTATTGAGCTGATCGACAATCTCCAGCAGCTCAGCCTGGGTAATATCCGTTCCTCGTCGGATCAAACTTGACCGAAAACCAACTTTCTCACAACTGCGCACTTTATTTCGAACGTAGACCTGCGAAGCAGGGTCTTCGCCCACCAGAACGGCAGCCAAGTGTGGAATTTTTCCGCCGGCAAGCCGGATGGCATCCACTTCTAGCTTTAATTCTTCTTTAATTGTCGCCGCAAGGGCCTTTCCATCCAATACTTTCATGACTAAATACGTTTTGCGCCAAAGATATAATACCCACGTTGACTAAAGTCGAAAAGTGTAAGGTGGACTGTTTTTAGGAGGCCGGATGGTTCCTAATCCGAATTTTGTTACACCCGATGTAGCATTTTACGGTTTGGTACGGTCTGGCTTAGGGACGCCGTATAAATAACTTACTGGTTTTTGACCTGACGCTTTTGTTCTCACCGAATTTACAAATCCTTTGCATAGCCTCAGTTACGGAAATTATTTTTAAATTTGGTGAGGGCAAAATAATGCGGTCAAAAGGCGTAAGTTATTTATACGGCGTTTTTTAGCTAAAGATTGTTCAACGATCAACCAATCAACTGGTCTGCGGGTAACGTAAAACTTACCAGGATGCCTATTCCTTGCATGCGCCTAGCCGCCTCTCTGTTTTGTCGCACAACTGTCCGCGACTATTCCTGCAGGCGGCTACCTTTGTGTTTTATTATCTTAAGCGTTTCCTGCCAGGGCTTTTAGTCAGGCGCGAACGCAGGTGCCATGATTTACTTCTCCTAACATCCCACTGATGCCTCAGCTCTACACTCGTTACCTTTTTATTTTGCTCGCCCTGTTTACACTTGGAGGAGCCATGCAAGGACAGAACATTCGGATTTCCCAGGGAGGTCGGATCAACACCTGCACCGGAATATTTTACGATGCTGGCGGTGCCGCTGGCGATCATTCCGGCAACGGTTCAACGCAACAGATAACGCTTTGCTCCAACGATGGTGGCGCGCTGAGCCACATCGTGGTAACCTTTCAGAATTTGACGATTGATGGTACCCTTCAGGTATTTAACGGTGATGATATTACCGCTCCGGAA
>JBLHRW010000199.1:0-8989 GCA_047626445.1 Neolewinella sp.
TTGGTGCTGAATTTCGTTGAAGAACTCCTTCCGTAGCTACGGCTATGCAAGGAATCCTTCGCCTCATTCAACACCAAAATTCATCAGCACCTTACCCACAAATTCAATATTGACAGACCACTAGTACAAAAAGTACCGCTCAACTTCCACCATCCCCTCACTAACCTCCCAAAGAATCCGCGCCTCGTCCTTATCGTAAGAACTGGAGTAGGATTTTTTAGGCGCGCAGTTGTCCCAGTATAAACCGGATTGATCGGCCAGGCCGGGTTCGGTGGCCAGGAAGATGCTGGTGGCTGCGCCTTCTGCCGGGGTTTTATTCCCGCTCATACGCCGGCGAACCTTCCAGGCGAGGCTGTGGAGCCAGGTGTTGCCCTTCAGGCCGATGTCGGTCTGGACCAAGCCGGGCTGTACGGCAAAGACGGTAGGGTCATTTGCCTGACGACGGCGATCGAACTCATAGCAAAACAGCACGTTGGCCAGCTTACTCTGCGCGTAGGCGCGCAGGCCGTGGTAGTTGCCGTCGAGGTTAAGGTTATCGAAGAACATCCCCTTAATTTGTTGGTGGCTATCTGAGGCAAGGCAGACGATGCGTCCGTCTGAAGAACGACGTAGCGCAGGTAACAGGAGGTGACTGAGCAGGAAAGAGGCCAGGTGGTTGACGGCAAAAGATTTCTCGATGCCCTCGGCCGTAAGTTCCTGCTTTGAGTTCCATACTCCGGCATTGTTGACCAATACGTCCAGCGTGGGTGCGTGTATTAACACTTCCTCCGCTAAGCGGTGAATATCCGCCAGTTGACCGAGGTCGGCCATCACGATTTTTAGGTCAGCGTCTGGGGTGATTTCTCGAATACGGGCAACGGCGACCTCCGCTTTTTCACGGCTACGGCCGTGCAGAATAACGGTATAGCCACGCCCGGCTAGGTCAATAGCGGTGGCCAGGCCAATGCCGCCGGTGGCACCGGTTATGAGGACTGTTTTGTTCATGGCTTCGTTTCACTCAACTTGCTCACGGATTCCATTTGTGGCTTCGGCACGCAGGTCATTCGGAGCTAATAGGTTCTTAAAGGGTGGCAAAGGTACCCAGAAGGGTAAAGTCATCCTAATGGTCGATTAAATCGTTACCGTGAGGTAACAATTCTATGGTTGCCTCCGGTCTGGCTTGCCTCCGAGCCGCCCGACCGCTCCGGGCAGGACTACATCCGCCCTCCTGCGGCCCGACGGCCTCCGGCAACCTTGTAACCTGTAACTTGAACCTATGCGAACTTTGCTTTTCTCCTTTTTGTCCCTCTGCCTGCTGTTTACTACCTGTGAATCGGCTGTAAGGGAAACAACCGAAGCCGTTGTAACGGACTTTGCACCTGCGGCCGCGCCTGAAAAATCACCCGCTGAAAAAATCCTTGATCAGGTAATTTTGGCGCACAGTGACGGGAAATACGACGCAGCGCACTATCAGTTTGTATTTCGGGATAAGACCTATACTTTCCACAACGACGGCGGAAATTCCACCTATACCCTGACCCAGAAAAAGGATGGATCTACCCAGTTTGATCAACTGATCAACGGGATATTCACCCGGCAAATCGCCGGCAAACCAGTAACGCTTACAACCAAAGAAACGGCCAGCGGTACGGAGGGGCTCAACTCGGTGATTTATTTCGCTACGCTTCCACACAAGCTCTCCGATCCGGCGGTGAATCTTCACCACGACGGCACCATCATGGTTAAAGGGAAAAGCTACGATGCACTCGAGGTTAATTTTAAGAAAGAGGGCGGTGGTGTTGACCACGACGATAACTTCCGCTACTGGATCAACCAGGAAACCCATCGCATCGACTATCTAGCCTACGATTATCTGACCAGTGGCGGTGGCGTCCGTTTCCGCTCGGCCTACAACCCGCGGGTGGTTGATGGGATCCTGTTTCAGGATTACATCAACTTTAAGGCACCTTTGGGCACCGCGCTAGCCAGCCTACCCGAAATGCTTGAAAAAGAAACACTGGAGAAGTTATCCGTTATCGCTACGGAAGACGTCGTGCAGTTGGACTAAACGCTAATTCCCGCCTTCTTCCGTGGCTTGATTCAACTTCTCCAAAGATTCTTCCACTCCTCGGAGCTGCGCCCGGCAGCTGGCGATGACGGCCTCCGCGCGCGCAACGCGCGCGTGCAGTTGGTCGATGTTGGCGGGAACCTCCTGCAGTTGAGCGAGGAGCGTTTCTAATTCGGCGATGGCGGTGGAGTAGGTCATAAAGAAGAGAGTTGTCAGGTTTTCAAGATGTCGGGTTGTCAAGGTATCGAGTTTTCAAGTTGTCCGGTTATTAGGTTGACGGATAACCTGACAACTCGACAACTCGCTTAAAACTTCACGTTCATCAGCCCACAAACCTCCTTAACCTCCTTCACCGTCTCCTGCGCCCGCTTACGGATATCGAAACTGGATTGCTTGATCTGGTTCTTGATGGCCTTTTTGTCTTGTTTCAGCTCCGCCAGTCGTTCGCGGATGCTGGTGGAGATGCCTACGAGACCGTTGGCGACTTCATGTTTGAGGTCAGCATAACGGAGGGTTCCTTTCTCATAGTCTAGCTTAAGGGACGCGTAGGTTTCCTGACGTCCACTTGCGTCGAGTAGAGAGAAAAGGTTAGCAATACCGGGGCTGGCCTGTTCGAGCAAGAGGTGCTTCGTGATGATGGGGGCTTGTTCCCCACCGGGACCGATGATCCGAATATTGGGCGTGGAATCAGTTACGGCACTTCCGATCTGCTTGCGAATACGCTTTTCGTCAGCAAACACATCGATGTTGTGCTTGTCGCCCAGGCTGGCACTCATTTTACGCAGCGGATCGGCCGTACTCATCACTTTTGGCACCTTGGTATAGAGGGCCTCGGGGATGGGGAAGAATTCTTTGCCGGCAAAATTATTGAAGCGTTGGGCGATGTTGCGGGTCAGCTCCAGGTGTTGCTCCTGGTCTTTGCCCACGGGGACGAGACCGGCCTTATAAATCAGAATGTCGGCCGCCTGCAGGGCGGGGTAAGTAAACAGCCCGGCGGAAATAAAGCCTTCGCTACCTTTTTCGTCGTTCTGTTGGCTCTTGTCCTTGAACTGCGTCATTCTGGAAAGCTGTCCGTAGCTGGTGAAGCAATTAAGAATCCAGCTTAGTTCGGTGTGTTCCGGCACCAGGCTCTGGATGAAAATATTTCCTGGTGCTATGCCACAGGCCATCAGGTTAAAGCATAAGTCCCAGCTCTGTTCCGCTAGCTTTTTAGCGGTAAAAGGCATGGTCATGGCGTGGTAATTTACCACCATATAAAGACAGTCGTAATCCGTTTGCAACCGCTTCCAGTTCTCCACAGCGCCGAAATAGCGTCCAAAATGAAGTTTACCGGTGGGCTGAATACCCGAAAGAATGGTCTTGTTTTGGCGCATGATGTGAAGATAGTTGATCCTCAATTAGTGAGGTAACTAGGTTGCGGAATAGTTGCACTTGGATGCGGGTATTGTTTTTTTGGCGCGAACGCAGGTGCAGGGGGAAATCCCTTGCAGTCGCCCTCAGGTATTGCGTTTTTTTACCTGATGTGCCCGAGCCTAGCATAGTATCATATGGCGTCTTGGATAGACTCAGCCAACGGCAGAAATCGATATTTTTGCCTTAAGATTCTTTTGAGATAAATTTCAAGGTGGACCCAAAATAGAAATAACGGTCCCTGAGTTAGGGTGGAGGAGACACTGGGAGAAGATCCCTACCTGGCGGGCCCGATCGGTCTGCAGGCCGTACTCGGCTTTCAGGGAGACGACGATAAATGGGATGAGGGAGAGGTCTTTGCCACCCTGAAGCACATGGCCGGGCACGGAGAACCGGAAGGCGGGAACAACATCGCACCCGCCAATATTTCGGAACGTACCCTGCGGGAAGTCTTCCTGCAGCCCTTCCGTTACATCGTCAAAAATGGGAACGTCCGGAACGTCATGGCCAGCTATAACGAAGTAAATGGGATTCCCAGTCACGCCAACGATTGGATGCTGAATACCCTCTTACGCGATACCTGGGCATATGATGGCGCAGTTGTTTCCGATTACTACGCTGTGCGAGAGCTTACCGAACGCCACGCAGTTGCGCCCGACTGGAAGGCCGCGGCGGTGCTGGCCATTTCTTCTGGCGTCGATATCGAACTGCCGGACCGGGAGGCCTTCCCCAGTCTGGTCGAGGCGGTCAATGACGGTTTGCTCAAGATGGAAATCTTGAACCAGTCCGTCGGCCGTATGCTGCGGCAAAAAAATTACCGGGGATTGTTCGATAACCCCTGTCAGGACCTGACTAAAGCCCTGGACAATACCAACGCAGGCAATGCCCTTGTGCGCCAGGCTGGTGCTGAAGGCATGATTCTGTTGAAGAACGAGGGCGTTCTCCCTCTTTCCGATGAGGTCCGTTCGGTAGCAATTATTGGCCCGAATGCTGATAAAGTACTGCTGGGTGGTTACAGCAATGTTCCTCATCATTTTATAACGGTGAAAGAAGGTCTGGAAAACCACTACGGAGATAAAACAACGTTGGTCACTTACGCTGACGGCGTAAGGGTAACCGAGCCAGGGAGCTGGTACGCTGATCCCGTAGTTGTTGTACCCGATAGTGAGGATCGGCTAAGAATTGCAGCTGCGGTAGAAGCTGTAAGTAATGTCAACGTCATCATCCTGGCCCTGGGCGGTAACGAACTCACCAGCCGGGAAGCCTGGGCAGAAGGCCATAAGGGAGACCGGCCGAGCCTGGAGTTGGTTGGGCTGCAAAACGAACTGGTGGATGCGTTGGCGGCAACGGGGAAACCTATCGTCAGCCTGGTCTTCGGCGGCCGGCCGCTAAATATCAGCAACGTGGTGGACAAGTCTGCGGCGGTCTTCCAGTGTTTTTACCTGGGGCAGGAGACTGGGAACAGCGTCACCGATGTCCTGTTGGGTAAGGTCGTCCCTGGAGGGAAGCTGTCCTTACCTGCGTTAAAACGCAGGCCTGTGATACAAAGCTCTTGCGAGCTGAAGCTCTGATCGCTATCGCTCGTGGCGGCTATCGCCTTTTGCGACAATTTGGGTTGACCCCCGTCCTTGAGCAGATTGGCGGCATCCTGTAACCTGATACTTGTAACCTGATACTTTCAGCCTGCCTCAAAACCAAGCTCCCGGCCACAGGCATAGTGCCGGGCCGGGAGGCAAAACAAAAAACAGCAGAATAAAGAAGACGGCGGGTTGGAATCCTTTGAACCGCCTTCTGGTTCTTGGTCGTTGGTGCACGGATAGGGAGGTAACCACTAAGAGCTACACTAATTAGAGGAGGTCGGAAGAGGAACCACTAAGGCATTAAGTGCTACACTAAGGGAAGTCAGGTAGTTTGAACCACTAAGGCACCAAGAAAATTATAAAAGAAGACAGGAGGAATGCTACTAAAAAAATTAGTGTTTCCTTAGCGTCTAAGTGCCTTAATGGTTACTCTTTACGGGACTAGATTTCGCTGATGCGACGAACCACCTCATACAGCTTGGTCGACATTTCAACTTCTTCTACCCACGGGTCATGCTCGAGGTAATTAGCTGAAATGAGCTTGAGGCCGGTGATACGTCCTTTATTATCGGGTACTTTCTGAACGTACTTGATCCAGATGCTGCCCTTGCTGCGCACGGCGTAGATGCGGTTCTCCCGAATCTGACCAATGCCATCAATTTCTTTACAGATCACCACATCACCGTTGTTAATGACGGGCTCCATTGAATTACCAGTGATGGGGAAGGCAACGTAGCCAGAGCCCATGATGCCAGGGAGACGGAAGAAGTCGGTGTCCTCAGTAGTAAAGCTGTCGGTATCGATGCTGGCACCGGCGAAAGCTTCTTTGGAGGTGAACATGATGTTCAGCGGAACGTCGGATCCGGTAACGGTAGGCGGCTCGGGCAGCTCCATGCCGAAAGGGGTACCCTCGCCCTCCAGCAAATAGCCGAGGTTAACGTTGTACTCGTGGCAGACCCGGCGGGCTTGCTCGTAGTTGATGCAACGTTTGTCGTCATCATTAAGGAAGGCACGTACGATGTGCCCGTAAGAACGATTGTTGAGGATGCGTTTGGCGAAGTCACCAAGACCACGGCCGTTCCGGTCGTTCTTGATGATCTCACCGCGCTCTTCCAGAATATGGAAAACCTCTTTGAAGCGGTCGTTCAACTCGCGGCGATCTCTTGTAATCATAATAAACTATCTATTGGTATCAACAGCAAATTAAAACAATTTAAACAGCATTCGCAACTTTTCCTCTTAAAATCTTTAAATTTTATGTTTTTTTCTTGAAATCATTACGGGATTTCTGGTAAAAAACAAAGTGTTGGAGGTTGCCTTTAGAACTTTACCACCTTACGGATGACCTTGAACAGCTTCATTGCTGGATCGACTTCTTCCTCCCAAGGTTGGTGTTCAAGCTTGTTCTCTGAAATGAGCCGAAGGTGCGTAATGCCTCGATCTTTATTGGTAATTAGCTGGACGTATTTGATCCAGATTTTCCCATTGGTGGTGATGACATAGATTTCGTTGTGCCTTAACTCACGAATATCTTCAAGCTTCCGACACACTACCAGTTCGCCACTACTAATAACCGGCTCCATAGAGTTGCCACTAACATCAAAGGCAACGTGACCTTCTCCCTTGATGCCGGGTAAACTGATGTACCGTTGATCTTCGAAACCTTCATTACCGATACTTGCGCCCGCAAAGGCTAGCTCGGTGGTGTATAAGATGTTGGGCGCGTCCCCAGAATGCAGCGCTGAGGGAAGCGGTGGAATATCGGTCCCAAATGGCAATCCCTTTCCTTCTATCAGGTAACTTAGATTGACGCCAAATTCCCTACAAATTTTGCGGGCTTGTTCATAGCTGATCAACCGTTTGTCATGATCATTGAGATAAGCTTTAATAATATGGCCGTAAGTGCGGTTGCCAAGAACTCGTTTGGCAAAATCTCCCATTCCGCGACCCTCCCGGTCATGCAAAATAACAGCTTTCCGCTTCTTGAGCGTTTCAAAAACTATTTTGAAACGCTCATTCAATTCTTGTCGCTCTTTCGAATACATGTGGGAGGATTTATTGGTGAATTCACAATATGCAACAAAAAAAGTCAAAGAAAAAAATATTAAACAAAAAAATCAGACGGTTTCACTGATTCAAGAAAATAAATTACGGGAATAACACATTCTGTACTCGTTATTCCAATAGTAAATCTGCTGAAAAACGGGCGATGTACCCCAAACTCTCCATTGTGCCGTGCTCCCGCTTATACAGGAGGTTATGTTTGATGCCAGCAATGACCCGGGGTGATTTGGCAGCAATTTCCGTGGCAATCTCCATTACACCGGCGATGAGAGCTTCCCGGTCGGGATAAGTTCGGTTTACCATACCGTTTGCCATCGCTTCGGGACCAAACATTTTACGGCCGGTGAAAGCCAGCTCCGCAACCATGCCCGGATGCAGGATGTGGGGAAGCCGTTGCAGGGTGCCGATATCGGCCACTATACCGAAATCTACTTCCTTTACCGTGAAATAGGCGTCTTCGGTGCAATAGCGGATGTCACATGCGGTGACGATGTCGACCCCGCCTCCAATACAGCCACCGTGGATGGCTGCCAGCACCGGTTTGCGACATTGCTCGATGGCGGAGATGCAATCTTGAATATCTTCGATGAAGGCAATGAGTTCTTTCCGGGTTTCTTCCGGCGTGCCGGCCATGCGATGCTGCAGGCTGCCCAGTACCGCCAGGTCCATGCCGGCACAAAAGTGTTTTCCTTCACCCGTCAGGATGATGACGTGAACGTCGGGGTTGGCGTCCGCAGCGTTGAAGGCCTCCCGCATGGCGGCCCAGGCGGCTTCGTCGAGGGAATTTGCCCGCTCGGGAGCGCCGAAAGTCAGGGTAGCAATGTGGTTGGAGGTGGTCGTTTGCATGGTTAGGTTTTCGAGTTGTCAAGGTATCAGATATCGGGTTGTCAAGTTGTCAGAGGGCCTAGCTCCTAGCTATCTAGCTCCTAGTTTCTAGCTACCTAGTTCCTAAACTACCTAAACGCATCCACCATCCGCATCCGGTTCGAGTGCAGGTGGTCTAATCCGTCTACGTAGAGGGTCGTGCCACTGGTGTAAGCTGAAAGGGGGCTGGCGAGGAACAGTACGGCGTTGGACACGTCTTCGATCGTTCCGTGGCGTTTCATCAGGTTGTCTTCTTTCATCTGGTCGAGCAGGGCCTTGACGGGCTCAGCATACGTGTCGAGGCCAGAGGAGATGATGGTGCCGGGGGCAACGCAGTTGAGCCTGATGTTATAGGTTGCCCATTCTTGCGCGAGGGTCTTGGTTAGGTTTTCTACCGCAGCACGGGCAGCGCCGGTGTGTGCCATGCCGGGAAAACCCCGGTAATGGTTGACGATGATGTTCACAATAGTCCCCTCCTTTTGCGGGATGAAGAACCGATTGGCCATGATCCGGGTCATAAAAAAGGTGCCATTAACGTTGGTGTTGATGACAGCCTTCCAGCCGTTATCCGATATGTGGCGGGCAAGGCTGGGGAACTGTCCGCCGGCATTATTGACCAGAATGTCCAGCCTGCCGAATTCGGTCTCGATCAGGTCAGCAAGTGCTTCCACCTGATCACTTTCCCGAATATCACAAGGGCGATGCACGCAGGTGCCCAGTTCAGACAATTGAGCAGCGGCCGTAGCCAACGGTTCCGCTTTGCGGGCACAGATGATGACTTTAGCGCCGAGCTTTAGCAAATGTTCGGCAATGCCGTAACCGATACCGGATCTGCCGCCGGTGACTAGGGCAACTTTATCCTTGAAGAGGGTGGGGGAGTACATCATAAGTGAAGGGGTTGCAGGGGTTGCAAGAGGCTCGCTTGCGCTCGCGTTGCAGGGGTTGCAAGAGGCTCGCTTGCGCTCGCGTTGCAGGGGTTGCCAGAGGCTCGCTTGCGCTCGCGTTGCAGGGGTTGCCAGAGGCT
>JBLHRW010000200.1:0-8975 GCA_047626445.1 Neolewinella sp.
GTTTAAGCTTGTCCTCGGTGGTGAATTTGCGTTTTGACATGGTTAAAATTACAGTTTAGAACTGTAATCGAGTCTGATCTATTAGGGGGCCGAAACACTACTTACCTGACTTCCATGTATGGACGTAATCACAACCCTCGGCTAGCCTGATATTATCCTTCCCGAAAACAAAAAGCCCCTTCCACATTTCTGTGAAAGAGGCTTTTATTTCCGGTTATCGAGTTATCCGATTACTTACGGATACCCAACTTAGCGATCAGCGCACGGTAACCTTGAAGGTCCTGCTTCTGCAGGTACGCAAGGTGACGACGACGCTGGCCTACCAGGCTCAGCAGTGCCTTACGGCTGCTGTGGTCTTTGCGGTGACGCTGGAGGTGGTCGCTCAGTTCCTGGATACGGAACGTGAACAGGGCAATTTGGCCCTCGGTAGAACCGGTGTTAGTGGCAGAGCCACCGTATTCGGCGAAGATTTCTTCCTTCTTCTCCTTTGGCATGTATACTGGCATAATGAAAAAGCCTTTTAAGATCTCATGGATCGGGTAAAGCAAAATTTGCGGCTGCAAAGGTACGAAGAGGTAGTCAGATAGTCAAGTAGTCGTATAGTCAAGTAGTAACTGCCGCTGTTTCCACTCTCTTCGCTGCGCTCGTTCGCCCTAAGACAAGCAGGCACAGCGCAGCGAACAGTACTTGCGGTAGCCACTATCTGACTCTTTGACTACTATACTATTCTCGAAAAAACATATACCCCCCCTCAGTAGCCCCCAAAACCTGCTCCCCTTCAGCGTCAAAGCCCTGGTCCCAGCTTTGGACGAAAGAACCGGCGATCGACACCCGGCTGGTGGCATAGCTTACTCCCTGCAGTGTGCTTTTACATTTGTCTTTTTTGGTATTGCCCCGGTACATCCCCGGTTCGGTTTGCTTTAGGTAGACGGCGCAGCCTTCCCGTACGATCAGATCTGTTGGCTTCAGCACGTCCAGCATTTGCGGTTGCTTGTAGGCACCGACAAAGCGCTCCGGCTCCGGCAGCTCATACACACTGCTGATGAATTTCTTCTTTCCCTTTTGCTCCAGCACGTACACCCGCTGGCGGTACGGCTTCGTGGGGTCGGAGGCCACGGCCTGCTCTACGTAGAGGTAGCTGCCTGGCTGGTCCGTCCAAATCGGCTCCATGTGCAGGACAATATTATTGTAGTTTTCGTTGGCCGCAGCCTGCATGGAGCTACTGAAGCTGCCCGTCATGGCTTTTTCCAGGGCTTCCAGTTCCGCAGTAGGGGGCGCGGCCGCAGGTGCCTTGGATTTGGTGGTGGAGCAGGCAAAGGATAACGTGAAGAGCAATAGCAGCCCGGGAAAACGTAGCATCGTAGCAAGATTTGTTATTGGCGAAGGTACAAAGCGGAAACAGGTAAAATTTCGCACGCTTTAAGAACGGTTATTCCCCCTAATTATGCCCCGGCATTAAGCTAACTTTGTCAGCTCAACACACAAACGAATCTTGATGCGCCTAAAAGTATACCAAACCACTCTTGATCAGGCCATGGTGCCGCTTGCTTACGTTGCCGACATTGACAAAGCCAAGAAAGAAGTCGACGCCTGCTACGCCGGCAGTCTTCGCAGTTTCGAATTCACCAACCGCGGAATCGGAGCGTATAAGGTATTCGACGCGCTGGCCGAGCATTGCCGGACCAGCTACCCCGACATGTTCCTAGGTATCGGCTCCGTGGTAGACGCGCTTCGCGCTTGGCAGATTGATAGGCTACCGCGCAGCGAACGGCCCGACCAGCGCTACATCACTACGAAAGAGCGAACTTCGGCCTGGCCGCCAGAAACCACCCGGAGGAAGTACGTACCGGCTGGCAGATCGCCAACTTTTAGTAAAGCCGTCCGTCCTGCATTTACAGCAGCAGCACGGTCCAACAGTTTCCTACCATCAGCCCCGAAAACGGTAAAAGTCGTTTCGTTACTTAGCGGCTCGGCAAAGTCAAGTTGCAGCGTCCGGAAATTACCCACGGGATTAGGATAGAGCGAAATCAGGCTATTTCGGCCACACTCCGTTTCTGCAGCAAGCAGGTTGGAGTAAGCGTAAGTGCCATCCAGGTCCACCATCTTAAGGCGATAGTAAGCCTGTCCTTTTGCGAATTCATCCATCAGGGTGTAGTCTCGGCGACCACCTTCTACGCGGGAGAAGGTCGTGAAGGACCTTCCGTCGGTACTCTTCTCCACTTCGTAGTGGCTGAAGTTTTCTTCTCTGGCGACGGACCAATTAAGCGCATAACTGCACGCTTTCGCCGTTCCGGTAAAGCCAAGCAGCTCAGCGGGGAGGGAAGAGTTGGCAATACAGACCGCCATGGACCATTCGTTAAGGCTGCCCCCATCGTCACCGACAAAGTCTTCAATAACGAGTGTCCAGGTACCATTACCGGCCCCACCGATAAAGGCCGATAAGGCTTCAACCGGCTGGTAGGAGCCGCTGGCCGCAGGTAGGTTACCACAGGTTCCTTCGAGGTCTGCGGCGGTGCTTGTAGCCTGGTCGCTAAAGGTCAGCACGAGGTCATCACCACTGCAGCCAAAACCGGAAGCCGGCACCCCCATCCGATCAACCAAAACAACGCTTTCTCCGTCTGGGGCCTGTAAGCTGATGCGCATGTCTCCCGCCCAGGAGTGGGTAATATCAAGGCTGATTTCAATAGATTCTATCGGATCGATCTGGTTTAATATCAGGGTGGAAGTAGAAGTTGGCGCTCCGGCGCTGGATAGGGTAACGGGAACATTTGTACTCTGCTGAGGCCCGCCGCAAGCAAGTACCAGCGTGGTAAACTCACTAGTCGTTGACCAGGGACCAGTGCCGCAACTATTCATTTCCCGAACGCGCCAGTAGTGGATAGTCCATTGGTCTAACTGGCTGCCGGGGGTAAATTCGTCCGTACCCGTCGTACCGTCAGCAACGATGTTGGTCATTCCAGCGTCGAGCGCAAGCTGGTACTCGTAATTGCCTGCCCCCGTACCGGTCCAGTTCAGGGTTGGGAAGAGGGAAACATTCGATTCATTATCAGCCGGAGCAACTGCGGAAGGAGCTGGAGGTGCGGCAACGACCAGGTTCAAAGAGAGAGGAGCCAGGTCCGAGTTTTCTCCGTCGGCGGCCGTCACGTTGAAGTTGAAGGCACCGATCATGGGCGAATTGGAGGAGATCGTTAAGTTTACGGTGCTGCCCGGTGCTGCGGGGTTACTGGAATAAGAGGCACTGAGCCCCGTGGGTAAGTCTTCGATAGAAAGGGCAACGTCCCCAGCAAAGCCACTACCTATAGTGAGTGAATACACCACCTCTTCAGTACCACAAGCATCTTGAGATAGAGGTGAGCCAGCGAGAGAGGCTGGTGGTTCGTTTACATCGATGCCGTCAATAGCGGTCACACCAGTGTTACCTGGGTCCAGCCAGTCGCGCAAGCGGGTAGCGGAAGTACCTCCGCCTTCCCAGCTGTGGGCAATTGCACCGTAGGTATCGTAAGCATTATTGCCACAGGCGGCCTGGCCGCCGTGCAACTGCCCCCGTACGCGGTGAAAGCGGTCGAATACCGGTGAGCCGGAAGAACCGGGTTCGGTTGTCCCGATGTCCCAGTCGGGGACTTCAAGGTGGGTGCCCGCGGCATCCGCCGGCCCGTTAAAACCGTTGGTAAAGAACGTTTGCTGAAAGGTAAAAGTGATGCGTTTTTCGTCTGTACTCGGGTGATGGATAGCGATAACGGTATCGGTGGGAACGATGTAAGTATTGTCCCAACCGGCAAGAAAGGCGTTGGCGGCGACGGGGATGGGATCGTCCAGTTCCAGGAGCGTCATATCACTTGCGGGGTTCCCGGCCCGGAAAACTGCGCCGGTATTGTTCACGCCAAGCACGCCGTCGCCACCGCCGCCACTCGCTCCGGAGTCCGGCTGGCGGCAGGTGGAGTTTTCGAAGTTGTAGTAGGTCACCAGTGAAGCTGCATTACCAGCGTTCATGCCACAGTGGGCTGCGGTCATAAAATAAGGCGTACCGTCCTGCAGCGTATTGTTCACCAAAAAACCAGTACAAAAAGTACCCCCGCCCCTGCTATACACCACGACCGAGCGGATGATGTCACGGTATTTATCGACGATCTCCCAGCCGTCCCCTGCGCCGCAGACGACGTCGAGATTACAGGAGCCGGAGAGGAACTTTGCTGGTTCGGTGAAGCCGAGGAAATCGTGGTTCACATCGGTGAGCCTTAGGCGGAGGTTAGCCTGTTCTTCGGCCGGGAGGATGACCTCCACGATGACTTCGTCGCCGGGGAAGACCGGTGTCCATAGTTGGTTGTGGACCTCGTTGTCGGCAGGCGTGAAGGGGCCGAGTACCTTCCAGTTATCTTTTCTACCGCTGTGGAGGTAGAGTTCACCTCCGGCGGGCATCCAGTATTCAGTAAATCCGAGGTTGATTGACTTGGCTGTTGGGCTACTAACGCGCAGCTTCCAGGAGGCGAGGCCTTCACTGTTTATCGTCCAGGTACCGTGGGTGGTTGGCCGGACGTCTACCGACCGTGTTTCGGCGAAGCGCGGAGCGCGGTCAGGCCGGCGGGCTTCAAGTTCCAGGGTGAGCAGCCGGTCGTTGTTCAGGGCCGGAAGGGCCAGCGTCGGAATAGTAGACTGGCGAAGTGCTGGTTGGGGTTGTGCAAAAAGTGTGGTGACCAGCAGGCTACAGAGCAGCGTGAGGAAGAGGATTGATGTACGCATACCCGCGAGCTATTTATGATATATGAGAGCAAAAAAATTATGACTTCGCCCACAATGTAATCATTACTCCCGCATATCCAATTCATACCATTCCGCTGCGCGCAGAACGAACTGCACATAGATAGGTTGACTCCCTGTCAGCTATCCACTAAAACTCCTTACGTATTCCCAGCTGTAAGCCAGCTACCCAGTACTTCTCCCGGAGCGGGGCGCCCTTGACGGTAAATGCTCCTGGGTAAGTTTTGAAAAAGGGTTCTACAACCAGGAGAAAAGGCTCTTTATCTCCAATCCGGTAGGTAGTGGACAGTGAGGTCATCAGACCAACACCAATGTGCCGACGGTAATTCCCATCAGTCGCCAGGTCAAGCGGTTGTGGCGCATCGGGGCTCAGGAAGCGACCGCGGGCGGAAGTGGACAGGTTGATGACCGGACCAGCATTAAGCGCTACGTGTAGCCGGCGGCCGGGTAAGCGGTAGCCTAGCAACAGTGGTGCCTCCAGCAGTCGGATGCTATTGTTGATTCTTACATCCGTTGACAGACCATTAAAAACCTGTTGGTATTCCAGCTGATTACGGATTTCTGTATAGGTAAATCCGCCAGTCAACAAAAGATGTTCGCCTATTCGGTAATTAGTGCGTAGGGTTACCTGGTAACTCGCTTCGGGGTATTCACTAACCTCTCGGGCACTTAGTAACAGGCGATTTGCCTCGTCAGCCACGGAGAAGTCTTGGTTGGCATAAGCGACACCAAAAAGAAACTCGGTTTGAAAACGGTGCCGGGGAGCTGCTCTAAAACTGCTATTTTCCAATGGCTTGACGCGGTGTCGACGCTTAATTTCAGGGTAGGCCTCTTCAAGTGGTAAAAGCGCCAGAGACCGGGAGGAAAGCGCCTGGGTTCCGACGGTGATGCCTTCCATGTGAGTAGCGGTCGCCGCCTCAGCGGCATTCGCTACCGGAACCGTATTGGCTACCGGAATCATCTTCACTGGCAGCGCTTCATCTTGGTCTGATGTTGCGGCTTGGCGCACTGCTATCGTTGGCCGTTTTGCCTGGGCAGGTTCACCTACTGTTACTTCATCCGCTGCTTGAGGAACTAAGGGTGTTGCTTCCTTTGCTTTTACACCTGTTGTTGCACCTGCGTTCGCGCCTGATTGCGCCACTACTGTAACGCTGGCTTCACGCTCGCCAGGAATCAAATTTTCAGTTTGGTCCGTTGCCAATGTGGCTTGATCATCAGTAGAAAGGTCGGCCATGGCGCCTTCATTGGCCGCCACTTCGACTTCCGTCGGTACCGGTAGTTCTTCAACTGGCACGACATCCCCCGCCAATTGCCACCAGGCAACACCGCTCAACAATAGTAAAGCCGCAAGCCCAGCGAACAACCAACGGCGGTAAGTGTAAACGGCCGGAGCCGCGGTGGCCTGCCAAATACGGTGCCACATGCCGGCAGGAATTTCCCCTTCGGCCTCTCTTAGCTTGTCCGCAAAAGTCTGATCTATATCCACACCCTCTGGCACCGTAGTAGCGCCAACTGCGGCAATACGCGCCCACATATCTGTAGGTACTTCACCCGCTCGATCGGCGAGTTTACCGGCAAATAGCTCATCGATGCCTTCCCCAATGGGGGCAACGGGCGTTTTACCCGCGTTAATGCGCGTCCACATATCCGTTGGCACTTGGCCAGCGTGGCCACTAAGGCCTTCCCGAAAAAGATCGTCGATCGGATTCATATGGCGATGCGTTGGCGGATTTCGATTTGCCGTTGCAGCACTTTCCGTGCCTTGAGCAACTGGGACCGGGAGCTTGCTTCCTGAATGCCAAGTTGTTCGGCAATCTCTTTATGGCTGTAACCTTCAATGGCATAAAGGTTAAACACCAACCGGTATCCATCGGGCAGTGCCTTCACCATTTCTAATAGTTCTTTTTCGCCCAGCTCGGCGTAGGCCGTGGGAGCGCCTCCTCTTTCAGGGATGTTTTCCAGGCCGGATTGCTCCAGTTGAAACCGCTTTCGCTGATAAGTTTTCAGTGCTACGTTGACCGTAAGGCGGCGGGCCCAGCCCGCGAACGATCCCTGAAAACCGTATTTAGGTAGTTTATCAAATAGGCGAATGAAACTGTCTTGCAGCACATCTTCTGCCTCCGCCTGGGTACGGCAGTACCGTTGGCACACCCCCATCAACATTGGGGCGTACCGCTCGAACAGCGCGCGTGAAGCGGCTTCCTCGCCCCGCAGGGCGCCTTCGATCAGTTCCTTTTCTTTCATGCTTAGCATCGGCAATCTACCAGTATTTCAAAGGTAAGACACGTTTAGGGATTGAAACGTGGCCTGGTGGGGGAAGTTAGTCGGTAGTCGGTAGTCAGTAAAAAATTGCCGGAGGCAATCCAGCAAAATTTACCTGGCATTTTTTTAAAATAAAATGACGGAAACGAGCGAAGCGAACTGCCACATGCGGTAGCCCAATCAAAAATCACATATCTCTATCCTCTCGAGCGCAGCGAGCTAACCTCCCATCACCGCCGAACTTCCTTGCCTTCCGTCTTCGTATGGCTGTCACCGATGGCTTCCCGGTACCCTTGGGCAAAGGACGTCAGTTGTGCGACCGTATCCGGCCATGCGGCCAGCACATTTTCCTGTTCTTTAGGATCACTGTGTAAGTCGAATAAACTCAAGCCGATGCTGTCTGTCCGGTAACTAACGGGGTATCCGTCGTTGGTGATGGGCTGATCTGCCGGCAGGGTTGGGTATTTGTGGGGGAAGTGTAATTTCCAGCGGCCGCTGGCGCTGATGATGGCGTCCAGTCCATCCAGCCAATAAATCGGATACGGGTCGGGGCTGGCACCAGTCGTCTTACCTAGGAAATCATCCAACCGGTCATTTCCATCCAGGTAATTTTCGGGGAGCGTAGCGCCGGTCAGGGTGGCCAAGCTGGGGAGCAAGTCGATGCTCATCAAGGGCGCATCACTCACTTTTCCGGCGGCGGTACTCCCTGGCAGGTAAGTGATCAGGGGCACGCGCACACCTCCCTCGAAGCTTGTCGCCTTGCCCTCTCGCAAGCCACCGCTGCGGCCAGCGTGGCCACCGTAGCTTAGCCAAGGTCCGTTATCGGAAGAATATATGATCAGGGTATTTTCAGCCATTCCGTTCTCTGCCAGCGCGAGGCGAATTTCAGCCACGCCGTGGTCAATTTCCCCAATCACATCGGCGTAGAGGCCTTTTCCTGTTGCCGGGCCGTAGCTGGGGTCTTCGTAAAGTGGAACGTGAGGCAGGGAGTGGGCCAGGTAGAGGAATAGCGATCCGTCGTCAGCATTATGCTGACGGATGACCTTTAAGGCTTCCTCGTTATAGTCCCGGGTAAGGGTAGTAAAATCGAGCAAGCTGTCGAGCAGCATCGTATCGCGGAACAGCGGGACCTTATCGGGGAAGTACTGCCGCATATGTGGTACGGGATGACTGCTCCACATATCGTGGCTGTAGGGTACGCCGTAGTAGGAATCGAAACCATGCTGGGTGGGTAAAAACTTCCCCTTGTCCCCCAGGTGCCACTTGCCGACCATCGCGGTCTGGTAACCGCGTGCTCCCAGCATCTCCGCCAGGGTCGTCTCTTCAGCCCGAATCCCGTTAGCCGCTCCGGGGCCTAGTGCCGCACGGATGCCCACTCGGTTGGGGTAGCAGCCCGTCAGCAAGGCCGCCCGACTGGCCGAACAAACTGCCTGCGCCACCCGGAAGTGGGTAAAACGGGTACCTTCTGCCGCCAGTTGATCCAGGGCTGGGGTCGTGACATGATCGCCACCGTAGCTGCCCAGATCTCCGTATCCCTGATCATCGGTAAAGACAATTACTATGTTAGGCGGCGCAGGTGGCAAAGCGGTATCCGGCGTTGTACAGCCAAAACCAAGGAGCAGGAGCAGGAAGCAGAAGAATCTAGTAAGCATGGAGCAAGATGGGTTTTTTTTCTGAATGCACGTTGCAGGTGCTGGAAGTAACCACTAGGATTATTCAGGTAATAAGGACTACACAAAGTGAAAAGAGGCGGTACTACCGGCTATTCGACTAATACGGCGCGGCCGCAGGTGCCAGGAAGGGTTTTAAGGAGCAAAGTAGCAGCCACTGCCTCAGAGGGGCGGCTACCGTAGCGAGAGAACCCTTCGTTTTGATTGCAGGTTACAGGAAGGAATTGTCTCCATAACGATCGAAGCGAGCGACCATACGCGGTAGCTCAACTGCATATCAAGTATCGC
>JBLHRW010000201.1:0-8975 GCA_047626445.1 Neolewinella sp.
TAGCTGCACGCAGGTGTCTGCAACAAGGAGCGTAGCGACTGGCCTGCAACATGGAGCGAAGCGAAAATCCTACATGGACAGCCCCACAATTCCCACGGTTCCGTACTTTCACCCCATGGCAAAAAACAAGCGCAAGCAACCTCAACCGAAAAAAGCGCCGATCACTACCCTCCTCTGGTATCGCAAACCTCGTTTGCAGTTAATTGCGCTATTCGCGCTGTCCTTCCTGATCTACGCCAATACGTTGGGTCATGACTTTGCGCTAGATGACGCCATCGTTATTACAGATAACGAGATTGTCCAAAAGGGCGTTGCTGGCTGGGGGGAGCTGTTCAGCCACGACACTTTTTATGGCTTTTTCATGGACGAAGGCAAG
This sequence comes from Neolewinella sp., assembly GCA_047626445.1. GTDB lineage: Bacteria > Bacteroidota > Bacteroidia > Chitinophagales > Saprospiraceae > Neolewinella. The sequence goes on from JBLHRW010000201.1 coordinate 377, forward strand.
GCCAACCTGGTCGCTGGTGGCCGTTATCGCCCGCTTACTCCGGCCATGTTCGCGCTGGAGCAACAGATCAATAACGGGCCGTTCCTCTCTCACCTACTTAATGTACTCTGGTACGGTGCCCTGGTCCTGGTCATCTTCGGCTTCGTGCGCGATCTGGCCAAAACGCAGGAGCGTTTGCCGTGGTGGTTTGCCTTTGGCGTCGCGGCCTTATTTGCAGCGCACCCTTTGCATACCGAAGCGGTGGCCAACATCAAAGGCCGGGATGAGATCATGGCGCTATTGGGTGCCCTCGGGGGGACCTGGCTGATTTTTCGGGCAGCCGAGCGGGCGCATTTTCTGGGCGCGGTCGCAGGTGCAGGGTTGGTTTTCCTGGGCAGCCTTGCTAAGGAAAACGCCATCACTTTCCTGGCCGTCATTCCGGTGGTACTGCTGTTGTTCAGCAGCAAGGAAGAAGTAAAGGGCCGACTAAAATACTTTCTACCCGCTGTCATTGGCGTGGCAGCTTTCCTGGCCCTGCGTTCCGCCGTCATCGGTCTTTCGCTGGGGGACCCCGTCCGCGAGCTGATGAACAACCCGTTCCTGGAGTTACAAAACGGTGTTTGGGTCGACATTTCTTCCAGCGACAGGCTGGCCACCGTGATGCATACGCTGTGGGAATACCTGCGGCTCTTGTTCGTGCCCACCGATCTTGTGCACGACTATTACCCCCGTGCCATTCCCATCATGAGTTGGGCTACGATTACCCCGTGGTTAGGCCTGTTCCTGCACGTTGGGCTGGCCGTTTACGCCATCTTGAAATGGCGGACCCAGCGCTTCATCGCGCTGGGCATCCTGATTTATCTGGCCTCTTTATCGATCGTTAGTAACGTCTTTTTCAGTGTCGGCACCAATATGTCCGAACGCTTCCTCTTTATGCCTTCCCTGGGTTGGGCCATTGCGCTGACGGCTTTACTGGTTGGGTTGACCCGAAAGTTCAACGGAACCGTTGCCTGGATCATCCCGGTCATGGTGCTGCTGTTTTCCAGCCTTACTCTTGCCCGGAACCCCGCTTGGGCCGACAACTTCACCCTGTTCACCACCGACGTGGCCAAGCAACCCAACAGCGCTAAACTGCTGAATGCTGCCGGTGGTGCCCGTGTAGACCGTTACCAATCCCTCCCCTCCACGGCGCAGCCCAATCAGCAACAGTTGCTCCTCGACGCCAAAGCTGATCTGACGCGGGCCATCGAGATCCACCCGACCTACCGAAATGCTTACCTACTCCGCGGCAACGCCCAGTTGCTGCTAAAAGAATTCGACGCCGCCATCACAGATTACGATAAGGCCATCGACCTGTCTGACAGTTACCAAGCTGCTACGGACAACCTCGTCATTGCCCTCACCGCCGCCGGCAAAGCCGCCGGAGAAGAACGCGGAGACCTAAAAACGGCCTTCCGATACCTCCGCCGCGCAGAACAGATGGCCCCCAACGATTACGAGACGCTTCGTTTGTTGGGCGTCGCTTCCGGCGTATCTGGCCAAACGGCCCAAGCACTGGACTACTTCCAACGCGCCTCCCTGGCTCGTCCCAACGATGCCGAAGCTCACTGGAATTATGCCATTGCGCTCTACAACGCGGGGCAAACAGATCTCGCTGAGTTGGCGTTTCAGGAGGCAGAGCGGTTGAAGCCGGGGATTCGTAGGGAAAGAGCTCAATAGTCAGTAGTGGGTAGTTAGTAGTAGGTAGTGCTACCGCATGGGAGTGCTCGCTACGCTCGTGCGCCTTTGGCTCAATAGTGGGTAGTTCGTAGTGAGTAGTGCTGCCGCAGGAGGATGCTCGCTACGCTCGTTTTTTTTTGCAATAGGACTACGGCCTTGGTAGTAGGTAATTCCTAGCGGGTAATTTTTTATCTACTCTTTAAAAATTTACCAGGATTCGCAATCATGTAGCTAAGGAGTTTACCTACTTCCTCGGAGGCTTCGATGTATTTCTCATGTACTTCCTTCTTGATGTATCCGGCATCAAGCGAAAAATCCAGCCAGACTTGGGTTGCGTAGTTTTCGGAAATGCAATCTGCCAGCTTCGAGACAAAGTGCTTCGGATAAGCTCTACGTCCGTGCCCTTCGGCCAAATTGGCGGAAACGGACCTGGAAGATCGCCGAATCTGATCCGTCAAGCTGTACCGCTCTTCTTTGGGAAACAACCTGGTCATCCTCCAGATAGAGGAAGCCAATGAAAAACTTTTCTGATAAGCAAGGAGGGAGCGAAATCCTGAATTGGCCATTTGTCGTCCTTTCCTGCAAGGAACGGGAAAGGAGATCTTCGCAAAAGCATTTTATACGCATACTCACGCTTATATGCGTTTACAAACGGATAAGCAGTGCAAATAATAGCACCTACCATTCCAGATTTCAACGAGCGCAGCGAGCGTCTTCTTGCGGCAGCACTACGAACTACCCACTACTTACTACTAACTATCAGCACCTCCAACTCATCCTCCCGCAGCTCCCGCCACTCCCCCACCGGCAGGTCATCCAGCCGGACGTTCATGATGCGGATACGCTTCAGGGTCAGGACCTCGAAGCCAAGGTATTCACACATCCGACGAATCTGCCGGTTGAGGCCCTGGGTGAGGATGATGCGGAAACGGTGCTTCCCTAGTTTTTCCACCTCACAACGTTTGGTGACGGTGTCCAGGATGGGCAGCCCTCCGGACATCCGCTTGACGAATTCCCGGTTGATGGGCTTGTCCACCGTAACGATGTACTCCTTATCGTGGGCGTTTTCTACCCGTAAGATCTTATTGACGATGTCGCCATCGTTGGTCAGCAGGATGAGGCCGGTCGATGGTTTGTCCAGCCGGCCGATGGGGAAGATGCGTTCGGGGTAGTTGAGGAAGTCGATGATGTTCGTCTTGTCCCGCTGATCGGTGGTACAGGTGATGCCGGGAGGCTTGTGTAGGGCCAGGTAGACGGCGGTTGGTTTTTCGGTGAGGGATTTACCGTTTACTGTTACGTTATCTCCGTCCTCTACACGGTTACCTTTCCGGGCAACTTTGCCGTTGAGGGTTACCCGGCCAGCGTCGAGCAGTTTATCTGCTTCCCGACGGGAGCACAAGCCGGTTGCGGCAATAAATTTGTTGATGGAGATGGAGGCGTCTTCGGACATGGGACGAAGGTAGGGGTTTGGACATATTTCGTTGGTAGCCTGGCGGGGACTATTTTTTGAATCGTTGATTAAGGCAGATTTCGTCGCTAAGGGATGGGGATTAAATAAGTACTTCCTTTTGGCCTGGGATAGCCGAACAACAGTTCGCGACTAAGGGACGCCGTACAAATAACTTACGCCTTTTGACCGTCTTATTTTGCCCTCACTGCACCTAAAAATAATTTCCGTAACTGAGGCTATGCAAAGGATTTTTAAGCGCGGTGAGAACAAAAGCGTCAGGTCAAAAACCAGTAAGTTATTTATACGGCGTCCCTAAGGGACTAGAGAACACTAGGGGAAGCCATTTTCTTCCCCACCAAACTCAGCAGACAAACTCTTCATCGCCGGCTACGCTAAGCGCTGAAAAGAATTCGGCAGACGAGCGCTAGGGGAACCAGCGGTATCCGGCGGTAAAGAGAGTCTACTTCCCGCTCAGCTGAAGAGCTGGCTGTCGGAGACAGCTGCGACCGGGGCACCTGCGGCCGCGCCAAAAAAAGAAAACGCCCAGCAGCCATAAAGCCACTGGGCGTTCCCAATTTTGTAATCTTCAACAGGCCAAAAGCCCATTAAATCTAGTCGCGGCGATCACGACGATCACGGCCACCACCACCACGGCGGTCTCCACGATCACCACGGTCTCCACGGTCACGGCGTGGACGATCCTTAGCGGCGGTGCGCTCTTCTTCGAGCTCCTCGTCGGTAGCGATGGTGCCATCGGCACGCGGCATGATGGCTTTGCGGCTGAGGCGAAGCTTACCGGTACGTTCGTCGATATCGACGATCTTGAAGGTAACCTCGTCGCCTTCGCTGAAGGCATCTTCTACGTTGTCGATGCGGCTGTGACTCATTTCTGAGACGTGCAGCAGACCGTCTTTACCGCCTTCGAAGCCAACAAACACGCCGTAAGGCATGATGGTCTTCACGGTACCGGTGTAAACACCACCTACCTCAGGGGTAAAGGTGATTTTCTTGATCCGGGCAACGGCGTCATCGATCGCAGCTTTGTCGTTAGAGGCAATGGAGATGTGGCCTTTACCATCGACTTCGTCGATGTTGATGTTCGTGCCAGTCATTTCCTGCAGCTCCTGGATGATCTTGCCACCAGGTCCGATTACGGCACCGATGTAAGACTTCTCAATGATCAGCTTCACGATCCTTGGAGCGTGTGGCTTGAGGTCATCGTTCGGCTTGCCAATAGTCTTGGCCATTTCACCGAGGATGTGGAGACGGCCAGCGCGGGCCTGCTCCAATGCTTGTTCGAGTTGCTCGTAAGGGAGGCCGTCGATCTTGATGTCCATCTGGCAGGCGGTAATACCGTTCTCGGTACCCGTCAGTTTGAAGTCCATATCACCGAGGGCATCTTCGTCGCCGAGGATATCGGAGAGGATAGCAATCTTGCCACCTTCAGCGACCATACCCATCGCGATACCGGCTACGGCGCGCTTGAGTTTCACACCGCCATCCATCAGGGCCATGGAACCAGCACAGACGGTGGCCATAGAACTGGAACCGTTAGATTCCATGATGTCAGAAACGATGCGGATGGTGTGGGTCATCTCGTCGGGCAGTACCTGACGGATAGAACGATGAGCTAGGTTGGCGTGGCCAACTTCGCGACGGCCAGGGCCGCGCATCGGCTTCGTCTCACCAACAGAGTAAGCGGGGAAGTTGTAGTGCAGAATGAAGTCAGCGAAGCTGTTTTCGTAGGCCACATCGACCATCTGCTTGTCGGTCTTAGTACCGAGGGTAAGGCTGGTCAGTGCCTGGGTCTCACCACGGTTGAAGATCGCAGAACCGTGCGCAGAAGGCAGGTAGTCGATTTCCGTCCAGATGTCCCGTACCTGATCAAACTTACGGCCGTCGAGACGAACGCTTTCGTTGAGCATCAGACCACGAATGGTCTTCTTCTGAACCTTATCGTAAGCAGCACTGAGCTGCGACTTGTTGGCTTTCTGCCATTCTTCGCCTTTCTCTTCGAGTACGGCGGCTTTGTAGTCCGTCTTCACTTTCTTGAAGGCGTCTTTACGCTGCTGCTTGTTGAGGGCACCACGAGCGACGGATTCGACGGCGGCTTTCACCTTACCCTCAACGTAGCTGAGGATATCGTCGTCAACGCCGGGGATGTCGACTTCGCGAGGAGTAGGATTCACCATAGCGCGGAGCTCAAGCTGGGCCTTACACATCGTCTTGATGGCTTCGTGGCCAACTTTGAGTGCTTCGATGATGGACTTTTCGTCCACCTCTTTGCCTTCACCTTCCACCATCATGATGTTGTCGGCGTCGGCCGCAACGATGAGGTCGAGGTCAGCATCCTTCAGGACGGAGCGTTCTGGGTTGACGATGTATTCGCCATCGATGCGCGCTACGCGGCATTCGGAGATCGGCCCGGCAAAAGGAATGTCGGACACCATCAATGCGGCAGATGCAGCGAGGCCGGCGAGGGCATCGGGCATTACTTCCGGATCGAGGGAGATCAGGTTGATGATGACCTGCGTATCGAACATGTAGCCCTTCGGGAAGAGCGGACGAATGGCACGGTCAACAATGCGACTGATGAGGATTTCGTAGTCGTTGAGGCGAGTCTCACGGCGGAAGAAGTTACCGGGAATGCGGCCTGCGGCCGCAAATTTCTCCTGGTAATCAACGCTCAGCGGAAAGAAGGCCTGGCCTTCGCGTACGCTGTGAGCGGAAACTACTGAACAGAAAAGCATGGTTTTACCACACTTTACTACTACTGAACCGTCGGCCTGCGTGGCCAGTTTTCCGGTTTCGATGGTGACTTCGCGCCCGTTTGGCAATTCGAAGCTTACCGTCATTGGGGTCTTATTACCCATGGTTATATATGACTTAGGTTAGATATTCAAAGTAAAGATAGAAAGGGGTAAGGAAGAAAAGGCGGAGCGAACCACCCTGCTTCTTATATACCTTTCACTGCACCTGCGGCCGCGCCCTAAAAAACATAGAGAAGCGACTGCGCAATGACAGGAATATAAAACAGCCTTGAAGGGGGAGGGAGAATCGACTGAAGTGCCGAAAATGCGCCGAAGCGCAGGGAGGTATCTTCTTCCCGCCGGTGGTCCGCTTGTAGAACCGGCGGCAGTCGCACGTTTGCGACTTCAATCTATGGTCATTTTATTTCGCCGCGAAGATAAAGTGCTCTCGGGAACTAAAGGTGAAAAAACCAATATTTCATTGATTTGAGCGGCTAAATCGACACTAATGGGCTAATTGATCGCCTGCTTCGACACCTTTAGTTCCCAAGCGAGGTACTCCGAGCGTTCAACTCGGAACTAAAGCAGTGCTCTACCAAACCAAAAAAACCAGGTTAGGGCCAGTATCATCGTCCCGGTAGCAAGGCCACGCAGGCTCCTGTTGCGGTAGACTTTCCGGAAAAAATTGAGTGGCATCACATTGAGGCAGATGGCGATAAGCGCCACGGTCCGCTGTTCAAAAATGATGGGCCGGCCGGCACTTTCAGCGAAAAAATCTTGCGCTTCCAACAGCAGAAAATAGGAACCAAATGGCACCAGCAAGGATACTACTAGGCCGATCAGAATATTGTCGTTACGTGGCACCATGGGTTTGCTATAAATTTAGTCGGATAATAGTAAAGCCTAGTGAATCAACCCGTAGGTAGCGATACGGGTAAGCGCCGGAATTTTGTGCACTGACAAGGCCGGTAAACCGGAGTCTGGCCTTAGCCAAATGAGGATTTTCCTAACGCCGTCAGCGTGCAAAAGGCCAAGCTTAACGGTGTTGATATTTGCGGGGTGGCCCACTAGAACGAACGACCCTGGAGTTTTGGTCCTCCGTTAAAAGAGAATCTTACTCCACATACTCCTGTCGCTTAATCAGGAAGACCCACTCCTTATCCTGATCGTCTTCGACCCGATAGCCGTAGTCGTAACAAAAGTGATAAAGGGTATCGTTCTTGGTCCGGTATTCATTCGTGAAGTACCGAAACTTGAACCCACGGTCGATCATCCGGTCCTTACGGACGTTGGCCTTGCCGTCCGGGTTCAGCTCTTCCAATACGTTGCGGTTGTGCCGCAGGATATTGTTGACGTTGCGTTGGAAAGCGAGATTTTGGGCATTCTGACGGTTATGGAAGGACGCACGACAGGCCGCCGAACAATACTTTTTGTCGACACGACCGGTGTACTCGTCTCCGCATTCTGGGCAGGTTCTTTTCATAGTCTTTAGTTATCGTCGGTAAGTAGTGGGCCAGAAATAAGTAATGCATTCGATTAGTGCCTCGGCTCCGCCCGGCGACCGTTAACCCAGAGAATCTAACGTCCTAAGGGAGGCAGGACGGGAAGCGCCTATCGATCGCCGACTTGCCCTGAGCGTAGTCGAAACGAGCGCCGAGGCGCCCTTTATTAGTAAGGCGGCTATTTCTGGCACACTACTTAGGGACGCCGTACGAATAGCTTACGCTTTTTGACCGTCTTATTTTGCCTTCACCGCATCTAAAAATCATTTCCGTAACAAAAGCTATGCAAAGGATTTTTAAGCGAGGTGAGAACAAAAGCGTCAGGTCAAAACCAGTAAGTTATTTACACTGCGTCCCTTAGTTCATAGTCGGCAGTCTTTGTTGAATCCCCAACTATGAACTACCGACTATGGACTAATGAACTAAACTACTAAAACGGCAGGTCGTCCGACGCCTCTGCAGTAGGCTCGTCGGTAGTGCTGGCCGTTGGGAAATCATTGAAGCTTTCGCCAGCAGCAGCTGCCGGTGCGGCGGCGACGGCGTCACCGCTCACTTTTTCTACGCGCCAGGCGTTCAGGTTAGTAAAGTACTTCTCCTGCCATTGGCGACCACGAAGGTCAAAGTGTACTTTGATCTCATCGCCTTCATTGTAGTCGTCAATGATCGCGGTACGATCCTGAGTGGTCTGAAACTTTACGAAGTTATCGTACTGTCCGCCGTCGTTTGCTTTGATGACAAAATCGCGTACCCGGAAGGATTCGCCCTTGGTCTCCGTCTCGAATTTTTTAACGAGGGTACCTGTGATTTCGTAAGACATGCTGTAGTTTGTTAATTATTGATTGGTAATTCTTGATTGTTGATTGCGGACAGCCAATAGCTTTAAGGCCACGACTGATAACTCCCAATGTCTGGCCCTCAGGATGTGTGCCAGTGCCTAAGGATCAACTATTCTTTTGGCAAGGCGGGCAAAAATACGTATTTTGTTGAAAATTGCCCAGCACTTACTTGGTTTTGTTTAGGTCGGCTTTAATGCGCTTAGCTTTCCCGCGTCTTATCACAGCCCCCTACACAGTTACCGTAAAGGTTTAGAGAGTGCGAAGTCACTTCAAAATTGAGGATCTCCCCCATCATGTTCTTAATTTGCTGCACACGGGGGTCACAGAACTCCAACACCTTACAGCAGTTGTTACAGATCATGT
>JBLHRW010000202.1:0-8974 GCA_047626445.1 Neolewinella sp.
CGACGATAAGCCTGGAAGTACGGGCGACGACTACGGTAACGCTGAGTGAGGAGCTGACATTGACCGATGCCATCACGGTACGGGAAGGTGTTGGCGCCAACGGTGTGGGTAACGGTCTTGGCCTTGCCTTCAACGCTGGCCTTGCACTTGCGACCGCGCAACCGTCGGAGACAGCCGCGAAGCGAAATGTGCTGCACCAGAATACGCCTAACCCAGTCCGTATGGAAACAGTGATCCGCTTCGAGCTGGCCGCTGCCGCTCCTGCAACATTGACACTGCGCGACGTTGCTGGCCGCTTGATTTCCGTTCAGGAAATCGACGCTGCTGCTGGCATGAACGTGGTTGAACTTACTAACATCAAGGCTTCTGGTGTGCTTACTTATACGCTTACTTCTGGCGACTTCACCGCTTCTAAGAAGATGGTGGTTGTTAAGTAATGCTACGGCCTGAAGGCCGTTGAACAGCAGGCTGAAGCCTGCGGAACAAAGCCCCGCTGCTCGTAAGAGTAGCGGGGCTTTTGTAGTTAATGCAGCGTACGTATCAGATCACTTTGTCTCAAAAGTGCCAGCCTGGATCTTATCGATGTAGTCCCAGAAGGCAGCCACCGTGACGATTTTCCACTGGCCGTCGACCTTTTCCATTAGCCGGACTTCCTGGCTGATTTGGTAGAACTTCTCTTCGTCATCACTATTGTATTGCTCCCAGGTAAGGTGAGCAGCCGTATTGCCATAAAACCGCTTACGTAGGTTCAGTCGTTCTACATTAGGGTGCCCTTGGGTGCCGCCCAATGTCCCGGTATTCTCCTTAATGTAATTGCCGACGCGGCGATCTACCTCACTCCAGCCTACTTTGGCGTCGTAGGTTCCGTTCGGGTTATTCCATGCCTGAAATGCGTAGTCTTCGTTCACCCAGTTGTCTTTCCAGCAATCGTAGTCGCGAGCAAAGAAGCAGGCGGTTTCGTTTTCAATCACTTTCATGATGGCTGCCAGCTCTGCTTCTTCGTCGAAGGAAGCGTCGGCGGTCAGTTCTCCGGGAGTGGCCTTAGTGTCCTGGCAGGAGGTGAAGCACAGGAAACAAAAGAGGGGGAGTAAATAAAATAATCTTCTCATGATGCAGGATTTAAGTCTCTATGAAAAAATGTTACACGTACAAGCGAGTGAACCATTAATATAGTCAGTTGTAGGCGTAAGTGCAAATTATTGATAGCAGGAGGGCCTCAACCAGGACATTCAGGTGTGGTCAGCCTCAACCAGTAGCGATTTCCCCCCGTTCCGTATCTTACCGTCCTACCGGTAATCCGGAAACCCAGCTTACATGTCCACACCTAACGCCTTCATCGAAAAATGGTCCCAATCCGGGGCCGCCGGGAATGAGTTCGGGTGGGGATAGGCTCAACCGGGAATGAGTTCGGGTGGGGAGACCCTCAACCCGTATTTTGCAACCTAAAAGCCCGCTAGTAACATTACCTTTGCATTCGCAAAGATGATACCCCATGAAGTTCGACGTCAACACCATAGATAAGAAGTGGCAGCAGTACTGGAAGGAACATAAAACCTACCGTACATCCACTGAGACCACGAAGCCTAAATTCTATGTGCTCGATATGTTCCCGTACCCTTCTGGAGCGGGCCTGCACGTAGGGCATCCGCTTGGGTACATTGGTTCTGATATCGTGAGCCGGGTGAAGCGGCAACAGGGTTTCAATGTATTGCATCCGATGGGATTTGATTCCTTCGGCCTGCCGGCCGAACAGTACGCCATCGATACGGGGGTACACCCCACCGTATCCACGGCGGTGAACACCAAACGGTACCAGGAGCAGATGGAATCTTTGGGCCTGAGTTTTGACTGGGACCGTGCCGTCAATACCTCTGCCCCGAACTACTATAAGTGGACGCAGTGGATCATCACCCAGGTATTTGACAGCTGGTACGATCATGCGGCGGATAAGGCTCGTCCGATGGCTGAGCTCATTGCTCATTTGTCTTCCCATGGCACCCGCGATCTCGCCGCCGCACAAACAGAAGCACTTGACCTGACCGCTGAGCAGTACACTGCTATGTCCGCTAAGGAGCAGTCGGACGTGCTGATGAACTACCGCCTCGCTTACCGCGGCGTCAGCTTCGTAAACTGGTGTGAAGCGCTGGGTACGGTGCTGGCCAACGACGAGGTTAAAGATGGCCGCTCGGAGCGCGGTAACCACCCCGTGACCCAAAAGCCGATGGTGCAGTGGAAACTGCGCATCACCGCCTACGCCGACCGCCTGCTGGCTGGCCTCGATACCGTCGATTTTCCTGACGGGCTGAAGGCGCAACAACGTAACTGGATCGGCCGCTCCACCGGCGCCCAGGCTTTCTTCGACATCGAAGGCACCGACAAGCAACTGGAAGTCTTCACGACCCGCCCGGATACGATCTTCGGTACGACTTTCATGGTTGTCGCGCCTGAGCATGACCTGGTGCAGGAGTTAACTACCACCGAACAGGAACAGGAAATCGCCGATTACCAGGCCTACGTAGGCGCTCGCAGCGAGATAGACCGCCAGGCAGAAACTAAGGTGACCGGTGCCTTTACCGGTAGCTACTGCATCAACCCCTTCACGAAGAAGCGGGCACCGATCTATATCTCCGAGTACGTCCTCAAAGACTACGGTACCGGGGCCATTATGGCCGTGCCGAGCGATGACGACCGCGACGAACGCTTTGCCAATAAATTCGGCATCGAGATCATTGACGTGATCGATAAAAGCAAATACCCTGACGCCACGAACAAGGACAAGGTTGGCACCATGATCAACTCCGATTTTCTGAACGGAATGGAAGTGCCAGATGCCATCAAAGCCGCTACCGACAAACTGGTGGAAATGGGCCGAGGCGAAGGGCAGGTGAATTTCCGGATCCGTGACCTTCTCTTTAGCCGTCAGCGCTACTGGGGGGAGCCATGGCCAATCATTTACGATGCGAACGACATCCCTCAGATTTTACCGGTTGACAGCCTGCCGGTGGAATTACCTCCGATGGAGGATTTTCGGGCGGTAGATGGTGTGTCTCCACTGGAGCGCGCTGCGGATTGGAACGTCACTGCTGCGGGGCGTCGGGAAACCGACACCATGCCAGCGACCGCCGGCTCCAATTGGTACTACCTCCGCTATATGGATCCGACAAACGATAAGGAGTTCGTTGCTAGTGAAGTGATGGACTACTGGCAGGACGTTGACCTGTACGTAGGTGGTGCGGAACACGCCGTTAGCCACCTTTTATACAGCCGGCTTACCCATAAATTCCTTTATGATATGGGGAAGGTTCCTACTCGGGAACCCTATAAGAAATTGTTGAATCAGGGGATGATTGGGGCCCCGATTGTTAGCTTCCACCAAGGCATCATGCAGACGGAGGATGGACAGCGACATCCCGTTTGGCATAGCGCTCACTTAGCCGAAAACGCGCCATTGGAAGTAAACGGTCTTGGTAAAGGTCATTTGGTACTCGATGAAGATTCCTGTGTACGAAAGATTCCCCTGCGGATGGTCGAAGAGACCAGCGTGAATAACGAGCCGATTTATCGAATGTATAAGGAGGTTGTCGATGCGCTGCCGACCGATGAGGCCCAAGACGCCGCTTACTTCCGGACCATTCTCAAACAGGCGGATACCTTCCTGTGGGAAACAGATAAAGAGGGTAAGCAATACCTGGAACTAAGCTTTCAGATGGGGAAGATGTCGAAGTCGAAGTACAACGTCATTACCCCCGACGACATCTGTGCCCGCTACGGTACCGACTGTTTCCGGATGTACGAGATGTTCCTCGGCCCGATTGACCAGGCGAAGCCCTGGAGTCTGAGCGGCATCGACGGCGTGTCCCGTTTCTTGCGCAAGTTCTGGAGCCTGTTCGTAGGCAATGATGAAACCTTGAACGTCTCCGACGCTGAAGCCACCAAAGAAGAGATGAAGGTGCTTCACACCCTGATCAAAAAGGTGACGGAAGACATTGACAGACTGAGCTTTAATACCTGTGTCTCCGCCTTCATGGTCGCGGCCAATGAACTGAACAAGGCTAAATGCAACAAACGGGGGGTACTGGAACCGATGGTTCGGCTGATCGCGCCGTTTGCACCGCACATTGCCGATGAGCTTTTTGCTGCGCTTGGTGGTGAAGGAAGTGTTCACCTGGCCCCCTTCCCCGAAGTGGAAGAAAAGTGGTTGGTAGAAGACAGTTTCACTTACCCGATTGCCTTCAACGGAAAGACCCGACTGACAATAGACTTCCCCGCAGGTACTTCGAAAGAAGACATCGAGGTGGAAGCTAAGGCGCACCCCGATGTGGCCAAGCACCTGGATGGGAAGACGATCCGGAAGGTGATTGTGGTGCCTAAGCGGATGGTGAACTTTGTTGTAGGATGATAGACGAGAACTCGCTTTGCTCGTTTTCTTTTAGGGACGCGAATTAAATAAAACGTGTTTCTTGACCTGGCGCTTTTGTTCTCGCCGTTCTTGAAAAATTCTTTGCATAGCCGTAGCTACGGAAATAATTTTTAAGAGCGGTGAGGGCAAAATAAGGCGGTCAAGAAGCATGGTTTATTTATTTCCCGTCCCTTAGACGGGCTTTGCCCTTTTAGATGCCAGCAAGCAGGCGTTTAAACGCTTCGCTTTTAGGCTGCCGCACGAGCGAAGCGAGCAGATACTTGCGGCAGCACTATCAATCTACCGAGGCCGAAGGCCATCTATCAATCTACTAAGCGCGCAGCGCTACTACGGCTAAGCGCGCAGCGCTACTACGGCTAAGCGCGCAGCGCTACTACGGCTAAGCGCGCAGCGCTACTACGGCTAAGCGCGCAGCACGTCTAACTTATGTTATAGTAAGACTTTACGCCAAGTACCTTAGCTTTGCTATAACCTGTGGCAAGTAAGCATTAGCGCTTCCCCCAAACGCCACAGGCCCTATTCTCATTCTAAAATAGCTGTCTGATCCGGTCTTTCATCTCCCGGTGGCAGTATACAGATGCTAAAAAAAATATTCCGTTGGCTACTGATAATCCTCGGCGTAGTGATCCTGCTAGTGATCATTGCGGTGGGTGTGCTGGTGTGGTACGTGAATGCCAAGCAGGATAAGTTCGTGGAGGACTTATCTGAAAAGACGGGTTTGGAGATTGCGCTCCGGAAAGTGGAGTTTACGGTATTTACCACCTTTCCCGATATTTCTGTGGGGATCGATAGCCTGGTTGTCAGGGATCCCAGCCGACCGGAAAATGAGCCAGCGGTTATTTCCGCCGGCCATTTGCAGGGAACAATTTCCGTAAAAAAACTACTGCAGGACACGCTACTGCTCAAAAATTTTGAGCTACACGACGGAGGTATCTACGTTTACCGGGATTCCGCAGCGGCCTTCAACTTTGGTGAGCTGCTTAAGCTTAAAGCACCACGTGAGCCTAGGAAACGTAGCCCGTTAAATCCTGCTATCAAATGGAATGGGGTAGGAGTGGCCATCTCAAACGTTGCCGTGAGTTATTTATACCCTCACCTGTATAAGCGGATGGAAGTCCATTTGGATTCGGTGCATGCCACAGCCTTTCGGGATGCTGCGGGCCAACTAACTTTTGCCGCCGACCTCGATACAGAAATCAAAGGAGTCGCCTTCAATACCCGTCTGGGTACTTACTTGACCGATGCTCCGGTATGTGGATACTTAGAAATAGTCCGGCACGACTCCAGCTGGACGGTAGCCCCTGCAGTGGTTCAAATCGGGAGTCAGCTACTGACCATAGCCGGGGAAATTGGCCGGCAGGGGAATTCCGATATTCACTTGTTTCTAGACAATAAGGCACTGAAATACGAAGAAACCCGTGCCTTCCTACCGGCGATTCTCCGTGAGCGGTTGGGGCAGTACTATGTTTTCGGACCATTTGAAGTGAAGACGGAAATTCTCGGTGGCCCACGGATCGGCCTGGACCCTGAGATCACGGTTGATTTCACCATTGTCGGGAAAGATTTGCGGATGCTGAAATTTAACTTCAGGGACGTCCACACTTCCGGCACTTTCATTAACCGCCTGGAGGAGGCAGCGGGAGGGATACTAGGAAGTAAGAAAAATTTACGAATTGAATTGGATACCACCAGTGGGTTTCAAGGACAGTTGTTCGTCCAGTCCCCTCACGTTATTTTGCGGGGAACGGAGGGAGATACCCGCCTGACAGCGCCTTTACGATTCAGTGGGCCTACGGCTGTGATCAACGACCAGATAGGGACCCGGGATTTCTTTTTTAATAGGGGACATTTTACCCTTGATACCTGGGTGGATGCTTCGCTGAATTCTATGGAGGAGATCATTACGACCAGCGATGGCTGGCTGTCCCTCCGTAACGTCAACGTGCATTACCGGCCAGCCGGATTGCGGTTCCCATTTCGCACTATTACGCTGAATAAGCAGGATCAGGACATTCGATTTAAACTACAGAGCGACGTCTTAAGCACCGGGTTTATTTTTGGTATGGAGGGAACGCTGGATAATTTATTGCCCCTTCTGCTCGACCGGCCAGCCGATAGTATCCGGACGGATGTGACGCTGAGCGCTCCTCGTCTCGATTGGACAAACTTTCTGGCGATCTTCGGAGAGGATGGTTACCTGGAAACAGTGGACGTGGGCGAAAGAAAGGACCGCCTAGAGCAAAGTGAATCCATGAAAAAAGCCTTATTGGGCTTGCATAAAACTTTTCGCCCGCGCATCGAGGCGCGTTTTGATACAGTTGCTTACTATGATGTTTTTGCAGTCAGCGATTTTTCCACCGGCTTACGTTTTGACCGCGATACACTGGTGCTGGAACAAACGACCTTCAACTGGGAAGGTAGCGATCTGGCATTTGGTGCACGGCTGGGGTTAGGAAAGAATCAAGAAACTCCCTTCAGCCTGGACGTACAGGCCGAACACCTGGATATGAACCGGTTGCGGCCAAGCCTGGAATATTTTGGATTGAAATTGCCGGAGGGCCTGGACTCGCTTCCCCAAGACCTCAACATTGACTTTACTCACCGGGGGGTCATCACCGATAACCTCGGTATCAAGCCGGGAAGTAACCGGGGGAACCTCCTTTTTGATGATGGCTCCATGAGCCTTTTTGCCGGAAGCCTAAACTACGCTCCCGGCCCGGACGGGCTCCAATCATCTTTACGCTTAGGCGGAGATCCGCAGGTCGTCAACTACCTTTTTGCCGCGGAAGATTTTTTCTTCGGTACCGGAAAGTTTAAGATTGATCTTGAGATGGTAGGTACACCTGATAAGCTGAGCGAACTGATCGAAAATTCAACGCTTTGCCTCGAGATTGATAGCAGCCAAGTTAGCTATCGGCCCTCAGGTGTTTATGTTCCGATACAAAAATTCGTGGTATACGCCACCAGTGAACATACCGAATACGATCTCCAGCTTTTCTCGGAAGAGGCGCGCAAAGCCATTTCTGTAACCGGGACCATGGACAGGCTAACGGCCTTCCTTTACCCTGAGTTGGGGGAGACGTTCAAAATGAAGACCGACGCCAGGGCTAAAAATTTGTTGTGGTCAGACATTCAGTACTTCATCTATCCCAAGGATGAAAGCCCTGAAGAATACGGCAGTACGAATTCAATACCTGAGGTTTCCTTGGCTGCCGCAGGTACGGTAGTTGATTCAAGTGGGGGCGATCCGCAGTACTTTTTGTCGGCAACCGAAGGTATCTTCAACTCCTTCCAGCCGGACCTCAGCCTGGCCATCGATACTTTTTGGACGGATGGGGAAACTAAGTTTACGGACATTCATGCCGGCCTCCACCTTGGGGATTCCTCCCAGCTGATCTTGGAGAAATCTGGCTTTAAGTTGGGAGACGGGGAGGTGGCGTTTTCGGCAGTTTATCAGCTGGATAAAAAACTTCAATCTCCCTTTTCGATTGAATGGAAGACGGAGGAGCTGGCCCTGGATGAGGTGGTGCGGGCCCTGGAAAAGATGGAGATTCCTGCCTTGAAGAGTATAGGCGACTTGCGCGGCAACCTAACGATGGATGGACGGGTAAACGGACTGATGGATGAGGTCGGTAAGCAGGTCGTCCTGGACAGTACGGACGGGGAGATCAGCTTACTGTTGTTGGACCTGGAATTAATCGACTGGCCGCAACTGAAAGAAATTGGCCGTAAAATGAAGGCGAAAAGAAAGCGGTTCAACAGGGCGCACTTCGGTCCGATGAACCTGACGATTGAATTGGACAGTGGGCGCGTTTGGATACCGAGAACCGAAATCCAATCTACGTCGCTACATTTATTCGTTGAGGGGGAAATCGATACCCTCTCGGGACCAGATTTTCTTATTTCTGTGCCTATTCGTAATATCGGTCGCGGCGTATTGAAAAAGGCACCAAATCACACCGGCTACGCACATTCCGGCAGGAAGGTGTACCTGGTGTTTGAACCGGGAAAGGACGGGAAGACCAAGGCTAAATTCCGTCTTGGCCGAAAAAGGTTTTTCCGGGAGCGGGGCCGGTTGGAAGAATTTTTACTTGAAAGACGTGTGATGCGGGAGCAACGGCGCGCAGCACGGCGAGAGCGACGTAGGCAATAGTTTGGGCAACGGTGCGCAGGTGCAAAGGAAGGATGAAGGAGCAAAGCAATGCTTGCCCTGCTCCTTTACCTTTTCTTGCCCCTGCGGCCCCGCCCTGATCCTAAAACTGTACTAGCAGCCTGTCGGAGAGAACGCTCATCGTCCCAAAGCGGCCCTTTTTGCGGTAGATTTCCCAGCGAATTCAGTCACTTAACCCGTTAAACTCCCGAATTCACCAGTCATCTACCACAAAAATGGCTCACGTTGGCTCAGATTCGGTTCTCCCCGACAGGCTGCTAGTGGTCTGTCAATATTGAATTTGTGGGTAAGGTGCTGATGAATTTTGGTGTTGAATGAGGCGAAGGATTCCTTGCATAGCCGTAGCTACGGAAGGAGTTCTTCAACGAAATTCAGCACCAAAA
>JBLHRW010000203.1:0-8929 GCA_047626445.1 Neolewinella sp.
AGTGGTCGAGTTCTTAAGTCTTCGAACATTTAACGCAGGCAGCGTGGTGCTGGACGACTAACTGAAAGCCGATCATAGCCATAGCTACGTGAGGTTTTCAGTTGGGAAGTACAGCGCCGCGATGGCAGGTTAAATGGATGAATATTTATGAACTCGACCAGTAGGTCAATACCATGCTGTGCGAGTGCACGCTTAAAAATACAAAGAAGTAGCTTTATTAAGTGTCGTAACACTTAAATCATGACATGACACGTGTGAATGTCATCACTTATCAATGAGTCCCCATTAGAAATGCGGGCAGTAGAAGCTAAACCTGATCATCTAGGGTGATCAGAATTGGGTCTTTGTCTGCCCGTGCCGCCTCTTCCCCGGCCCCCTGGGCTTGTTGAAGAGGGCTTCATTCAGCGTATTCGTTAGCCCTGCCCTCGGCCCCTCCTCCCCCCGGATGGGGGTGACCCAAACATTTTTATTTACAGGTAAAATAGAAGATGTTGCAGGGGCTAAAAATCAAGCACTTACTACTCTTCAAGCCATTTTGGCAGAAGAAGCAAGGCGATAGCAGCAGCCCAGTAACGACCTCCACGCCCTATATTTGCCCAACTTTTTGCGTGCTCCGGCAACTACAGCACCTTCGTACTGCGTTTGCCGGGCCAAATACCTGAAAAAGAATTATGGATTTCATCGCCGAATTAACGTGGCGCGGTATGCTGCACCAGCTTACCCCCGGAATTGAAGAACACCTGGCCGAAGCTCCCCGCAAGGCCTACATCGGTTTTGACCCTACGGCGCCTTCGATGACCATCGGAAATTACGTCCAGATTATGCTGCTTACGCTGTGGGCGCGCGCTGGTCATCACCCCGTCGTCCTATTCGGTGGGGCTACCGGCCGGATCGGAGACCCTAGCGGAAAGGATAAGGAGCGGCAGCTCAAGACGTATGAGGAACTGGACAGCAATCTGGAATTTCAGCGCCAGCAGATGCTCCGGTTACTTTCAGCAGGTTTAAGGGGCGCGGCCGCAGGTGCAGTGGAAGTTGAAGACGCAAAGTTCTCCGTCGTCAACAACTACGATTTCTACAAAGATATGAACGCGCTGGATTTCCTGCGCAACGTCGGCAAGACCCTTACCATCAGTTACATGATGACTAAGGACTCCGTCAAGAACCGCCTGGAATCAGGGATGTCCTTCACAGAGTTTAGCTACCAGCTACTGCAGGGCTACGATTTCCAGTGCCTATACGAGCAGGAAGGCGTTACTATCCAGATGGGTGGCTCCGATCAATGGGGCAACATCACGGCCGGCACCGAATTCGTCCGCCGTAACCTGGAGGGTAAAGCCTATGCCGTCACTACTCCCCTACTCACGAAGGCGGACGGTTCCAAGTTCGGCAAGTCCGAAGCCGGCAACGTCTGGCTTGATGGGGAGATGACGAGCCCTTACGAGTTCTACCAATTCTGGTTGCGCTCTAACGATGCGGACATCCCGACCTACCTGAAGTACTTCAGCCTGCGCAGTAAGGACGAGGTACTCGCCGATTGCGCCGTAGTGGAAAACCACCTCGCCAACGACGACAAATTCCGAGAAGTAAATACCATCAAACGCCTCCTTGGCGAAGAGCTGACGGAGCGCGTTCACGGCCTCGAAGGGCTACAAACTGCCCAGCGGGTGACCAACCTGATGTTCGGCAAAGGTGCCGCAGACGACGTTCGCGCCCTAGATGCTAAGACCCTTGGTTTTTTGGCTGGTGAACTGGAGTCCCGCCCAATCGCCAATGATGCACTGGCGACCCCCGTATCCCTGATCGATTTCCTGGCCGATGCCGGAATCATGGCCAGTAAATCCGAAGCGCTTCGTGCCATCCAGGGCAACGCCATTTCCATTAATAAAGAGAAGATCTCTGATGTGGATGCTACCGTTTCCGCCGAGGACCTCCTTCATGGGAAGTTTATGATGATGGATAATGGCAGGAAGAAGCGGTATATGGTGGTCGTTGAGTAGACGCGCTTTGCGCTTGGGGGGAAGTAGATCTTTCCCTTGTAGGGGGTAGGCTACCGCACGGGGTTGCTCGCTGCGCTCGGAGGGCTGCTACGCAGCTGACTGTTCTCACAGAAGGCAGCAAGGAGGCAAGCACAGTGGTAACACAGAGGTACCGTCCGGTGGATACAGAAAACCTCCTATTAGTAAGCTCCACGCTTCTCCTTTTCTCTCTTTGCTCCGTGCGAAAACGGAGACACTTCTCGCGCAGAGAGAAGAGATATTGCCAGGCCAATGTCCTCCCCTATTTGATCTGCACGCCTATCCACTGTACGCTGTTCAGCGGCCTGAGCCAGTAGTGCCCTCTCCGTAAACCGGATAGATCGATGCTTCCGTTGGCTAAAATGCTAACGACGCTCAGTCTGCGGCCAGCACCGTCGAAGACTTCGACCCTACGAACCTCCACCTCCAGTCCGGTTAAGGTCAACTTACCGGTGGTCGGATTGGGGTACGCCCCAAATTGTGCGCCGACTTCAACGGTGGCAAGTGAACTAAGGGTACTGCGTCCGTCCAGGTCAACCTGCCGAACCCGGTAAAGATGGGTCCCAGCCTCCGGCGATGGATGGCGGAACCGATAATCGATTGTCTCTGCTTCGTTTCCCGCTGCGGCCATTCGTCCCAGGTCAAGAAAAGGACGTCCTTCCAGGGCGTGTTCCACCACGAAGTGGTCGGTCCCGGTCTGGTTTGCCACCGACCAATCGAGCCAAGTGTCTTTGCCATCATGTACTGCTTGTAAAGGGCCAGTCCAGGTCAGGGGCAAAATAGCTTCGACCGCTATTTCCTGTTCTAGCGTATCCCAGCTGTGGATGTTGTTGCGGACAAACAGTTCGACCGAATAGGTGCCTGTGGCCGCGTAGCTGTGCGTTGGGTTTTCCCCGGTGCTGGTGTTACCGTCTCCGAAGTTCCAGAACCAGTCGATGTCACCGAAAGAGGTGTTGGTAAAGTCAACCGAGAGGGCCGTTACGTCTGCAGTGAAGTCGGCCGTCGGTTTATGTTGTCGCCAGAGGAATTGGGTAATCCGGGGCAGCAAGGTATCCCAGTAAACGTTGGGGCCGACGCCGTTGCTCCAGGTCCCATTATCAGCTCCGTAGAACTCGTGTTCTCCTCCAGGGACGAAGTAGGTTTCATAATTAGTGGCGCCGTTGGCGGCCAATTGGTCACTGATGAGGCTGCTTCCGAAGACATCGGGGAAGCCAGTAAAGCCGAAAGGTGGGCCAGTGATGAAGGGAACGGTACCGTCGGCAGTACCGTGGGCCAGGTAAATTGGCTGGTCATCGGTGGCATCTACCAGATCAATGGCCGCTACGGCACCCCAGAGATTGATCACACCGTTGGGAGTACCACTAAAGCCGGGATTGCTCCCGGCATCGGGCGGGCCGAGGTCAGGGGTAGTTCGGGTGGTGAAAAAATCGAAGTAATCGACTTCCCCGGTTTCAGGAGGGACTTCCCCGATCTCCGTCATATAAATGCTGTGGAGGGCGATGAACCCGCCAGCGCTGCTGCCGGCCAGGTAGACATAGTTGGTGTCAATACCGAGGGCCGCGGCGTTCGCCCGGAGGTACCGGACGGCCGTCCGTCCATCTTGAATGCCACGATAGACCGCACGAGTTCCATGCAATTCGGCATCCGAGAGTGGCCAAAACCCTTTCCGGTAATCAATCGTGGCAGTAACGTATCCCTTGCGGGCAAAGGAATCACAGAGTGCCACAATATCATCGTGCCCCCGCGAGCCGTTGAAAAAGCCTCCGGAGTGCGCAAAGATGATCGCCGCGCGCTGGTTGTGCGTATCTCCGGTGGGCGAGTAAATATCCATGACCAGATCTTCTAGCGAAGTATCGGTTTCGTTAGTCCCCAATCCATTGAGGCCAGGTGCCTGCCCGTAAATAACGTTACTGGTTATGGTACTGGAGCCAGCAATTGTTTCTACGTATCGACGTGTTTGGCCGAACGCAGTAGCGGTAATAAGGAGTAAGGAAAGGAGGAGGGTAAATTTCATGTGGAGGCCGTTAAAAGCTGCTTCCGCCATCTGTTCAGGAGGAAGCTTCTGCGGGCCAAGATAAGCATAGGATGCTGGTGGCGTCTCTAAAAAATATCGGCTTATTACTGGAGGGGCGGGGGCAAGCCCCGCCCGTACCAGACCTAAATTTGCTGGCTGGGTTTGTTCAGCGAAGGCAGAAGGGTCCTGCACCAGCCAGTAGGGGCGGGGCAAGCCCCGCCCCTACTGGAGATAATTTCATCAAAAACTTGTGGAACCTTCCAATAGATGGCTTACGGCTTAACCACCACCCAGTCCGTTCTATTAACCATTGCCTCAAACCGTTGCAGGAAGGAAGCTAGCTGATCGGGCGCATCGGAGTACACCTCTACCTTTTTCATCTCCCCTCCTCCCATGTTATCAGGGAAGCGAAGAACCGTTGCCTGTACATCGGCAGGGATCATTTTGATATTACGGGGGAATACGTCAGGGAGTTGATCCAGGTGCAGGGAATCAAGGCCGGAGATCAAGGTATTGTATTCCTTGGCATTGAGCCGCAGGCGATATTCTCCTTTTTTATCCATGTGCTTTTTGGCGTTGAGGATAAGCTGGCGGTCATTGGTTAAGGTGAGGCTGTACTGTTCGCAATCGCCGTAGCAAGGCGTTTTGCTGATGGCGAAGATGGGGCGGTCGTAGTCGAGCAATGGCTTGCCGGAACTGGCAGGGGCAGGCACGGTTCCTGTATTTTCAGGTTGTTGGGTCGAGGTGCCTGATGCAGCAGTCTTATCAACCGTAGCGCCGGGCCGCCGAGAGCCTGGGCGGCGGGCGGCAGCGAGATCCGCCTGAGACAACTTCATTACTTTTTCACCTTCGTCCAGTCCCCCTTCACCGGGGCCTTCAATATCAGTAGTGGTTGCACGCGTATCGCTGTCCACTTCTTTAGATGGCATAGGATTGGTGTCCGGTTGATTTGCGGGAGAAAGAAATGAACCGTCGGGAGCCGCAGCATCCCGGTTGCAGCTGGAAAGAATAGATAGCAAGAGAACGGAGAGGATGGCGTAACGCATGGTTGGTAGTTTGGTCTGTTGGTCTGTTAGTAAGACACTGAATTGATGCCGGAGTCACTCAGTTTACACATTGCTTTCGTTAAAACAAACGTAAAAGTATGGAGTTGTTCCCTGATGCTGGTACCGCAACTACCCTACCCTGCTGTTTGGAAGGCGGGATTTGCACCTGCGGCCGCGCATTATTAGTCTGATAGTTCAGTAGTCTGGTAAACGCTACTAGATTATTGAACAACTAAACTAATAAACTACTACTTCTTCTTTGCCTTCTGCTTCTGCTGCTCCTTCAGGGCATCCTGTAATCTTGCGGAGAACCCGGTGGTCTTTTTCGGTTTCTTCTTGTTGGCATCCATTTTGGCCTTCAGTTTATCGTGATCGATCAGGAAGTTCTTCGTGATGATCGTCTGGGCGATATTGAAGGTATTGGAAAAGAGGAGATAAGCTGTGAGTCCGGAAGCAAAGCTGTTGAAGAATCCGAGGAACATGACCGGCATGACGTACTGGAAGTACTTCATCATCGGTTGGGCGCTGTAGTCATTGTGCTTACTGTTGTAGTAGGCGTAAATGACTGTAGTGATGGCCCACAGAACAGCAAACAAGCTGATGTGCCCCTGCATGAAGGGAATCCATTCCGGAATCTTGGTCAGGACATCATAAGTACTGAGGTCACTAGCCCAGAGGAAGCTCTCTTGTCGGAACTGAATGGAGGCTGGGAAGAAGCGATATAAGGCAAACCAAATAGGCATTTGCAATACCATTGGTAAACAGCCGCCAAGCGGACTGGCCCCATATTCCTGGTACATCTTCATTTGCTGCACCTGCTGGGCCTGAGAGTCGTCTTTCAGCTTCGCCTTCATCTTCTCCAACTCGGGCTTGAGCACTTGCATTTTCACGTTACTGACCAACATCTTGTAGGTCAGAGGATACACGAGTAATTTCACGATCAGCGTCAGCACCAGAATCGAGATACCCATATTGCCGATGAAGCTGGACAGGAAATCGAACAGTGGCCGGATGACCCAGCGGTTGATGCCGCCGAAAATGGAACGACCGAAACTGATGACGTCGGTCATGTCATAGCCGATGGCGCGTAAGCGATCAAATTCGTTGGGGCCGACGTAGAACTGCATGCCAATGGCCTCAGACGCTGACTTCCCCACCGGAATGTTGATGGTTGCAGAAACCTGTTTCAGGTCAATACTCTGTTCCAGGTCATCGGGTGAGACGGTGGCAAAATGGCCACCAGGGGCAAAGGCATCGTCGGCAATCAGCGCAGCAGTAAAGAACTGCTGGGAGGCCGCGGCCCATTTCAGCTTTTCTTCTGGTACGTCCTCGGTATCCGACCCGTTGCAGGAACAATAGCTGGAACTTTCATCGAGCGGCTTGAAGTACATCGTCGAGTAGCTCGCTTCGTACTGGCTGTTCTTTTCGATCTTATCGAGGTGATTATCCCACTGCAACTGGATGGTCTCGTTGTGCGCGAGCACTTCGTTCAGTCCTTCGAAGCGCAGGTCGTAGTCCATGAGGTAGGTGCTATCTCGCAGTTCGTAGCGCTGCTCGAAATAACCGCCGTTGGAGGCTGGGGCCCGCATTACGATGGTCTGGCCTGCTACCGTTGCCTCGAAGTAGAGGTCACTGGTTTTGATGCCTTCTCCCGTTACGCCGTTGATCGGCAGGATGTACTCGAACCGGTTTTTCTTATCTTCCATCAGGTGGAGCGGAAGCTTATTCTCTGAGCCGTCCTCGTTCTCCGTTATCTTAAAGTATTCTTTAAGCTCTACCTGCTTGATCCCACCGCCCTTAGTACTGAAGGTGACGGTCATCAGGTCGTTCTCCACCGTAATTTCCTTTTCCTCCCCTACGGCTGCCGAGGAGAAGGCACCGAACTCGCTGCCAAATTTGGCAGAACGTGCTGAATCGGTGAGGCCTACCAGTTCGGTCGGTGTAAAGGGGGCCGCCTCCGTTACCGGTGCGGGGGCTAGCTCAGCCTGGTTGAGCAAGGCGATTGAATCCTGATAACGCTGCTGCGTTTCCAGTTCCTCTGCGCTTGGGGCAACCAATACTTGCCAAACTGTGAAAATTGCCAGGATCAACACCAGGCCAATGACGGTACTTCTGTCCATCTCCATACGATAGTTACTTTTTCCGTATTATTGAAGCGTTTCCCGACTGATCAATATATCTGCCGCTGACGCCCGTTAGGGGCCGCAAAGGTACGTAAGCAAAAACTATGTATGCACCTTCCTCCGACGAGCGTCCCCCACATTACGACGAGCGGCTCAACGTAGCGTACACAACAGCCGAATATGCCTTTAATGGATTTGTGTTAAAAATTGGTCGGCGACACCCCAAATTTGATGAATGGCTGGAGGAACAAGGCTACTTAACCTATGCCTTTCTGACCGCCGACAACCCGCGGTCCTTCTTGTTATCTCCGGCGGAGAACACCGAACGGTTGGATAATCTCCACGAACTGTTGCGGGTGGGTGGGCTGCCTTTTGCCCCGGCCGAAGGCCGAGACCCCGCCGGGGCCTGGCGCGCTGAAACCGGGGTATTTCTTTTCGACGTGCCGACGGGAGAAGTTCATGAGCTGGCCAGAATATTTGGGCAGAACGCTGTGGTGGAAGGGAAGATTGATGGGGCGCCTTTTTTGGTTTGGGTGTAGATGATAGGAGGGATGGGATAAGGGGGATGGGATGTGGGATAAGGGATTTGGCTGCCGCATGCCGGAGGATATGCGATATTTGATTGGCGATATCTGATATTTGATTAGGCTGCCACAGGGGAGAGATTCTCGATTGGTGATTCTCGATTTTGGATTGGGCTACCGCAAGGAGATGCTCGCTGCGCTCGTACGGAATAGGCCGGATAAAGGAATTGGCTAGCCCAGGCCCGGAGGGCCGTTTCTCGTAGCGAGGGGGTAAGTATAGATCCGCAGGATCAAGCGCAGCCCCTCGTATTCGTTGGTCCAGAAGGGCTCCCGACTCAAAACAAAAAAGCCCCAGACATTGGCGGATGTCTGAGGCAGTTTGAGCCTTGGTCGAAACCGAGGCTCTTCTTTCTCCGCGCAAAGCGGAGGTATGGTTGCCGGGGAAAGTCCTTGTTAGGAATTCCCCCGGACGGGAGTGGAGACGGCGAGAGTCGAACTCGCGTCCAGCGAAAGCGCGAAGCAGCTTTCTACACGCTTATCGTCCAGTCAAAGTTTTCGAGACCGGGATGAGATTGGTCGCCCTCTCGTGTCCGGTCCTTAAATCCTAAATTTCACCTCATGACTCGGATTAGGGTCGGAGGCTAGTCCCAGGGGGGGGTGAAGGCGACGTGATGTGTATGGAACCTCAATCATGCGGCCTATATACTATGGTTCTAATCTAAGATTAGGCTGCCATAGCGTAGCTGGGAGTGCCAACTAGAATTGTAATCGTTATTTATTACGGAGTAACCAATCATGCTCCGGCGTGCTTACTACAAAGCTTACTTCCCTGTCGATTCCGGTACGTCCCCGTTAGGACTCCGCGGTGGGTAAACTTGCGGACCTTCATGGAGATGAACAGTCCGTCAGGCCGCAAGGTTGCGCGTTATGGAAAAGAAAATTCTGACGGGTTGAAGTCGTCTGCCACCGTATTGCTCCGTCCTTATGTTCGCCTAAATCGGGTTACTACTTATGTCGCCAGATAACCTAATGAGATGTTCCGCAAATCTGATCGCGCACCTACTTACGTATCTAAGGCAGGTACAATTTATTACCCCTTAGAGATGGGGATTAAATAAAACGTGATTCTTTGACCTGCCGCTTTTGTTCTCACCGTTCTTGAAAAATTCTTTGCATAGCCGTAGCTACGGAAATAATTTTTAAGAGC
>JBLHRW010000204.1:0-8853 GCA_047626445.1 Neolewinella sp.
CATTCCACTATTTTACTAGCCTTAAACTTCGTGCTTCTCCTCATTTCTTCTCCCTCCGCGCGAGAACTATCTAATTCTCGCGCGGAGAAAAGGAAGAAGAGGAGAAGCGTGGAGAAGCGTGGAGAAAAGAGATACTTGGCTTGGGATTCAGCAATGTCTAATGCGCCAAAATTGACTTGGCAAAACATTAGTTCGCCACTACCCAGATGCCGTATCTTCCCCCTCAATCCAGTTTGCCAACTATGATAGATCTCCTCCCATTAACCGACGCTCCGAACCAGGCCGACCTGCTACTGACCCACGAAGCGATTCAGCCGTTTATTCACCGCACGCCAATCATGCGCAACGCCAGCCTCGACGCCATGTCCGGCGCAAAGCTGATCTTCAAATGCGAGAACTTCCAGAAGATTGGCGCTTTTAAGATGCGGGGCGCAGCCTCCGCTGCGCTGCGGCTGACGGAGGAGGAACGCGCCCGGGGCCTCGCAACCCACAGCAGCGGTAACCACGCCCAGGCGGTAGCCTTGGCCGCCAAAATTCTGGGCGTACCCGCGTACATAGTGATGCCTCATGATGCGCCCAAGGTGAAAATTGCGGCAGTTCAAGGTTACGGAGCCAACGTATCTTTTTGCGTCAATACGCCGGCGGATCGCCAGAACGCCCTCGACGAAGTGGTGGCCAAAACCGGGGCCGCCTTTATCCATCCGTTTGACGATTACGGCGTAGTGGCCGGGCAGGCTACCGCCGGCATGGAGCTGATCGAAGACGCTAAGGAGGTCCTGGACATCATCTTGAGCCCAGTGGGTGGAGGAGGGCTGATGTCAGGAACGGCGCTGGCTGCTCGGTACTTCAGCCTCCAGGCCGTGGCCTGGGGCGCGGAACCTGAGAACGTTGATGATGCCGCCCGGTCGCTGGCCAGCGGTCAAATCGAGCACAACGAGACAAATTTTACGGTGGCCGATGGTCTACGAACCAACCTCGGCCCCAAAACCTTTGCCATCATTCATAAGCGGGTACCCAAAATTCTGCTGGTTAACGAGGAGGAGATAATTGCCGCCATGCGCCACATCTGGGAACGGATGAAGATAATCATCGAGCCTAGCTGTGCCGTACCGTTTGCGGCCGTACTGCGGTATCCGGAGTTGTTTGCTGGGAAGAACGTTGGCATTATCCTTACTGGGGGAAATGTGGATGTGGGGAGTTTGCCGTTTTAATAATGTATTTGAATCCGGACGAAGCTCCCAACGTGCATTTATGCTGGGAGGGCTGCTTACGCAGTTGATTGTTCTCACAGAGGTTCGCACGGAGGGTAGTACGGAGGTACCGTCACACGACCGGAGGTCGTCATGATGGCTTGCTTCCGGAGGTAGCTTTGTCCGATTTTTTAGGCATGTTCCACCAGCCGAACGATTTTCATTATATCTTGCGGATCATGCTATCCCTCGCCATCGCCTACAGCACTGCCAACCAGACCACGGCTCACCGCATCGCCGGTGATTTGTCGAGCCACGTTAGTTTTGATCACATAACGGTCGGTAAGGCAAACGAAGGGCCAGTATTGGCCGATCTGCTGAAAGACTACCTGGCTCCGATCATTGTTTTGGTCAGTAATGATTTTCTGACCAACCCGAACTGTATGCTTCGGGGGCACGAAATTTTTGGTGCCAGACGCGAGGTGCTTCCTATTTTCATCAAGTCACATCACTACGATGAACTGACGGACGAGGTGGAGACGGAGCAGACAAGCTTGTCTAACCTGGCCGAGGTGATGCGCTACGTCAACCACTGGCAGGATCGTTACATCGACCTGCGGCGGGACGCCGATGAACTATCGTCTACCGGTGGGGAGGCCTTTAAGCACTACCTCCGCAAAATCAGGGAAACCAGTATCCATGCGGAGGAACTGCTTTATTTACTAAAAGATAGTTGGTCTCTTACGGAGGCCCAGTTTGCAGGCGACCACTATCACCAGCTTTTCATTTTTGCAGAGCGCCCGCGACTGTGGGAGGAACTTAAGGATTTCGAAAACGCGGCACCGATAGACCTGTCGGGGATTCCGGGATTAGAAATGCTGAGTACCGTTACCGAAGAAGATCAGGCGCCGCCGGACCCTGCTGAAGTACAGGAGCAAGAAGAAGTTGAAGAAGCGCAGGCGGAAATAGCGCCGGAGCCCACCCCAGACCCCGTTGTTGAAACGGAAACCGAAGATATTCCTATGGATAAATTAGACATTGTTTTCCCCGCGGACATAGAAGCCGGGATAGAAGAAGTGGTTGTCCAGGCAGCCAGCACACCAGCAATGACAGCAGATGAACAGGTCAACACTTGGATCGAACGTTCCTGGTCAATGCACGATGAGGGAGACTCCTCGGCAGGACTTGAGTTGTTGAATGCCGGCCGGGATGCCTTGCCCGATCACCTCAAGCTTCATTACCACTACGCCCTCTTGTTGGCTACCGCTACGGAGGATACTGCCGCTGCGCGGCGGGAGGTGGAAGCACTGCTTGATAAGAACCCCGACCACCTGGACGGCCTGTTCTTAAACGGAGAACTGGCCCTCGCTGCCGGAGACCTTGTAGGCGCCCGTGAAAACTGGGAAACGCTCAGCGATGCTGAACCGTTTTACCCTGGCCTCAATTACCAATTAGGAACCTTCCTGGCAGAGCACTACCCAGGTGACTACCTCGACGCAGCTGCCTACTTACGCCGTGCCACTAAGGATAAAGAACCGGTAGGCGATGCGTTTTATCGCTACGCCCTACTACTTGTTGGCCCCGTAGGCCGCCGAAAAAAAGCGATTAAGGTATTACGTGCCGGTATTTCTGCTGATCCGAGCCATGCCTTCGCACACTATGAGTTGGCTGTTTTGCTACACGAACGTGGAGACCAGGTCGAAGCCCGCAACTACTTCCGCATCGCCTGCTCCCTGAACCCTGCTTTCAAAACCGAAGCGAACCAGGAGGCCTTCGCCTCTGCTCCGATCGTGACTGCCGGTACACCCGCTGAAGAAGATGCGCTCGCTGCTCTGAAACGAAACATCGCCAGCCTGGAAACCATGATGGCAGAACGGGACGCGGCCCCTGCACCTGCGCCCCCGCCCCTAAAAGGCGCTGGTAAAACAATTCTGATTTCAGGTGCTTCCGCAGGCATCGGCCGGGCTACCGCCCGCCGCATGGCTGCCGAGGGCTACCGCCTGATCCTCATCGGTCGCCGCAAAGAACGCCTTGAAGTCCTCGCCGCTGAACTGGAAGACGCGTATGCAACGGAAACCTTGCTGCTCGAACTGGATGTCCGAGACTATGTAGCCGTATCTGGTGCCATCACCAGTCTGCCGGAAGAGTGGGCGACAATTGATGTGTTGATCAATAACGCTGGTAAAGCTAAAGGCGTAGATCCCATTCATGAAGGAAAGATCGAGCACTGGGAAGAAATGATCGACGTCAACCTGAAAGGGTTGTTGTACCTCACCCGGGCCGTGAGCCCCAAAATGGTCGAACGAGAGGATGGTACCATCATCAACGTTTGCAGTACCGCAGGTAAGGAAGTCTACCCCAATGGGAACGTCTACTGTGCAACTAAACACGCCGTCGATGCACTGACCCACGCCACACGCCTGGATCTGGTGAAGTACGGCGTCAGGGTTGGCCAGATCTGCCCGGCCATGGTCGAAGAGACCGAGTTTTCCCTCGTCCGCTTCGACGGCGACGCTGAGCGCGCCAAAATCTACGAAGACTTCCAACCACTTCGTGCGTCAGATGTAGCAGAAGCAGTTTGCTTCATGATCTCCCAACCACGCCACGTCAATGTTCTGGACCTGGTCTTGCAGGGAACCCAGCAGGCCAGCTCCACCATAGTGGACCGCAGCGGCAGGGCACGTTTTGCCCCCGAGGAGGAGTAGCCCACCCGATAACTCGATAACCCGATAACCTGATCTATGCAACCACTTTTTATCGTCATCGAAGGCCTCGACGGTTCGGGAAAAACAACCCAAATCGATATGCTCCGGGATCGCCTGCAGGGTATGGGAGAGGCTTGTTACGTGACGGCGGAGCCGACGGAGCTGCCCACCGGGAAGTTCATCCGCTCCATTTTACAACACGAAATAACGGCGGATCCCAAAACGGTGGCTGCACTCTATGCGGCTGATCGCATCGAGCATTTGTATCATCCTACCGAGGGTTTACTGTATAAACTGGCAGAAGGGTACCACGTCATTTCCAGCCGGTATTATTTCAGTAGTCTGGCTTACCAGAGTGAATTCGCCGATCCGGGATGGGTGGCTTCCCTGAATATGCTGGCCAAACGAACCTTGCCGGCAGACATTACCATCTTCCTTGACTTGGAACCTGAGGTAAGTATGCAACGCATCGAAGCAAGGGGCGAAGAAACCGAATTGTTTGAGACCAAGGAGAAACTGGCCCACGTCCGGGAAAGCTTCCAACTTGCCTTCGAGCACTTTGGCGAAGGGGAGAACATTCACCTCATCGATGCTTCCACGGATCCTGTATCTATCTCCGAGGCCATTTGGTCGGTAATTGAAGACCATCTAGCAGACTAAATTCCCGGTGTGTGATGCGTTAATGTAGATTGCCTGCGGATTCAAAATTGGAACGATCGACCAACTATCACAATACCTGGTGAGCTATTGGTTGAGGATGTTGCCGTCGACGCTGTACACACATCTTTACAATCAAGCATATAACGCTGACTTTTTGCGCATAGCCATGGACTTCAGTCCATGAAAAACCATATTACGTCGTGGACTAAAGTTCATGGCTACGAGAATTGTAAACTTGTGTGTAGTCCGTAGACGTCCTCAACCGAATCTCTTCAACGACTTTACATTTGATAAGTCACTAAAATTGGCACAGCGCTAACTTCTATGAATACCATCCTGATGATCCTGGGGCAAATTATTATTTATGCCCTTTTGATGCTGGCAAACGAGTACGCCGGTTTTTTGCTAGGCGTGATCCTGGGGAGCATCAGTTTCGCCGTTTGGGGCATTAGCCACATTGTGGAGTTGATCCAACCGAGTAACGTAACCAAGACTTATTACTGGTTCGTATTCTCGGCCTGGGTGGCGCCATTCATCACCGTTATTGGGTTTATTTATTTGGGGGGGGAGATTGGGTGGCTTTTGTAGTCAGTAGTTCATGGTCGGTTCTAGCTTCCTAGCTCCTAGCTTCCAGTTCCCTAGCTCCTAGTTCATTACCTTACCAACATGATTACCTCAGTAGAAACCGTATTAGCGGGCACCATTGAACTGGATGGCGGCGCGATGTTTGGCGTAGTGCCCAAGTCCGTCTGGGAAAAGGCTTATCCGCCGAATGCCGATTCCAATCGTTGTACCTGGGCCATGCGATGTTTGCTGATCCGGACCGATGATGGCCGCAACATTTTGGTAGATACCGGGGTGGGGGAGAAGGACGATGGCCGCTTTCAGCGGCACTTCAAGCCTTCCTTGCCTCAAACCCTTAGTTCGTACCTGCGTTCGCGCCTACTGGAACCAGAAGCTATCACTGATGTCTTGTTTACGCACCTACACTTCGATCATGTCGGCGGGGCCAGCTATCTGGATGCAAGCGGTACCGCTCAACTGAGCTTCCCCAACGCAACCCACTGGGTTACCGATCAACACTGGAAGTGGGCTGCTGCGCCCAACGCTCGTGAAGTCGCCAGTTTCCTGCCCGCCAATCTAGATCCGCTAAAGCACAGCGGGCGCCTCCGTTTCCTGTCAGCTGAGCGCGATGATTATGAATGGCTCCCCGGAATTTCCCTGCGCACAGTGCACGGACATACGGAGGCCATGCAGCTGCCCTTGATCGATTTGCCCGACGGCCGTCGCCTGGCCTATTGCGCGGACCTGCTTCCAAGTACTGCACACCTCAGTTTGCCCTGGGTAATGGCTTTCGACATTCGCCCGCTGGACACCCTGGCGGAAAAAGAACGCTTAATTGCTGAAGCCCTGCAGGGCGATTGGACCCTGCTGCTGGAACATGATGCTCGGGTTGCTGGGGGACAACTCCGCAAAGATGAACGTGGGCGGACGGTTTGGAAGGATACGTTTGAGGCCTTTAGGGAATGAGAGAATGGGGGAGTTGCTCACGCTTCTACGAGTGCAGTGAGCTAACAGGCGCGGCAGCCATTCTCTTATTCACTCCTTCAATTATTCCCTAATTCACTGGTAGCGAACCCCAATCCCCGGCCAAACCCCCAATACCTCATGCCAGACTGCGCCAGCACTTATGTCAAGGCCTTCAATTACCTGATAACCAAGGCCAAAGGATAGTTCAGATGATTCAGTAGCTACACCCATTCTGATGGATAATTCTTCGGCGGGCATGTATTCGATACCGGCACGGATGCGGAGTGGGTGGTCGGTGTCCTGGTGGGCTTCAACGTTGATGATAATCTTATCGGAGGGGTGGTAGCTGAAGCCGAGGGCGAGTAATTGAGGGAGGTATTCGTCGGGCAACCGCTCGGCGCGAAAGGGGGAGAAGATGCGGGCGGCGACGTGAAATTCTGGAATGATTTCCAACTGCATACCCAGCCCGAAAGTGAGGTCAAAGGTGCTGGCGTAGCCTTCCGTACTGGTGGCGAAGCCGGCAAAATCGGCACCGATGCTGAATTTATCCGTCAGTTTTCGCCCGTAGGAAATGCCGACACGGTTTTCCCGGTAAGTATCGAATCCGAAGCTGCCGAGTTGTAGACCAAAGCCCCCAAGTCCGGTACCGTAGGTGGCGCCGATGGTGGCGGTATTGAGTTCGCTGAGGCCAAAGCGTTGTTCAACGGTGGCACCGGCGGCAATTTTGTCTTCGGCTTTTGCCAGGCCGGCGGGGTTGGTCCAAAGTGCGTCGATACCTCCGGCGTTGAGCCCGGTTCCGCCCATCAGGCGACTACGAATATCGAAGGCGGGGAATAGTCCGTCCTGGGCCAATAAGTCGTTATGGGCGAGGCCGCAGGTGCAGAAGAGGAGTAGAAGGAGCAGGGAACGGAGCACGGTCAGAAACGTTGGGCGGTTGTTAATGGTGTGAAGATAGCTAAGGAAATTATATCTTGCAGCCAAGTGCTTTGTCAATGCTGAACTCTTCTGACCTTTCCTTCCAGTATCCGGGTGGTGAATCCTTTTCGTTTCCCGATCTTTCTTGCCAGGCAGGTGAGACGCGCCTTCTGTTGGGGAAATCCGGTAGTGGTAAAACGACCATGTTGCAACTCCTGGCGGGGCTGCGCCGCCCCGCCGCTGGTAAAGTCATCATCAACGGGCAGTTGTTGAGTGATCTTTCAGGTACGGCCCTCGATCATTTTCGTGGCCAACACATCGGGATGATCTTTCAAACGGCGCATTTCCTACAAGCACTCACGGTAGCTGAAAACCTGCGTATTGCCCAAAAGCTGGCGGGTAAGCCTACTAACGAGGAGCGGATTTATGAATTGCTTTCCCAACTCGACCTCTCCGAGAAGGCCAGGTCGTTACCCGGCCGGTTAAGTGTGGGCCAGCAACAACGCGCGGCCATCGCCCGCGCCCTTATCAACGAACCAGCTGTTTTATTTGCGGATGAACCAACTTCCGCCCTCGACGATGAAAACACCCAGCAGGTCGTCAACCTCCTCCAAGAACAAGCCGAAAGGGTAGGGGCCACACTGCTCATCGTCACGCACGATAATCGCCTCACCAGCCTCATTCCCCAACAGACCCACCTATGAACCTTGTCCGGCTAAGTTGGAAGAACCTCACCTTCAAACCTCTCAGTGCCCTGCTGAGTATCCTGCTCTTTGCCCTCAGCATCGGCCTGATCTCTTTGCTGTTGTCTTTGCGCAAACAGGCAGACGAACAGTTCGACAATAATCTGGCGGGCATCAACCTGGTGGTCGGGGCTAAAGGAAGCCCGCTGGAGCTAACGCTCAACAGCATGTACCACGTTGGCTACGCTACAGGAAACGTTCCGTTGGGAAAGATTAAAGCCTTTTTTAACCCTAAGCATCCCATCGTCGAGGATGTCGTTCCACTTTCTGTTGGAGATAGTTATAAGGGCTACCGCATCGTTGGTACCATCCCCAAGATACTAGATTGGTACGGTACGAAGATGGCAGAAGGGGAGATCTGGCAACACGATTTTGAGGTCGTCATTGGGGAGGAAGTTGCCCGTGTCAACGGACTCAAACTTGGCTCGACGTTCAAATCTAACCACGGCATCATCGACGAAGGCGATGAAAACAACATTGAGCATGATGATGATTTCACCGTGGTTGGTATCCTCGCTCCTAGTAGTACGGTGTTGGATGCACTCGTGCTAACCACCAACCAAACTTACTGGCACTCGCACGAAAGCCACGATGATGCAGCTGGTGAAGGAGACGATCACGCTGGACATGACCATGCCGGCCATCAACATACCGAAGATCATGCACCGACTTCCCTGATGGACGAAGATCCGGAAAAGGAGATTACCAGTTTGTTGGTCAAGTACCGGAATGCGAGTAGCTTTCAGGCCCTTAACTTCCCGCGCAACATCAACGAGAATACGGAATTGCTGGCCGCTAACCCGGCTTATGAGATTAGTGAGGTCCGCCGTCAATTCGACTCCGGCCAACGCATCCTGAGCATCCTGGTGCTGGCCATTACCATTGTTTCGGCACTCAGTATTTTCATTGCCTTGTTTTCCTCTTTGCGCGAACGCCGATACGAACTGGCCCTGATGCGGACCATGGGCGCGGGCCGGGGCAAATTGTTTTTACTGATCATCCTGGAAGGGTTGATGGTCGCCGTTATTGGTTATCTACTTGGCTTACTCCTCAGCCACGGCATACTGTCGCTGATGGCGGCGAATATTACCGATGATTTTCGGTACAGCC
>JBLHRW010000205.1:0-8832 GCA_047626445.1 Neolewinella sp.
CTAAAAATAATTTCCGTAACTGAGGCTATGCAAAGGATTTTTAAGCGCGGTGAGAACAAAAGCGTCAGGTCAAAAACCAGTAAGTTATTTATACGGCGTCCCTTAGTTAGCTGCACCTTTACTTCCTATCGCGGAATTGAAGTGTTTCTTAAAAGCACGATCAAGGATAGTAAAACAATTTTATTTGATAGTATTGCTATCAACTTTTTAATACTTTGCCGGTTTCCTTTAAAAGTAAATCATGCATATTAACAACACCTTTTCCTTCCTACTTCCACTGGTCCTTCTCACTTTTATGAGCCCTTTTATCAACGCCCAAATGGCGCTGAATGAAGTTGACTCCTTGCCCCTCCCAAAAGCGTCTGCCGTAGAGCTTGATCGGATTGAGCAATTACTCACTCTTAGCCCTCATTATAAAAACCCAAATGCGGCCGGCCGGCTGGTCACCCTAAACCGTGCTACCCTGGCCCTGCCTACTTCAATTACTAAGGTCAGGCTTTCGAGCCCTGCCTATAAGAACCGGAAGGTTACAGCTACCTCTGGAGGTTCACGAACCAACCCCGCTCCGAAAAAGCCACAGCTTACCGGGCCCCGCTATAAAAACCGGAGGGCTAAAGCACATCGCCAGTAGTGACAACTATTTCTTGATGCTTCTTTTTTAAGGAAGCATACACCTTGTTCCATGGGCCAGAACTCTACCGCAGGGCTTGCCTATTTTATATCTGCCTTTCGAAGGAGCGCTAGCTAAACTTCTCCAAGGCCACCACACACTAAGGGACGCCGTACAAATAACTTACGCCTTTTGACCGTCTTATTTTGCCCTCCCCGCACCTAAAAATAATTTCCGTAACTGAGGCTATGCAAAGGATTTTTAAGCGCGGTGAGAACAAAAGCGTCAGGTCAAAAACCAGTAAGTTATTTATACGGCGTCCCTAAGTTAACCTATCCATAAGCTATGACGCTACTTAATAAGATCAAATGGGTTCTTGGCATTGCCTTGATCTTCCTACTTATCCTGACGACCAACCTAATTGACCGACAAAACTTCATGATCGTCAGGAATTCAATCGAAACACTTTATGCTGATCGTCTCGTTGCCAAGAACATAATTTTTGACATCTCCAAAAACATTGGACATAAAGAAATCTCCTACCTTAAATTGGAACCTGTTCAAGTGGCTGCAGGCGTCAAGGCCAGCAATACACACATTAATGGACAGATCACCTTGTTTACCAACACCAAACTAACCCCAAACGAAAAGGCCGTATTCGACCGCTTCAAAAACAGTTTACAAAATTTGCAAGAAGTAGAAATGGAATTAAGCGCCGGTCAAAAGACCAAATCAGACCTGGCCGAACCGCTTGCGTTAGTACGTGAATACCTGGACCAACTTGCAGCCATCCAGATGCTGGAAGGTAGGAGAGAGCTGTACGAAAGTAAGAAAGCAATCAGCTCTGCGGACTTGTTCACCCAACTAGAAATAGCGGTATTGATCGTTCTGGCAATCGCAATACAAGTGATCATCATCTATACTCCGAAATCAGGTTCGGAAGCCTGAATAATCATTCTCTCCCGTTAAAACAGACAATACCGTAGTTCATTCTATTACGCTTCATCTATTACTGAGCGTAATATCAAGGTTCCGCTAACTTTCATATAATTACCGAAAAAACTCAGTTTTAAACGACCTTTTCATTCTAAGTAGGGTTTACACCCTGTATGTTACCCCTACAAAAAATCACCTACTCCCTGGCGCTGGCCTGCTTGTTCGTCTGCCTCATGGTTTTCGGTAAAGCATTGCTGGTTCCCGTTGTCCTGGCTTTCGTACTCTGGTACCTCATTAACGCTGTTGACCAGCTAATCCGCAAAGTTCCCCTGATCAACGCACGGATCCCGAGGGGGCTTACCCTTACCATAGCCACCGTGGCGGTACTTGCGGTAGTGGTGATGGCCGGTAGCTTGGTTGGTAAGCAGATCAACGACATGATCACCACTGCCCCCGAATACTGGCTCAACCTGGAGCGGCAGTTCGCCAGGGTACTTGCTGGCTTCGGCTACGACGAGACGATGACCCTCAAAACGCTGTCGGGAGAAGTTGATGTTAACGGCTACTTACTGGAGCTCCTTACGTACTTCACCAGCGCCACGCGTCAGTTTCTGCTTGTATTACTTTACACCCTGTTTCTGTTGGTCGAACAGCACACCTTTCCGCGCAAGCTGGCGGCGCTCAACCTTAACCGAGAACACCGAACAAAGCTGCTGGCGGTAATTGACAAGCTCAACCGGGCCATCCGCGCTTACGTCGGCGTTAAATTCGCCGCATCCTTTGCCACCGGCCTACTGAGTTACTTCGTTATTGAGTACGCCGGGATAGACTTTGCTGTCTTCTGGGCCTTTTCCATATTCGCCCTCAATTTCATCCCTACCATCGGCTCCATCGCCGCTACCATCCTGCCCAGCCTGATGGCGCTGGTGCAGTTCGATTACCTATCGCCCTTTCTCATCGTCGCCATCGGCGTAGGCACTATACAGCTCTGTATCGGTGGCCTGCTCGAACCCAAGCTCTACGGCGACGCACTCAACATCAGCCCCTTCGTCATCATCTTCTCACTAATCCTCTGGGGCCTACTCTGGGGCGTAGTAGGCATGCTACTTTGTGTGCCGATCACTTTTACGCTCATTACCTTTCTGGCACAATTTGAGAGCGCGCGGCCGCTGGCGGTGTTGCTGTCACGTAGGGGGCGGGTGTAGCTGCAAATCGGACAGTTATTAATATAGCTGTTCCAGGAATCGATTTCCCGATACGATCCTTTTCCTACGTGGGTGGGCCGCTTCCTCGGCGCCAACGATTGCTTCTATACTCTCGTCGGAAACACGAGGTAAAAACGTTTACCAGCACGAGCAACCACAAGAGATCGCCCTTACTGGCAGTTGGTGGGAGGGCCGTGTTCGCTGGCGCGAACACGTTTTCCCTTCAAGTGACCGACAATAGTATAGTTCGCGAAGGTCTTCTTCCTGGCGGTTTTCAAAAAGAAAGTCTGCCATGCCCATTTCCATGATCAATCGTAGCTCGAACAGCTGCGGAAGGGTGTCTTCGCCGACACCAGACTGATCCGCCTGGTGGACTTCGTTCCGTTCGATAACCTTTCGCTTTTCCTCATTACTGTGTGGCCGATTATTCTGTTGGCAACATGTGGGGTGGTAATGGCAAAGAAGGTAAAGTAGTCGCTAAAGTCACGCTACAAAAGACAAGAATGAGCACAACGGGCTAACGTGAACCGTTGGCCAAAACCCGCATCCCATCCCATCCACATTCCACCCTTTCCGGCAACTCCGCGTTCAAAGCCCCAGTCCTCCCCATCCGGTGACTAAAGTGCGTCAGTATCCCCTGCTCCACGCCCAGTTGTTCCAGGTAGGCAAGGGCTTCATCAAGGGAAAGGTGGGAATGCGTCCCGACATGATGTAAGGCCGAAATCACTGCTTTTTTTATCCCCTTACATTGCACCAGCGTGCGCGCCGGAAGCTCCTTCACGTCGGTCAGGTAAGCCAGATCACCCCACCGGACGCCAAAAATTGGCAACGTGCCGTGTAACACTTCGACCAGTTCGATGACTCCTCCGGCAAAAGATATTTCGTCGCCGAAGTTTACCTCCCGGATGTCCAGCCTCGGCACACCGGGATAATCAGTGAAGGCATAGGCGTACCGCGCCCGCAGGTCCGCAGCTACCCGAGGCAGGCAATAGATGGGCATATCAATCTTTTGCCGGAAGCAAAACGGCCGCAGATCGTCCAGCCCAGCCGTATGATCGTAGTGCTCGTGGGTGATCAGCACTCCTTCGATCTCCCGGATCCCCTGGCGCAGCATCTGTGCCCTAAAATCGGGGCCGGTGTCGATAACGAAATGTTTGCCGCTACTTGTAAGCAGGGCACTTGCGCGCAACCGCTGGTCCCTTGGGTCGGTGCTGCGGCATACCCCGCAATCACAAGCAATGACGGGAACACCCTGAGAGGTAGCGGTACCAAGGAGCGTCAGATGCATAAGCTTTGCAATAAGGAGGTATTAATAAATGAAGCGGTTCATAGCACCTCCACGAGCGAAGCGATCATCCCATGCGGTGCCGATCAATCTACAAGTCGACCAGGGCGCGCAGCGCCGTCTATTGAGCTATAGTAGCGCTACAGCTTCTGCTGCCATTTCCAAGCGGAGTCCATTATCTCCTCTACACCACGCGTAGGCTCCCAGCCTAATTCGTTGGTCGCCTTGGAGCGGTCGGCATAAACGGCAATAACATCGCCTGGCCGCCGTGGGCCAAGTTCGTAGTTCAGCTTCACGCCGCTGACCTTTTCAAAAGCATTGATGGCCTCCAGTACAGTCAGTCCTTCACCGATGCCGAGGTTAAACAGGGCGGGGTTGTCCGTAGCTTTCCCTTCCAGCAGGTACTGGATGGCCAGGGTGTGGGCGTGGGCCAAATCTTCTACGTGGATGTAATCCCGCACGCAACTACCGTCCCGCGTGTCATAATCGGTGCCGAAAACCTTCATCATAGGCCGCTTACCTGCCGCCGTCTGCGTGATCACGGGTACCAGGCTGGTGGCGGGGTTACTGGGGTCCTCCCCGATTTCACCACTGTGGTGCGCCCCGGCGGGGTTGAAGTAGCGCAGTAAAACGGCTTTGAATTCCGGCGTCGTTTTGCAAAAATCGACGATCATATCTTCGCCCATCTGCTTGGTCAGCGCGTAGGGGCTTTCGGCCAGCTTGCGGGGCGTAGCTTCCGTGACGGGTAGTTCGTCCGCATTGCCGTAAACTGAGCAGGAGCTGGAAAATACCAGGTTGCTGCTCCCCTGACGATGCAGGCCCTCCATGACATTGACCAGGCTGTTGACATTATTGCGGTAATAGGCCAGCGGCATCTCCACGCTCTCCCCCACCAACTTGTAGGCAGCGAAGTGGATAGCGCCGTCGAATTTTTCAGCGTCGAACATCTTCAGCGTCGCATCACGATCGGCCAGATCCACCTCGTAGTTTTTCACCCGTACCCCGGTGATGGCCTCAATACCGTCAAATACCGTTGGGCGGGCGTTATGGAAGTTATCCGCACAACCGACTTGGTAGCCGTTTTGGAGTAGATCGACAATAGTGTGAGAGCCAATGTAGCCGGCGCCGCCGGTAACAAGAATTTTCATGGGGGCAGAAGTTGCAGGAGTTACCCGCGTGGCAACTCCGAATGTAGGAGAGATGCGAAAATACAGTTTGCTGCTCACTTAGACCTGCCTGATCGATCGCAATCGTGGGTAATTAGGAGTATCTCATCAGCAATTTGTCCCCGGAAGCACAGATAATGCAGGTTGCCGGTTGCCGTAGACAATTCAAGCAAGCTTATGCAAGACTATTTTGAATAAATTGCCTGAACGAGCGAAGCGAGCTACCTAGTGGGCCAGCTGCAACCTGCAACGGGATCGTAAGCGACCTCTGCAACAAGGAGCGAAGCAACTGCCCTGCAGCGTGCCGCAGGCGCTCAATCATGCCGCAACCGAATCTCGTCCGCCGGAATATCAATTCCCATCCGGGCCATCAGCGCGGTAGCGTTGAAGGACTGGCAGACGCCGGGGTGCAGTTTGTAGTCGAAGGTCAGCTGATCACCCTCGGTTTGTACTTCCATGGCGTAATTTTCGACGCGGGAGCCGGGCTCTGATTCCAGGGCCGCTAGTTCGAGGTCGTGGGTGGCGATGATACCCGCTCCACGTTCGCGGATCAGCTGCCGGATGAGGGCACGAGAGCCCGTATGGCGGTCGCGGGAGTTGGTGCCCTTGAGGATTTCGTCGAGGAGAAAGAATACCTGTTGGTCGGGGTCGCTAACGGCTTCGATGATGGCTTTGAGGCGCTTCAATTCGGCGTAGAAGGAGGAGGTGCTTTCGCTGAGGTCGTCTTGGGTCCGCATGCTGGTCCACACTTCCAGATTTGGGCGCAGACGCAGGTGCTGACCACAGACGGAGGAGCCGGCGTTGGCCAGGATGAGGTTGACGCCTACGGTCCGCAGCCAGGTGGATTTGCCGGCCATATTGGAGCCTGTGATGAGGTGGATGTGGCCGTCGGTTCCCAGGCTAAAGTCGTTGGTAACCCGGCCCGCAGCTGGCAGCAACGGGTGGCCGAGGCCGGTGGCCTCCACGATGGGTTGATCGGTGAACTCCGGGTCCGTCCATTCCGGGCAGTTATAGCGGAGGGTAGCCCAGCTAACGAGCGTATCGGTTTCGGCCAGCACCTCCAGCCAGGCCGGTAACTCAGCGCGGTGTTCTTCCCGCCATTGGTCTAGTTTTCGCAGCCAGTGAAGGCTCCACAGTCCTCCGATTTCAAGGATGATCACAAACGGGTTGTAACGGACATCAAGCTGGCTAATGAGGAAACTCAGCCGGCGGAGTGCGGCGACGGAGTCATCGCCTAAGCGGGCCGCGTCACCAAACACCTCTTCCGCCTCAGCGGAAGCCACTGGTAAAGTCCGGATGTGCTCCAGCA
The DNA here is from genome assembly GCA_047626445.1 of Neolewinella sp. Taxonomy (GTDB): domain Bacteria; phylum Bacteroidota; class Bacteroidia; order Chitinophagales; family Saprospiraceae; genus Neolewinella. The sequence continues at coordinate 6,512 of JBLHRW010000205.1, forward strand.
GGGCGGCGTAGGTAGACAGCATATCACCCATTTCAGCCGTTTGGGTATGCTCCTGCTCGATGGTAGCGCGGTATTTGCGCAGCATCCAGGCGGCGGGCAACAAGCCAAGAACGCCTAGTTGCCAGGGGCTGACCAGGAACATGAAGGCCAGGGAAGCAATGGTCAGTAACGGGGTGACGTAGAGTAGTGTTGTATGGAGGCCACCGCCGACGACATTGGGCCGATCCAACCAACCCAGCAGGCGGTCGAAATACCGGATATCGTCTTCGAGGCCTTCGCCGATGGTACGAAAATTCAGGCACCAGTCGGTCATGGCACCTAGAACCTTCCCTTGCACCCGCGTCCGCGCCGCCGTTGCTTCGTCGTGTCTCCCCTGCAGTGCATCAGCCAGCCGCAAACTACCCGGCGCAGTTACCGTGCGATTGAGCAGTTGAAAAATACTCTTTGGGCCAAAGATGTCGAGGTCCAGCGCATACTGATGTGCCTGATCCAGGTAATCATCTCCGTCGGCAAACCGGCTAAAATCGTGGGCTAGAGCCAGTAGCTCCCCCGCTGCCAAATCAGCCATGACCCGAGCTTCAGCTGCTGCTCGTTTGATTTTCAGGTGCTTGCGCACGCCCCATGCCAGTAGGGGAACGGTAATTAAGAAAAAGCCCAGGGCCCACAAGCCATTGGTCCCAATCAGGACGATCATGGCCATGGTCCAGGCCAGGAAAATGAAAAGCCGGACCATGGCCAGTCGGTCATAGCGGCTTTGTAGTGTTGCAGCCAACAAAGTGTTTTTACCGACAACATTCTCGTAGTAGTTTCTTGGGGTAGACATTTAGCGTTGCAGGGGTTGCAGGGTCGCTTTCGCTCCGGTTGCAGTTGTTGCAGGGGCTCCGGTAGCTGCTTGAAACGAGGACCTTGATTAAGGGGTGGCAAAAGTAATCAATTTGTGAGTTAGGCCACGCTTCCTTCTAATTTCGCGCATATCACAAATCGGATATTGGGTTGAGCGCCTGTGTAATTTATTATCCCATGCTTGTTCCCAACAATTTTCCGATCTTGCACCCCTGTCCAGCAATACTGCGGGACACCCCTACAACAACTGCAACCCCTGCAACCCTTGCCTCATGCTGTCCCCCTACGTTTTCCAGGTTGCCACTCCCTTCAGTACCGGTACCGGCGTGTACCTGCCGGCCCACGGCCTGTTGGTCACCAACGAACACGTAGTGCGCGATAACGCTACGGTGGTAATCGGCAGCGAACAGGAACCGGAGCAACTTGCTCAGGTTGTTTATTTGGATGCCTACTATGACCTTGCTTTCCTAAAGCCGGAAAAGCCTTTTGACCTGCCACCACTCAAAATGACGGAAGCTGCTCCGGCCATCGGTACTGACATTATTGCCATCGGCCAGCGTTTCGGCCATCCGTTGCGCGTCAGTAAAGGGCATGTACTGGAGTTGGATTATCAGCATCACGGCATCAGCTTCATCATGCACGATGCATTGCAAAAGGCAGCACACAGCGGCGGCCCCTTGTTCACCCCTAATGGTGAATTGGCCGGCATCAATATGTACGACATCCAGGAGGGCAAAGGGCGGGCCCTCAGCCTTCCCGTCTCCAGGGTCCAGGAATGTCTTGACCGGTTCCATGAAGGCAAAGGACGGGCCGCGGCCCGTTGCTTCAACTGCCAGAAGGTAATTTTCGAAATCATTGTAAACCCGGAGGGGCATTGCCCCAATTGCGGTTCGGAAATCGTACTACCGGACATGTTAGAAGACTACGCTCCCAGCGGTGTCTCCGCCACCGTGGAAGACATCATCCAGACGTCTGGTCATGACCCCCGGCTCGCCCGCCGGGGCCCCAACCTGTGGAGTATCCGCCAAGGCAGCGCCCTGATCCAGCTTGCTTACCACGAAGACAGTGGCTTAGTGACCGGAGATGCCTACCTCTGCTCCCTGCCCGACCTGCCCGACGCAGAATTGTTCGTCTACCTCCTGCGCGAGAACTGCAAACTCCGCCAACTAACCTTCAGTACTTTCGGGCGAGACATCGTCCTCTCCCTGCTGATCTATGACCGGTACCTGACGGTCGAAACCGCCCTACCCCGCTTTGAACACCTCTTCGCCAAAGCCGATCATTATGACGATGAGCTGGTGCAGCGATTTGGGGCGCGGTGGTTGTAGTCGGGGTGTCGAGTTGTCAATTACAGATGACTAGTACACTGTAATCTAAGTTCTTACCACTTATCCGCGATGCCTTTTACCGCTTGGCAGCGTTGCTTACCTCCTCACTTAGCTACGGCTAAGCTCCGGTGTAAGCGTCTCGCCAGGCGG
>JBLHRW010000206.1:0-8797 GCA_047626445.1 Neolewinella sp.
CTACGGTAGCAAAACCACCGCGCAATTTACCGAAGCTGATGATGCCGTTATCGCCAAGTAATTCGCTGAACACGAAGCTGGTGGAGATAGATGGGTAGAAGTAGCTGTTGTTGCCTTCTTCCAGGGCGGAAGACCAGTCGTTACGACCAGTTACATCAACGTACAGCAAAGAGCGCCAGCCGAAGCTTGCGCGACCAAACACGGACTGAACTTCTTTTGAGCTCATGAAATCAGAGCGGGAAGGACGGTCAACGGAAGCCTCGATCGTGTACAGACCGGGAACGCTGAGGCCACCACTGGTCTTGGAGTTGCTAGTGCTGTACTCGTCCTGGCGAAGGTTACCACCAACAGTTGCGTCGAGGGTGAAGTCGCTGCCAAGGGTAGTGTTGTAGTTGGCCAGGAGCTCGAAGTTGTTCTCGCGGTTAGCTACGGTCAAGCGCTCGGCGTAGGCGATGTTCGCTGCAGAGCCGGAAGCCAGGCGGTCGTTTACCTGGAAGTTGTAGAGGTCCGTACGGGCACTACCAGTGATGGAAAGACCAGGAAGGACGTCGTACTTAAGGCTGACGTTACCGTAGATGCGGTCACGGTTGTCGTTACCACGGTCGTTATTAACTACCCAGTATGGGCTTTCCCAGAAAAGGGCACGAGTATCTTCAGGGCCGCGAATGTTCCAGGTACGTGGAGAGCCATCGGGGTTCTCGTAGTTCTGGAGACGATCCGTATCCAGCTGACGCTGGTACCACTCGTTGAAGTTGGTTTGTACGTTTACAGCATTACCGAAACCACCGTAGCCGATGGCGGGGCGGCCTTCACCACGGGTGTTCACGTAGTTACCGTTGATGGTAGCGGTAAACTTATCGCCCATCTTCTGGCTGGCGTTAAGGTTTACGGTATTGCGGTTAAGTTCGGACCCGGGGAATACACCCTGGGCGGAACTGTTCGTGTAAGACATCCGGAAATTGGATACGTCATTACCGCCGGAAATAGCGATGTTGTTGTCGATAGAAACACCGGTATCGTAGAAATCTTTGATGTTGTCAGGGTTGGCACTCCAGGGGCGGAGATTGCCAAACTCGGGGCCAGGCAGCCAGCTGTCCCAGTGGCGAACATTCTGGCCTTCCAGGGCGGGGCCCCAGCTTTCGTCAGCGTAGTACTCAGGCATTTGCTGTCCGTCGAAAGAAGACCATTCTGCTGGGTGAACCGCAGGGTCGAATTCGAAAGTAGCAAAGTCAAGACTGTAGCCACCACCGTACTTGTTCTGGTAGTCGGGTAGGAGAGCAACGTTGTTAAACGTAACACCAGAGCTGATGGAAACGCCGAGGCCTTTCTTGTTGGCACCGGACTTGGTGGTAATCAGGATAACACCGTTAGATGCGCGCGAGCCGTAAAGTGCGGCGGCAGCACCACCTTTCAGTACGGATACGGAGGCAATGTCGGCGGGGTTAATGTCCTGAGCGGTCGTACCGTAGTCACGACCAGAAGCGGCAACGCTGGCACCAGAACCGTTGTGGTTATTGTTGGCGATTGGGATGCCGTCAACAACGAAAAGTGGCTGGTTGTTACCCGTTACGGAAGTAGCACCACGTAAGATGATGTTGGCGGAACCACCGAGACCACTGTTTGAGTTGTTGATCTGCGCACCGGCAATACGGCCCGAAAGCGAGCTGACCAGGCTGTTCTCAGCAGTTTTAGTCAGGTCAGAACCGTCAACCTGAGCTACAGCGTAGCCAAGAGACTTCTCTTCCCGGCTGATGCCGAGTGCGGTCACCACTACGTCCGAGAGTTGGACACCTTCAGCAAGCGTGATGGTGTAGGTAGAGGCAGCGGTAAGTGGAACGTCCTGTGTCGAAAAACCGGTGTAGCTAACTACGAGCATCTCGGCGTCGGCAGGGACAGAGAGCTTGAAGTTACCGTCAAAATCAGTAACTGTACCAGTAGTGGTACCTTTTACGAATATGGAAGCTCCAATTAGCCCTTCGGCGCTGGCATCGGTTATCGTACCCGTAATGGCACGCTGAGCCAACAAGGTGCTTGCTCCGCCGGCTACGAGCAGAAATAGAAAAATAAACTGTTTCATTATAGTGAATATTAGTTAGAAAATTGGGTGTGAGTAGGCAATTAGGAGCAGGAATTAAAAAGCTCCTGTCGACAGGTAGGAATCAAATGGTCGAACGATTGCACAAAAAAAATGATGTTATTCCTTGGTAGAAGAATAGCAAAATTAAAGGTGGAGTTTTAGGGAAGATGTTCAATAAGTTTTAGCTTAGGCGGAATATTAGGCATTCAAAGAAACGTCTTGTACCGACAGTTCGCTGCTTTCAGAAAGGTAATTTAAAAAATAAATCATTAGGAAAGACACCCTTTCGCTAGAGTGGCCTGCTTCCTAAAAGTAAATCATTGCACCTGCGGCCCCGCCAAACTACCTTAAAAAGACCTACTTCGTTCAAGAGGAAATGGGCTTAGTTTTCGTTGAAAGAGGCAACAGCCTCGGTATTAGATCCGCTTACCGGAGCAATTTCTCTACGAATGCCCGGACCACCCGCAGCCCCATATTGAAGTCAGTATTGTTGTTGATAATGATGTCTGCCTTCTCTTTATAGGGCTCCACGTATTTCTCGTAAGCAGGAAGTACGTGGTGTTCGTAGCGGTAGAGCACGTCGTCCAGGGGGTAATTACGTTCTACCCGGTCACGCTTTATCCGGCGGACGACCTTAAGGTTGTCCTTGGCGTGCAGAAAAATACGCAGGTCGAGCATATCTCTCAGTTCCTTGTAGTGGAACACGAACAGCCCTTCAACAATGATGACTGGTGCTGGCTTGAAAACCAGCATTTTAGGCTCCGCTAGTTCATTGTTAAACACGTATTCTTCACGCCTTACGGTCTTACCTTTACATAGTTTTTTTAAGTCACGGATAAACTCGTCGCGGTAAATTGATTTCGGACGGTCAAAATTATGAACGCCAAGCTTATCGACTTTCTGCTCCTCACGTGGGACGTAATAATCATCCATACTCAGGTAACTGACCTGGCTATCATCGAGTCCTTCCCGAAGTTGACGGATGAAAGTGGTTTTGCCAGAACCGGAGCCGCCGGTGATGCCGATAAGAAAGGGGTGTTTCATGGCGCGAAGATAGTTCGCTAGTTAGATAGTCAAGTAGTAGAGTAGTCAAACAGTCAAACAGTCAGATAGTGGGAAGGGCTGAGACTATTGACTCCTTGCCCCCGACTGTTTGACTCCTTGACTCCCTGACTATTTAACTATCTTGCGGCGTACCCAAACATCATTATGACCTTCGCCTACGATCTCTTCCGCTGTGTACTCGGCCTTGCCGTAATGATTGGCGTGTGCTATACCTTCAGCCGTAACCGCAAAGCCATAGACTGGCGCTTGGTTGGCATTGGAGTGACCATGCAATTCGTTTTAGCAGTAGTGATTCTTAAAGTGAAGGGTGTTTCAGTAATCTTTGATTATATCGCAGCCGGCTTTCGCAAAACGCTTGAATTCACGGCGGCCGGATCTCAGTTTCTCTTCGGCAGTATCGTTAATGATATGGATAGTTTCGGCTATATATTTGCCTTTCAGGTCTTGCCGACGGTCGTCTTCTTTTCCGCGTTAACCGCTGTCCTTTATTATCTCGGTATTCTACAAAAGGTTGTCTACGGTCTCGCGTGGTTGTTGAGTAAAGCTATGGGCCTGAGCGGCCCGGAAAGCTTGGCGGTTGCCGCTAATGTTTTCATTGGCCAAACGGAGGCTCCGCTGGTGGTGAAACCCTACCTCGAAAAGATGACCCGCTCGGAATTGCTGTGCATCATGGTTGGTGGAATGGCCACTATCGCTGGCAGCGTATTTGTGGCCTACGTTGGTTTCCTGGGTGGGACCGACCCCGTAGCGCAACAATTTTTTGCTAAGCACCTGCTTACTGCGAGTATGATCTCTGCCCCGGCAGCCATTGTTTGTGCTAAGATCTTGCTTCCGGAATCCAGTGAAGAGCTGGCCGCGGTGACCGGTGCCGGCACTGATGATCCGCACGCGGCCCATATGCCCCAAAAGGACAAGCGCCTGGAAATGGCGGCGGATGACAGTAATAACCTCCTTGATGCCATCAGCCGGGGAACGACGGATGGGCTGCGGTTGGCCGTAAATGTAGGCGCCATGTTGTTGGTGTTTACCGCCCTCATCTTTATGCTTAACGAGATTTTTCTAGGGGCAACGGACATTGTCAACTGGGTGGCGATGGGCGCCAACAGCGCGGCTTGGGAAAGTGCCGAAGCCTTGGGGGAAACCTGGAACCAGACCATCGCTGCGGCCACTGGCGGCAGGTTTAACGGCTTCAGCTTTACCTACCTGCTGGCGCTTTGCTTTGCGCCCGTAGCGTGGGTCATTGGCGTACCTAACCAGGATATTACGGTGGTCGGGCAATTACTCGGCCTCAAAACGGTCATCAACGAATTTGTGGCCTACGATACCTTTCGCGTCGTTCAGGAAAGCGCCACTACCCTGAGCCCCAAAGCAACGCTGATCGCGGCCTACGCACTGTGTGGCTTTGCCAATTTTGCCAGTATTGGCATCCAGGTCGGCGGTATCAGTGCCATCGCACCGGGGCAACGCAAGAACCTGACGGACCTAGGCATGATTGCTTTATTGGGCGGTACCATTGCCTGTTTGATGACGGGGGCGATTGCGGGGCTGTTTTATTAGGGCGGGGGCGCTGGTGCAAAGTAAAGGGGGAAAGGAGCAAAGGGGGGAAGGGCCGACCTGTACTTCTACGTAAATACACTTGTCTGCCCAGTTTAGTAAGTTTTCTAGTTGGCAGACGAACTTTCGTCTGGCTACGCCAGATCAAAAGAATGTGCTTCGCAGTACTTCGTGCTCGGCTAACGACCGGCCTCTAAGTTGGCGGCAACATTTTTATCACACTAGATCCGATAATTCTTAGTGCTCCACCCGCCAGCACAACACCCGCCGCAATTTCCCCCCCTGCCCGATACCGATAATTCTGGTATCTGTAATTCCAATCCGACTAAATTCGATCTCCGCAATTTTCAGGTACCCTTTCTTGGATACCAGCGTAGTAAACCAACCGACCTGGCTTGCATAGTCAACGGATTCTTTGATCATTTGCCGGAGAAAGGCTAGCTCGCCGCCGTCTGTCCACAACTCATTGGCCTGCCCGCCGAAGTTAAGGGTAGGGGAGGGGCCAGTTGTTTTTCCCAATTTCTCCCACTTTAGCCGGGCGGCAGCCCCGGCAGCTTCGGCGGACTCGAAGAACGGCGGGTTACACATCGTAAAGTCAAATTGTTCCCCTGGCCGGATGACGTTGCGAAAAATGGCCGAAGGCTCCGGTTGGCGCCGTAATGTTACTTTTTTAGCTAAGCCTGGATTGACTTTGACAATGGCTGCTGCTACCTTTATCGATCGCTCGGCTACGTCGGTAGCAATGAAGTTCCAACCGTATTCTTTGCTGCCGAGGATCGGGTAGATGAGGGAAGCACCGGTGCCGACGTCAAGACCGGTTATCCTCATTGGTTCCTTACCTCCTTTCTTCTTTTGCTCCTTTCTACCCTTCACGTGCTCCTGCGTCCGCGCCTGATCTTCTTCCAATAGTTCTGCCAGGGCATGAATATAGTCTAGCCGCCCCGGCACTCCCGGGCAAAGATTACCCTCGGGTATGTTCCAATACTTCAGACCATAATCCCGCAGTAACAAGGCTTGGTTGAGCAACCGCACGGCCTGGGGAGAGGTGAAATTGAGGCTGGTACGGCCATCGGGCGTCGTGATCAAATGATCCAAAAGGTCAGGAACTACCTTCGTTAGGGCGGGAAAGTCGTGCGGTTGTGCGTAGCGATTTCTGGAGTGCATGGAGGAAAGGAGTGAATTCTTGAAGGAGAGAATTGGGGGCGGGTGGGCGTTGGGTGGAAGGATCAATATCGGGGCGTGGCTGCGTTCTAGGGCTTTCGGCGGACAAGTTGTCGTAAATATGTAGAAGTACGACAATGGTTTCCCCCGTCAGCTGGGTAAAGTTGTCGTAAATACGTAGAAGTACGACACAGACGTTCCTTCGACCCACTAAAGGCCCCTCTTATAAGCAAACAAACAATACCAAAAAAAAAGAGCGCCACGCAAAACAGGCTTCGCGTGGCGCCCTTAGGGCTTCGTTTGAAATAGCTGAGGGTGCTAGATTACTTTCTGCAGCGCATCTTCGATTGAGCGTGCGCCACGGAGGCCAACGGCTGCGATATTGCCTTCCCGGTCGATGAGGAAAGTCTTCGGAATACCACGTACACCGTACAGCTGGCCGGCCTGGCTTTGCCACTTCTTGAGTTCACTGACGTGGTATGGCCAGATGAGGTTGTCCTTAGCAATAGCATCGGTCCAACGTTTCTTCTGAGCTACATTACCTTGGGCGATCTGCTCTGCATTCATGCCAGCTGTCCGGCGCGAGTCGAGGCCATCCAGAGAGACACTGTAGATGGTAAAGCCTTCGTCTTTGTACTTCTTGTATACCTGTACCACGTTCGGGTTCTCCCGACGGCAAGGGCCGCACCAGCTGGCCCAAAAATCAAGTAGGACCACCTCTCCTTTCAGGTCAGATAGGGAATACTGCTTTCCGTCAGGGCTTGGCAGGGAGATGTCTGGAGCAGGCATCCCGACCTGAATCAACTCTGAACTGCGCTGCTGGGCAATCTGCCCTTCGATGGCGCTCACAAAAGCTCCGTAGGTTGCTCTCATGGGAGAGCCGGGGGGTAAACGATCGAGGGCTTTCTTGTGTACGGGCAGGCCCTGCGCTCCGGCACGGGCCAAGGCGTTGAAGGCAATGAAGGCGCCAGTTTCAGGGTTCTTTACTTCTGCGATGATCTTTTCAATGTCGCCCATTGACACAGAGCCTTTACGTAAGCCCTTCATCGCGCTAACCATTTCTTGTGCCTCCTTAGAGCCCTCAACGGTGAAATCGTACTCGCCGAAGGAGCCAACATCGCCTTTGATGTCCACGAGGTTATCACCTTCGCCAAGGGCAATAACGGCCTTCTGAGCGCCGATGCGCAACTGGTAAATACCGGGGGCCAGGGCATCTACGAAACCAAAGGCAAAGTTACCACTACCATCGACGGGCGCGTTAGCAAGTAATTCGTTGGCGGCGTTGATGGTTACCCGATCGAGATAGACCTTCAGGTTGGCGGCGTTGGTCAGTTCACCCCGGATGAGGGTTCCTTCAGATGGGGCACCGGCCGGCTGGCAGGCAAAGAAACTCAGGCTGATGACGACAAACGCCAGGAGTTGAGAAATTTTCATGACTTACATTTTTTTTAATTAAAGCTCAAGAACGACCTTTTATTGATCTTTAACGGCAAAGATACGGTATTTCGTTTAAATACGACACTTGTAGTTTAAAAACTTTGACAGCTTTTCTCCTACTTGAACTCGTCGTACCTTAAGGCTTCATTAATGTCCCCGGTACTTTGCACCTCCTTATTGTCGAAGATGAAGCCAGTATGGCCCGCCGCCTTCAGCGGATTTTGGTGGCAATGCTGGGTAACCAGATCACCTCTTTAACTATTGTGACTGGTGTCGCAGCGGCATTAAACCATTTTAGTCGACGACCAGTCAACTTGATGTTTTTGGACCTCAACCTAAACGGCAAGGACGGTTTTACCATACTTCAGTCGCTCCTTGCTGAGTCTTTTGACGTCATTGTCGTCTCCGCTTACCGTGATCGGGCGCTGGAAGCCTTCGATTACGGTGTACTCGATTTTGTTGCCAAGCCTTTCAGCAAGGAACGGCTACACCAAGCGGTGAACCGTTACCTCAGCCAGCAAGGACACCCAGACCGCCCCCTGCGCCGGCTTGCTGTAAAAAAACAAGGGAAACTAACCCTGATTGAGGTCAGCGACATTCTCTTCGTGCAGGGAGCGGACATCTACACCACCCTGCACCTGCGGCCGCGCCCTCTGGATAAAAGAATGCACCCGACCGAACTTTCGGATAAGTCACTGGAAAGCTTGTCCCGGTTACTCCCGTCGGATTTCGTCCGGGTGCACAAATCTTATATCGTCAACCTAAAGGCGTGCAAAGAATTACTTATCGAAGGTGGTGGTCGATATGCACTGTTGCTTAACGACGGGCGTAAAGCCCCGGTCGGACGCACCCGCTATCAGGAGGTGCGGGAGCGCTTTTTGTGATCTCCAGCCAAGCGTTTAATCAGCTACTACCCATTCGACGGGGGGCAAGACGATCCGTTCGTCCTTGATTTTCTTCCCCATGAAAAAACTACGCATGATTTCCAGGATACGGGGGGAAGACAGGAACAACGGATCGCTGTGCCCCGCTCCTTCGATGATCAGGTGATGACCGTTTTTGAGGTGACGCAAGGTTTCAACGGCATTATCCGGAGGGGTCCGCCCATCAAGCGTCCCGCTGATGCAGAGGACGGGCAAATCGGAGGGGTAGGGTGCCCTGAAATCAGGTCCGGCATCCAGTTCGGATAGCGCATCGTATTGGTCCAGGTAAGGAAAATTGATGGCAGCTCCCAGCAAAGTGCTCTTTGCCTGTTTTTCGAGCAGCTTTCTTCGGGTCGGAGAGATGCCCGATGCCAGGTCCATAGCCATTGACATACCGTTAAATTGGCCAGCTTTGACATAAAGCGCATAGGGCGACATTTTTGAGAAGTCGCCTCGCAACATGTTTTGTACCATCAGTGGCAGGTCCTTGAAATTGTCTGGTCCCGCCAATGACCAGCTCAAAAGCATTTGCATATCGTGCTTACCAATAGCCACCATAATGGTGTCTCCGGTAGCTGGG
>JBLHRW010000207.1:0-8791 GCA_047626445.1 Neolewinella sp.
CTTACCATCGACAACATGGCGATTGTGGAAGAGCTTGCGCTCCCTCCGGTGAAAATTCACTGCTCCGTCCTCGCGGAAGACGCGATCAAAGGTGCCATCAGAGACTACCAGCAGAAGAACGGCTTGGAAGTTTCGGCGACGGTCGAAGCACATTAATTAGCACTTTGATCTATTAGGGTATATCCAATAGACCAATAGACCAATAGACTATGTTATTCGTAGCAAACAGCGCAAAAGGCCGATTACAATCCATTCGGGAAGCTAAAGGCTTTACGCCAGAGTACTTCCTGCGTGCTACCATTACCAGTGGTGGTTGCTCCGGCCTTTCTTACCAGCTCGACTTCGATAATGAGCTGAAGGAAAGGGATCAGGTTTTTGAAGACAACGGCGAAACCGTAGTCTGCGATCTGAAGTCCTTCCTCTATCTCTGCAATTCTACCCTTGAGTTCAACGGTGGGTTGGAAGGCAGTGGCTTCTCCTTTAACAATCCTAACGCTAGTCGGGAATGTGGATGTGGAGAGAGCTTTGCGGTGTAATACAGTTTAACTCTATGAGACTATATCAGCCCTGATCGCTTCAAAAGTGATCAGGGCTGGTTGTTTTAGGCCTATTCAATAGTGCGTATTGCGACTATTCCTAAAACCAAGAAGGTGAGGTTCATTAACGGAATGCGCAGTAGTACCCACTCCCAGTTTTTTGCCTCGGTAACTTGTTGGTCATCTCGTATGAGTCGCATTACGTAACTCTTTACGGAGATGTTCCACAAATATTACCGAAGTTTAATGGAACATATGTTCCAGACTGTGCCTTGAAAACATTGATTTTTATTTCCCCTGAAGAGCTGGTGCTTACTTGAGCAAAGTGCTTAGGCCATGGCTTGACGCGGTAATTGCGAACGCCGAGCAGCAGTGTATCGGCTTTGGTTACTTGTTGCATGAAGATTTGGGCATGCCCCAAGGAGTCTGGGACGAAGTAATATTCGCCCGCTCTGTCGGATGGAGGAATCTTACCATTGTCCGTGCTCACTTATAGTTCTTCGCACTTCACTCCTTCTACTACGATTTGGAGAAGATTGGTAATCATTGGGTAGGCGTAATTATTCTTTATGTTTTCAATGGCGATTACTTGCCCAAAACAGGTAGCCGTCGCTAGCGGAGTGAGAATAAGCATCAAAAGAGCAAATAAATCTTTCATTAATTCATTAACGGACGCCGTACAAATAACTTACGCCTTTTGACCGCCTTATTTTGTCCCTACCGAACTTAAAAATTATTTCCGTAGCTAAGGCTATGCAAAGGATTTGTAAGTGCGGTGAGAACAAAAGCGTCAGGTCAAAAACCAGTAAATTATTTACACGGCGTCCCTAACGTGAGATAGGATTTCAAATTTTTAACTTAAGATCATCCTTTCAATTACTCGTGTGTTTCCTCTATCAGCGCTTAACCTTGTATGGAGCAGTCGACGAAGTCGACAACCTAATCCAGGGTGAAACTAAAAGTCCAACAATGTCCCAACCAACTTTCAAATATTTTCTCGAACAATTCCCTAACCTCGATCTCCCGCTGACCTTCAGTGAGGACACCGTACGGACCATCAGCCGGGAAACACCGCCGTTACCACCGGCCCTGATTGCCCAGTTTTTATTGCCCATCGAGCCGGGAATGGCCGATGAGTTGACCGAGTTCGTCGCGTGTCTGCGCCTACCAGAAAAGGACGAATACGTCGGAATTATATACTGGCGTGCGGATCTGCTGCAGTACCACTACACTTTGGCTACGTTTCATCCCGCAACGCAGGAACTCATCGATCGACAGGTGATTGCCGGTGTCAGCTACGATGGGGAAGAGGTGACCCAGACCCAGGCGGTGATGAACGAAAGTTTGATGATCTATCAGGTCAGTGGTCAGGCGAATGCGGAGGGAGAGTTCGAGTATAAGGCCAGCTCCAGTACGGCGCGGCGTTTTAAAATTGCGGCTTCTGGGAAGATTATTGAGCTTTGACTCGATTGCCCATCCCTAAGCAGCGTTAGTTCTCACAGAGGGCGGCGCAGAGGCAACACAGAGAACCTCGAAGTAAAGAAGTAAGAAGAAGCCCTAAACGAGCGCAGCGAGCTGGCCCGTGCGGTAGCTTGTTAATCTACCAAGCGCGAAGCCCGTCTACAAAGAAAAGGAGCGCAGCGACTTTTCGACTAGCGCAGCATTTCCACTCGTTCCCCCTGTTCTCCCGTAAGGTTATTACCAAAACCGATGACTTTGTAGTTGTTGGGAGCAATGCCTTTGTTGGCCAGGAAATTCCGGATGGTCGTTGCGCGTTCTTCGCTCAACAACTGAGCAGCACGTGGGTCGAGCCCGGTGGGGGTGTGAATCCTGATTTCAAGGACGGAGGTGGACTGTTGAATCAGCCCAACTAGCTGGTCGAGTCCGGTATATCCGCGACTGTCGGGATAGGCTGTATTGGGGATGAAGCTAATGCCAGCTGGCATGGGGGCACCACGACCTAAGGTCCGAGGCGTGGCCGTTCCAGGAGTAATCTTTCGGGTAGTCATGGTAGCCAGCGAGCGGGATTCATATCCCGTCGGCGCAGCAGGGCGCGCATAGGGGGAGGTTGCGGTTGCAGGCGTGCTGGTTTTGGGCGTGCCTTTTGCTTTCCAACTGCGCGCTGCAGTGCGGTTAGTAGTGGCTGGTTGCCCGTAGGTAGCCGGCGGTGGTGCCGGCGCGGCCTCTAACCGGCGTAGCTCGGCCTGTAGTACTTCTAGTTCATTCAGTTGTTGCTGGTAGTCTGCGTCAAGTCGGGCGACCTTCTCAGGGCTAAGCGGCTCGGTTTCGGGTAGGCCCTGGCGGACTTTATTTTCCCAGGAGGCCCGCTCATAAACCCGGGGTGCATTGTCCTGCCTAAGGCCAGCTCGTATTTCTGCAACGATCCGTAGACTATCGTTATAGGCGCGTTCCCGTTCTGCTGGCGTCCTTACTACCTGGGTTGGGGCGCCATAGCTCTCACCGATGCTGGGGATCTTGCCGGATGCGGGGGTGGGCGTAGCTGCCTTTTTGCTCCACTGGTGGCTTGTGGTGGTGCGTTGACCAAGTTTTTCGTTCTGCTGGCGGCGAAACTTTGCCTTCATGCGCTCTAGCTCTGCCAGCTCCGCTGCGTAACGATCGTTACTGGAATTACCCCTCGCCAATCTTGATGACGGCGGGATGGTATCCGTAGGAGACATTGTAGAGCGCTGGTACTGATCTCGAAGGGCCGCAAGTTCAGGATCATCCGTTTTTGGGGCAACCAGGTCATATTTACGCCGCTCTGCATCGAGTTGGTCCAACTCCTGCTGACGGCGGTTAATACCCGCCTGGAGTCGTTGGCGGTCCGCTGCGCCAGAAACATCCGCCCCGGCAGTGGCCGCAAGGCTTCCTGGTGGTCGGCCATTATTGACCAGTGGTGGCAAGCTACTGTCCAACGCCAACGCTTCTCCGTTGCGCAAGAACACAGCGTAGCGGTTCAGGGCATCCGGATATACCGTCAATAGCTGGCCATCGGCAAGGACTATCCTGGTAGTTTGGTCTCCGGGAGGTGGGGGGGCCGGCAGATAGCCTCTTTTCAGAGCAACGGGCACAGGCATATCCTTCACATTGGCTGGCAGTAAAGCGAGCTGTTCTCTTTTGGCGGAAGTGGCCGGTAAGGCCACAATAATTTCGTCAGAGGATAAGGAGACAGAAAACTGACGAATATTGGCGGGTATCGTCACGGAAACCGGACGAGTCCCTGGGGTGTCCTGGCGGAACCACCGGCCACCGTCTCTGCGGAAGTACATGGTACGGCCGTCGGCAGCCAAAGCAGGGGCGGTTTCATTACCGGGCCCATTGGCTTCGCGAATCTCCTTGGGCGCACTCCACGCTCCGTTAGCTAAAGCATCCCTACGGTAAAGGTCCAGGTTGCCACCATCGTAAGTGCTGTAAATCAGCTGGAGGGCATTGGGGTTAAAGGTTAGGTCGTAGCGTGGCGCAACGCCTTCCGGCAGCGGCCAACTGTCGAGGATTCTCCAGTTCCTCCCGCTTTTTTCCAGCACGTCGAGATAGCTTACCGCTCCGGTCCGTAAAACAGCTAGGCGATTACCATCGGGAGAAAAAGCCAGCGCACGGTCGTGGGCAAAAGAGTTGATTGGTGAACCAGGGTTAAGCGGGCGCCCCCAGCTTCCGTCGGCATAACGCGGGATTGTCCAAATGTCAGCAGCATTATCCGTCCCCTTATTACTCGTGAAATTCGGTCGGGTAAAGAACAACTCCTGGCCATCAGGCCGGAGTAGAGGATCAATTTCCGCAGGTGCGTTGGTTCCCTGCAAACTGATAAGTTGCTGTGCTTCCAACCCGGTGCAGGCGAAGCAGAATAACAAGATCAGCGATAAAAAGGCAGCGTGACGTAGCATGAATGAACTAACTTAGGTAACCTTAGGACGATAAAAATGGAAAGAGTCATCATTCTCGTCTTCCTAAAATACGCTTTTCCTACCGTTCAAGTTGTATAAGGTACCGTTACCGAAATTATAAGAACTCGCTTGAAGGGCTGATTCTAAGGTGTAAGTTCAATGTAGCTAATGAAAAGAGCGGCCACTTTTATTCGAACTCCACGTGTACTTCGGGGGTGGTAGGGTGTGCCTGACAGGCCAAAATATAACCTTCGGCGATCTCATCGTCATCGATGGCAAAGCAGACGTCCATCTTAACGCCGCCCTTGATGACCTTGGCCATACAGGTGCTGCAGGCTCCCGCCAGGCAACTGTAGGGTGGGGAGGCTCCTGCTTCCAGGAGCCCGTCCAAAATAGTCTGCCCTGGTTTTAGGTCTACTTCGATTTCTTTGCCGCTGAGCTTCACGAAGGCCTTTCCTCCGGCTACCAGACTCGTAACCTCTCCCTTCTTTTTGGTGTCGTTGGCGGAAACAAAGCGCTCGCTGTTGATGACGTCTTTTTTTACGCCAAGGCCCAGAAGAGCTTGTTCTACGTTGTCGATCATTTGGCCAGGCCCGCAAATGTAATAGTGCTTATCCTCCACAGCACCGGGGTTGGTACTAATGAAATCCTGCACCGTCTTTATTTCGATACGTCCGATGGAGCCCAACCATTTGGGTTTGCCGCTGGAGAACAGTCCTTTTAGTCCGCCAGCTTTATACTTCTTTGGGCGGGAGAGGGTATGGTGAACCACCAGTTGGCCCTCATACCGTTTTTGCAGCACTTTTAGCTGTTCGGCAAAAATTATGTTCCCTTCGTCGCGGTTGCCATAGAGTAAGTGAACGGCAGACTTAGGTTCGTGCTCCAGCAGGGTGCGGAGAATTGACATCAGCGGAGTGATGCCACTACCGGCACCGAAGAGGTAGTAGTCTCGCCGTACAGCCGGGTCGGGCTTGACAAGAAACCGCCCTTGTGGAGGCATTACCTCCACCAAATCCCCGGCACGAAGATTTTCGGCAATATGGTTACTTACAATCCCTCCTTTTACCCGTTTAATGGTCACGGAAATTTCATCGTCGTGTGGGGCGGAAGACATGCTGTAAGCACGCCTTTCTTCCTTGCCGTTAACGATAAATTTTAGCGTCAGGTACTGACCGGCAGAGAAGTCGAATTGGCCCGCATCCGCTGCTTCCGGTTTGAAAGAAACAGTAATTGCCTGGTCCGTTTCCGGTTGGATGGAACTTATCGGTAGGGAGAAAAACGTTGGCTGGCTCATGACGTAAGATTAGCTGGGACGCAAAAGTCGTAAATTCAATTAGTATTTTCAGTTTTCGGGGCACCATACCTTCGTTGGGCGCAGGCTTATGACGGGAATAGGAAATTACAGGGCGCGGCCGCAGGTGCAAAGGGAGGTATTTAGGGCACAGCCCCTCGCCCTCCATTGCTCCTTAATTCTTCCCCTGCACCTGCGTCCCCGCCTTATTAGTCAAACAGCCAGGGAGTCAAAGAGTCGCTACATGACTCTTTGACTCCCTGACCCCCTGACTCTTTGACTATTTAATTCGCCATTTCACTAAGGAACTTAATGCGAACCAGCTTGATTTCCTCAATGGTCACATCTTCTTCCTTTAGCGTCTGGAAGGCAATGTCGGGGTCATCGGTTTCCGTTTCCGGATCCATAAAGTGATTGTAAGTCTCTTCCAGGCTGTACTCATCTACTTCATCTTCGATGTAGTAATCGATGTTGAGTTTGGTGCCTGAATGAACAATGGACACCATTTCCTCCATCAATTCGTCCATGGAAAGTTGATTGCCAGAGGCAATATCTTCCAGTGGGATCTTGCGATCCACGGCCTGGATGATATTGATCTTTTTCTTAGACTTGTTGGCAACCTGTTTGACCACGAAATCACTCGGCCGGTCAATGTCGTTCTCCTCTACGTACTTTTCAATGAACATGAGGAACGGTGTGCCGTAGCGGCGGGCTTTGCCGATGCTGACACCATTGATGTTCTTCATCTCTTCCACCGTGATGGGGTAGCGGGTCGCCATCTCGTGGAGGGAAGGATCCTGGAAGATCACGAAAGGCGCAATATCCAGTCGCTTCGATTCTTTCTTACGTAGGTCTTTCAATGCCAGCAAGAGGGCCTTGTCCAAAACGACTGCACGGGCATCGTCGGCAGCTCCCTGGATATCGGCGGCCAACTCCTTTTCAAAATCGTGGTTAATCGGAATTGGGAAACTCCTTGGTTTCTTCAAAAAGGCTTCGCCTTCTTTGGTGATTTTGATGGTGCCGTAAGACTCGATGTCTTTCCGCACGAAGTTGTTGAGCAGGGCCTGGCGGAAAATGGAGCTCCACAGCACCTCTTCCTCGCCTTTACCCACACCGAAGCCTTTGCGCTTTACGAACTTATAGTCCTTCATTTGCTTCGTCTCTTTGCCGAGTACAAATTCAATGAGGGTTTTGATGGGGTAGTTCTGGTCAAGTTCAATGACCGCCTTCAGGGCTTCGAGAACTTTATCTTTAGCTTCGATACGTTCTTTGGGATGACGGCAGTTGTCGCAACGCTTACCACAATTTTTCTCGTCGTACTCTTCACCGAAGTAATGGAGGAGAAAACGGCGGCGGCAGGCCGTCGTTTCGGAGTAAGCCATGACTTCCTGCATCAACTGGGCACCCATTTCCCGTTCCATCAGCGGTTTGTCGCGAAGAAATTTTTCGAGCTTGAGGATGTCTTTATAAGCATAAAAGGCAACACAGTTGCCGCCCATACCATCTCGCCCGGCACGCCCGGTTTCCTGGTAGTAATTCTCGATGGACTTAGGAATGTCGTAGTGAATGACAAACCGGACATCCGGCTTGTCGATGCCCATCCCGAAGGCAATGGTGGCACAGATAACGTCCACGTCTTCCATCAGGAACTCATCCTGTGTCCGGGAGCGCGTCTTGGGGTCAAGGCCAGCATGATAAGGAGCGGCTTTGACGCCGTTTACCCGTAATGTCTCGGCAATTTCTTCGGCAGACTTCCGGCTCTGGACGTAAACAATGCCGGATTCGCCAGGCATCGTGTTAACCACCTGGATGATCTGCTTAAAGGTGTATTCTTTCGTGCCCTTAGGCCTCACCTCGTAGTAAAGGTTGTCCCGGTTGAAGCTGGAAACGAACGTGGCGTGATTGTCGCCCATTCGCAGGTTCTTCACGATGTCGGACTGGACCTTCGGCGTCGCAGTGGCCGTAAGGGCAATAATGGGGATTTTGTGACCGATCTCGTCCAGCATTTCACGGATCCGGCGGTACTCAGGGCGGAAATCGTGTCCCCATTCGGAGATACAGTGTGCTTCGTCGATAGCGACAAAGGAAATGTTGGACTCCCGGAAGAATTCGATGTTCTCTTCCTTGGTCAGGGTTTCTGGAGCAACGAAGAGCAATTTGGTGTCTCCGCTGGTAATGTCATCTTTTACCTGACGCATCTGCGTCTTGGAAAGGGAAGAGTTTAGGAAGTGGGCCACGGAGTCCTTCTCTCCGTAGGAACGGATAGAATCCACTTGGTTCTTCATCAGCGCAATTAGCGGCGAAATGACTAGAGCACATCCATCCATCATCAGGCCGGGGAGCTGGTAGCAAAGGCTTTTTCCTCCACCGGTCGGCATGATGACGAAGGTGTCTCGACCTTCAAAGAGGGCTTCGATGATGGCTTTCTGGTGCCCTTTAAAGGTGTTAAAGCCGAATTGCTCAAACAATGCTTCCTCTAGGTGGGCGGCAACTGGTTTCGCGGTCATGTTTAGATTCACTTTGCTCCGAATGTTCTTTTAATGTAGCCGCAGATTTTTTTCGCAAAAAATATATTCGCGTTGTGGAACGGCATCGGATGGTTTTTTAACTCAGGGTGATACCTTTGTGGGAATCACCATTTCAAAAGCAGGTTGTCAAATACTAGTTGGGCAAAGGGTAGGCAAATACAATAGGCCTGGACCAATTCAGTTGTTAATTTAAAGGTTAAAGTTGATACTCCTTCGCTTTAGACCGCGAATTTTCGTGAAAATCACTCGTTAATCTAAAGGGGGAATCGCTAAGAGCGCCCAAAAATACACTTTTACGTGAAAAACACAAGTCTCATTCTCGGGGTAGCCCGAAAAACCCTTGAAATCGAGGCAACAACCCTACGTGAATTAGCAGGTACGCTCGATGAAACCTTTGTCGATTGCGTCATGGCAATCTATGCCGGAACTGGCCGAGTCGTGGTCACGGGAATAGGAAAAACAGCTTTAGTGGCAAAAAAGATTGTAGCTACATTGAACTCTACGGGCACCCCGTCGCTTTTTTTTGACGCCGCCCACCCAAAAAAATGGGTAAAA
>JBLHRW010000208.1:0-8785 GCA_047626445.1 Neolewinella sp.
CACTGCTTCCCGTAGCAGCCACCCTCGTTCCACGGCCAAGTCAGCAGCCTGCACGGATTCCGCTAATGCTTCCATTCTCTTTTCGTAGGTCGCCTTACCCAAGTATTCCTCCTGGTGCTTCAGATTAACGAGCTGCTTGGTGAACCGGGTGTAGTTGATGTAACTACGCTTATCCTTCGTACTCATCTTGCGGCTTCGCCGCACGTAGAGGCGGAAGGTTTCCAGCAGGTTGAGGGCGTATTCCTGATCCTGTTGGTCGTAGGCGATCCGAACTTCTAGCACGACCCGGGCCAGGTGGTACACAATGTCGGAGTCCGTTACTCTGACGAGTAAGCGCGCCGCTTCGTCCAGCCGATCAAGGGCATACAGGAAGCTGGCTTTATTGAGGGCGTAGGCATTGTCCCGTTTAGCAGCCGGGAGGCGTTCTCGGTTTTCCTCAATGAAGCGCTCCGTCCATTCAAACTCCTTGTTGGCAGAGCCGAGCGTTACGATATTTTTATAATCGTATTCGCTGATCTCACCTTTGTCGTAGATGATGCCGATGTCGATACCCCTACGGTAAAGGTCCATCAGTTGGCTACGGTAGGCGGCGTGCCCCGACCGAATACGCTGGATACAATAATTGCTGGCGAAGCTGTAAACATCTTTTTGGTGATCGAGTGGTAACCGTTCGAAGCCATCGTTGAGGTAGTACAACATCCGTTCGTAATGCTGCTCCTTATCGGGCTTCCTCAGGCTCATCAGTATATGGTAATAACAGTCAATACTCGGCTCCTTCCCCCCGTAGAGGAGGGCTTCTCCTTGCTTCCCTTCCAGGTACTCCAGTACGGGTTCCAGCAGGAGGAACTCGTAGTGGGTATTCATCATCAGCATATTTGCCGTCAGCTGGCAGGCGTGGCGGAGTTTCTCCACCATGTAGAAGCGGTCGAGGTGGTTCAGCATTGCCTCCATCTCGCGCGTGTCGGAGCGGTTGGTAGCTCCCCGCAAATAACCGTTGATCGATTTCCATTCGTAGGCTGCCAGGTGGGTGTCGCCGTCGCGGTATTTGTGCTTAGCTACTTTGGCCTCTAACCGCTTCCCCCTGTTTTCCAGCAGACTGAAACGATGCAATTCTTTCGTCCTTTTTAAAGTCAACACCTCCTGGCGAAAAGATTCTTCACCAAGTTGTTCAACGGCCAGGAACTGATTGACAAGCTTCATCAACGATGACTGCAAATCGGCGAGTGATTGCCCTGTTCCACTAACTTTCACTGCCTCCTGCGCCCGCGCCTCCTCCAGCTTCGGCCTGGTTTTCCCCAGCTCCTTCAGCACAAAATCCAGCAGCAGAGAAGTCGCTTTATGCCGGTTGAAGTAGGGGCTGCGCACAAAGTGCCGCAGGCGCTCCCGCTCCCGGCCGTCCATGGCAGTAATCTGGCGAACTACTTTGGCTTCCTGCATTGGTTAAAGATAGAAATTTAGGCTGGCTGGATCGTTTTCATCTGCTTTTCCAGCAAAAAAAACTTCCCTTCTCTCCCCACGGGGGAGGGCTTTTTGAAAACGCTGCGCGTTTTTCACCGGTCATCCTTTTTAAAGATTACGCTATCGTCTTTCGGACAAATATTCCAAACAGTTCACTCCCCATCCGTGGCTTGATCGAATTCCGTGCCGCATCAAAAACTGCCGGATGAAAATAGGGCATCAGGTAATTGAGATACGCCTCCCTGGTTCCGCCAAACGGTCGTTTCTCCATATCTTCAGTCAACGGAATATCGAACCAAAGGCCAACTAATTTGCCCCCGGGAACGAGTAGCTGGTGCATCTTTTTGGCGTAGGCCTCACGGGTTTCGGGCAGGGGCGGAAAGGAACAGAAAAAGGTCTGTTCCAGGATCAGGTCATAAACGCCCTCGTGCGCAAAAAAGTCGTCTTGCAGCAATTGTTCTTTAGGAAAACCGTGCTGCCGTTCATGAAAAGCAGCCAATGGTTCCCGGGCAATATCGAGGACACAGACGTTGGTAAACCCCTGCTCCCAGGCATACGCTGCCTCGTAGGCGTTTCCGGCACCAGGAATGAGGATGCGCAGAGATTTGTCGGTCAATTGATCGAGATAATCCGTCAATGGTGGCGAGGGGTAGCCGATGTCCCAACCGGTACGGCCTTCGTGGTAGCGGGCGGACCAAAAACTCCTTAGTTCTTCCTTGTTCATTGTCTTGTCTTGATGCTCTGGCAGATCTCCACCAGCACGCCATTAGTACTTCGTGGGTGCAGAAAACAAACCAACTTATTGTCCGCTCCCCGAGAGGGTGCTTCCTGTAACAACTCGAAACCATCAGCAGCCAAGCGTTCCATTTCGCCTACGATATCGTCGACCTCAAAGGCCAGGTGGTGGATGCCCGGTCCACGCTTTTCGACGTACTTGTGGATGGGGCCTTGTTCGCCTTCTGCGGCCACCAGTTCCAATTTCGCTGCTGCATCACCGGCAGTAAAGAAGCTGGTGGTTACGTGCTGGTCGGCTACCGTTTCCCGTTTATAGGGCTTACGGCCAAGGAGGCGACTGATGAGGTCTTCGGCGGCGGTGAGGTCAGCTACGGCGATGCCGATGTGGTCTAGGCGCATGGTTTAGTCAGTTAGTCAGGGAGTTCAAACACGGAGGTCTGTAGAAAGTTAGCGAAAGGCCTCTTGGGCGCGGACGCTGGTGCCGAAAAAAGTTAAAAAGCAGGCTTTAGTCCGACAAAAAGCTGTTCACTGCCGCCAGTAACGCTTCCGGCTTTTCGGCATGTACCCAGTGGCCGGCTCCGGCAACGGTTTCAAGCGTAGCCGCTGGAAACAACATTTGAATCAGCTCCAGGTCTTCGTCCTCGACGTAGCCGCTTTTTCCTCCCCGGATGAAGAGCGCGGGACCGTCGTACTCGTCGCCCAATTGACCAATGGGGCCGATCAGTTGGTCGTAAGCAGCACTAATGGCGGGCAGGTTCATCCGCCATTGGAAGCCCCCGGCGGGGTTCCTGGCCAGGTTTTTAAGCAGGAAGAGCTGTACGCCGAGGTCTGCCATGTGCACGCTCATCGTTTCTGCGGCAGCTTTACGGTCGGTGATCGTAGCAGGATCAAGGGAGTTAAGCGCGGCAAATACGGCGTTATGGCCGGGGCGGTAGCGCCGGGGGGTGATGTCTACCACAATAAGTTTTTGCACCAGCTCCGGGTAGTTCAACGCCGTTTGCATAGCGACCTTACCTCCCATACTATGCCCTAGCAGCACGCATTCATCAATGCCCATATTTTCCAGCGTCTCCGCTACGTCCTCTGCCATCACGGTATAGTTCATTTCATCGGTGTGAAAGCTGCGGCCGTGGTTCCGCAAGTCGAGCAGAACAACGTGGTGGGTATTCCCCCATTTGCGGGCAAGTGTTTGCCAGTTATCGAGCATGCCGAATAATCCGTGCAGGATGACAAGTGCAGGACCGTTACCAAAAGTTTTTGCGTTGAGCATAAAAGTGCGGAGAGTATTGGTGGATAGGACTGGCTTATCTACATTTGCGCTCCCGCTAAAGTTGTTGCTGGCAAAAGTGATCTTTCCTTACTATTCCTGGCACAATTAACCATACCCCCCGTTATTGGGTACAAACACACTAAACTCGATGCAATCCCCCTTCGCCTCTTCACTGGACCTACAAGACCTCGCCGACCAGGCCGAGCGGTTCATGTTGATGAGCTACGAGCGATTGCCCCACGCCAACGTATTGCACAATGACAGTTGGGCGCTGGCCCTGGGCGGGCACGCGCGCGAAATCGCCCTGCGCCAACCTGGCGCTTCTCCTGATTTACCGCCGCTAGCGCGGGCGGCAGCCCTACTGGAGGCCTGTCGCTATTGGGGTCGCCCCGCGGCCATTCTTCCCTGGGCCGATATCATCCAGGAATTCCGGCAATGGACGGGCCCCGACTACCTAAACCTTCACCTGGCGCTGAAAGCTTCCCTGCCTGGCGGCAGCGGCCACCAGCGGGCGGAAGTAGCCGACGTACTCCACGATGCCTTACTGGCCCAGCGGTTATTGGCTGGCGCCGAAGGCGCCGAGCTCACTTGGTTGGAAAACCGCTACACAAACGACAATCTCGCTTCAGGTTCTCTAGCTGCCCGGTTTGCCTCGATCAACGGTTACCTCAATGAACTACGCCAGGCACGTTTCCGCAACGGAGAACTCCGACGGCAGTACCAACACACCCATTCAGCGGTCTTACTCGACCTACAGCGGCTCGTCGACAAGCTGGCCAACCGCATTGTTCCTTCAACTTACGCTACACCAGTACTTCGGCAAGGTCCGACCTCGCCCGAAAACCCGGCCAACGATAACGGAGAACACCTCGCGACACCCGCCTTTCAGCAGCTTGGTGATTTAGAGAATGGCCCTACACGCGAGGCCGCTCAAACTTACTTTCGGACAATCTTCCAAAACCACATCACCCTTGTAGCAATGGCCGACCAAAAGGCCGCCATCATGATTAGCGTCAACACCTTAGCCATAGGTGCGCTGGTAACCTTTACCAGCTACCACAACTGGGCCGAGACCCGGCCGGATGTGCTGCTGCCCGCAGGCTTCTTTACCATCTGTGGATTGGTGAGTTTGGTCTATGCCGCCCTGGCTGCGCGCCCTTCGGGCAAAACTCAACCGGAAGAGAACCTTGCTTTCTTCGGCTTTTTTAGCACCTTATCCCGTGCAGAATTTGCCGCCCGCATGGAACAGAAATTGCAGGATCCTAACGCCCTTTACGGCATGCTCGTCAATGACCTTCACGGGCTCGGACAATCGCTAGCCCGCAAGTACGCACTACTCCGCACTGCCTTCACCATTTTCCTGGCGGGGCTGATCATCAGTACTTTAGTGCTGGTAGCGGTGATCTTTAGGGACGCCGTATAAACAACTTATTGGTTTTGACTTGACGCTTTTGTTCTCCCCGAACTTACAAATTCTTTGCATAGCCTCAGCTACGGAAATGATTTTCAAGTTCGGTGGGGGCAAAACAAGGCGGTCAAAAGGCGTAAGTTGTTTGTACGGCGTCCCTTCAGTAGTCGGTAGGGAGCCTGTCGACTACTGAACGACAAGCTATTCTTCTTCCTTAGCAGCCTTCTCTTTGGCTTTTGGCTTCTTCGCTGCCGGAGTTGGTTCTGCTTCTGGCTCAGGGTTCGCCTCCTTCAGGGCCTTTTCTTCGTCCTTCCGCTTTTGGATTTTATTCAACAGAATTGCCGCTTTGATCATGAAGTCATCGTGCACTTCAGTGTACTCGTTAAAGACCATCAGAAGGCGTGCTGCATCGAAGGCAGCCGTACCGGGGACGATCTGCCGGGCGGCAATCGGATGCAACCAGTACTCGAGGTTATTAGACCGCAGGTACGACCGGTCGGTATGAAAGTCGATCACCTTCGCCAGCTTATTGAGGCTGAAGAGGTAGTCGGTTTCCCGATTCAAGTCTTTCTGGATGTCGATGATGTTAACGTAACTAAAATCAACGCCGGAGCGCTCACAAAGGAAGATGTCCCGGCGACCATCGAAGACGATCAGGTCGTCGAACCGGTACTTGTTCAGATTTTTCAGCAGGAAGTTCCGGACGGCCATTTTGGTAGACCGCAGATTACGAAATGCGTACTGCAGTTCCTCCTCTTCAAGGCGGAAGTCTTCTTCGTAGCGGTACCGTCGGTTACTACTCATATTGAGGACTTCCCGTACCCTGCGGGTTGTATGGCCCAACTCATCCGTCTCGGCGTAAACATCGACGATGTCTACGTTAGCTTGATTGATCCAGCTCTCGAGGAATATTTTATTAGAGCCCCGCTCAAAGACGAGCAGTGCGATTTCACTGATGGCGTAAAAATTTGGGTAGCCTCCGTAGATGTTCCCATATTTCAATTCTAGAAAAGCAATGTTCTCGTTCACGGTTTGAGGTTATTTCAATTATAAATGTTCCCGTTATCTTATAATAGGGCTGACGCTAAGAATGTGGCGCAAGGTAGGTAATCTGTCGTTAAATGCCTGTCAGGAAATTCGGTCATCGATCGAGATAGCTCATTTTTGTTCTAAATTGTCTATCGAGCACTACGTAAAGACCACTTATACCCACAAAGGTTGACCCTAAGGCCATAAATTGTTGGTAAACCGTCCGTCTCTGTAGATTTCATGCCCATCGGCGTAAATAATACCACCTTGTTTCATGTCGGCAATCATGTCCCAATGGACAGTACTTTCATTCTTTCCACCAGCCTGAGCGTAGCTCTGCCCGATGGCCATATGCACCGTACCACCAATCTTCTCGTCAAAAAGGATATTTTTACTGAACCGGTCAATCGTATAATTGGTTCCTACGGCTGCTTCGCCGAAACGGCGGGTACCGGGAATATCGAAGGTTTCGTCCAGTATTTCCTGTCCGCTTTCAGCGTGCCACTTAGTGATTTCTCCATCTTTCACCTGTAAGGTCACGCCCTGGACCGTCTTTCCATTACGGATAGCCGGGTAATCAAAGAAGATGTGACCGTTGGCCGAATCCTCCTCAGGGCTGGTATATACTTCACCACTTGGCATATTAGTTTGTCCGTCACTATTGATCCAGGTACGCCCGTTAGTGGTAAACGTGATGTCTGTCTTCGCATTTACGTAACGAAAAGTGGTACAACTATTCAGGTGATCCACTACGGCTTGTTGGCGGCTTCGGACTTCCAGCCAGGCGGCCTTAGGGTCCGGTTGGTCAATCTTCGTAGCCTTGGCCACAAAGGTGGTGTACTCTTCCAGGCTCATGTCCGCTTCCTCGGCCAGGGCCGGGCAAGGAAAAACACAGAGGCTGCGTTTGAGGCGGCGGTCGGCCGTCCGTTCGAAATAGGTTTTGAGCAGCGGCTGTATGGCCGCCCGCTGGGCAGCTTGCTGGTCTGGGGATGCCGGCGATGAGCGAAGGTTGAAAGGCGCCCGGATATTAATGTAGGCTTCGAATTCTTCAATAGCCGTCCGATAAAGTACCGGAACGTAACCGAATTGTTCCTCACTACCAAGTTCACGCATCGCGTCCCCATCTCCCGGTACCGAAAGGGCATACTCCAGGTGGCCACCAGCCCTAAGTACTTCGCGCCTAATTTCTGCGATTAGGGGAGCTGCCTGGGTGGTGGAATTCACGAACAGGCGTTCGCCGGGTTGTAGGCTCACGCAATAGTTGACAAGGAGGTAGGCGTAGGCGTTTAGCTGTTGTTTGGTCATGTAGAGTGGGCTTGGGAGATAGATATAACGAGGGATCCTTAGACAAATGTGCGAAAAAAAATCTGTTGTAGTACGCACTAAACTAAGTTCCCGGGGGGCACCGACTCAACGGTTGGCGAGCGTCAATCGTATCTAAAGTATGCCTATTCAACGTGTTTTCTTCTTAGTCCCTCCAGGCGTACACCTTTTAGACCTTACCGGCCCGGTGCAGGTTTTCTATTCATTATTGGGCTTTAGGCCGGATTTGACACTGCATTACTTGAAGATCAGCGAAGCCGTCGAAGTACAAAGTAGTGCCGGCTTGTAGCTGGGTGCCTTAGCAAGTTTCGACGACTACGTGTTGACGGACAAGGACATTGTTTTTATTCCCGGGCTCGACCCTGAAATATTATTCGAAGCAAAATTCCTCAGAGATTGCCTTCCGTTGTTTTACTGGTTAAGAAGGCAGCTAGCGAGCGGCACTACCATCTGCTCGGTTTGTACTGGTGCCTTCCTATTGGCAGAAGCCGGTATACTTCGACAGCGGGAGTGCACAACACACTGGGATTACCTGGAGCGATTTAGCCAGCAATTCCCTGAAGCCCGATTGCTTGGGAATCGACTTTTCGTTCGGGACGGAACGATTTACACCAGCGCCGGGGTCACCTCTGGCATCGACCTCGCCCTACATATGATCGAGGACCTAATCGGAGCCCGTGTGGCAGCCGACATTGCCCGGGATTTAGTAGTGTACCTACGCAGAAGTAGTGATGCCCCTCAGCTAAGTGTCTTTCTCCGTTATCGTAATCACCTGGACGAAAACATTCACACCGCGCAGGATTACCTGGCGCAGCACCTTTCTGGAGATTGCCACTTGTCAACGATCGCCGGCCACGTCAATATGAGCCCTCGCAATCTGAGTCGCCGTTTCAGACAACGCACCGGCTTATCCGTAGGCGCTTACCTTGAGCTTATCCGGGTAGAAAAAGCAAACCAACTGCTTGCCCGGGGCGAGCAAGTAACCGTGGTTGCGTCGGCGATTGGCGTTGAAGTACTCGATTTCGCCGGGCCACTGGAAGTATTGACCTATGCAGGATTCAAAGTTTTCACCGTTTCGAAAACTAAGGATCCAATCATTTCCCAGGGCGTCCTTAAAATCTTACCTGACTATGGCCTGGAAAACGCACCACCTACCGACATCATCGCCGTATTCGGCGGTAATGGGTTCAATACCAGCCAGGATACTGCAGTAACGAACTGGATAAAAAACCAGCAGCAGGCCCAAATCCATTTTTCGGTGTGTACCGGAGCCCTTATCCTGGCAGAAGCTGGAATTCTGGACGGTACAACGGCCACGACCTTCCACAATACACTCGACCACCTGGAGGAAACCTACCCGAAGGTCAAAGTTCTGCGTAATGTCCGGTACGTCGACAACGGCAACGTCATTTCTACGGCGGGCATCAGTGCCGGTATTGATGGCGCTTTGCACCTAGTGGTCTGTCAATATTGAATTTGTGGGTAAGGTGCTGATGAATTTTGGTGTTGAATGAGGCGAAGGATTCCTTGCATAGCCGTAGCTACGGAAGGAGTTCTTCAAC